>JAEWAU010000057.1 GCA_023391535.1 Bacillota bacterium | reverse complement strand
GAATTACGATTCATTTTGCAGCACCCCCATTTCGCGGCTCCCGGCGCGGTTTCTTGTATATTTTCGGAAATCTGATATACTAAAAGCAATCGTCTTTCCGCATCTTTCGGCTGTTTCCGGCAAATGGAACGGGGAACGCCGCTTTATTTGCGGAAACCGGAATATGGGAGCGCATTTCCCCGGAACAGGATACGAGGTTCTGAAAAAGGCGGGTTTTATACGGCTCTTCGATCGAGGGCGTAAAAAATCGGGCAATACCTTGCGATACGGTTTTGTGCGGATTTTTTTGCTCACGATCCCCGAAGGGGATTCGTATGCTCCTCGTTGAAAACGGATTTTCGTAGAAAGACGGCACGGAGGTGTGGTTGTGAAGGTTCTGTTTCTTTCCATCACCGCAGGCCAGGGGCACCTTTCCACCGCGAAGGCGGTGAACGACCTGCTCACCGCGCGCGGCGTGGAATGCCGCGTGGTGGATACGTATGCTTATCTGAATCCGGTTTTATATGAAACCATCTCGCGCGGCTACCTCATGGCGACCGCCATCACGCCGGACGCCTACGGGCGCGTCTACCGGGCGGCCGAGAAAAAGCGGCAGCACGACTCGCTCCATTCGCTCACGGGCGTGGCCAACTCCATCCTCTCCGTCAAGCTGAAAAGGCTGATCGAAGAGGAGTTCCGGCCCGACGTCATCGTGTGCTCGCACATTTTCGCGGCGCAGGTGGTGAACGTCATGAAAACGCGCGGGTGGATTCACGCGCCCGTCATCGGCATCGTCACGGATTTCACCATTCATCCGTTCTGGCAGGATGTGACACACATCGAGTACATCGTTACGGCCAGCGAGCTGCTCACGCTCCAGGCCGTAAAGCGCGGCATCGCGCGCGAACAGATTCTGCCCTTCGGCATCCCCGTGAACCCCAAGTTCAGCCGCAGCATCCCGAAAGCCGAGGCGCGGCGGAGCTTGGGCATCGACGAGGACCGCAAGACGGTGCTGCTCATGAGCGGCAGCATGGGGTACGGCAACCTGGCGCACACGCTCGCCACCATCGACTCGCTGGAAACGGATTTTCAGGTGCTGGCGGTGTGCGGCAACAACGAGCGCGCGCTGCGCAAAATCGAGCGGATGCGCACGCACCGGCCCGTTTACAAGTTCGGCTTCGTCAATAACGTGGACCTGATGATGGACGCCGCCGACTGCATCGTCACCAAGCCGGGCGGGCTCACCACCAGCGAGGCGCTGGCCAAGAACCTGCCCGTGGTGATGGCAAACCCCATTCCCGGGCAGGAGGAGCGCAACGTGGAATTTCTGCTCAATAACGGGATGGCCATCAATACCACCAAGACCTTTCCTGTGGACGAGGCGCTCTACCAGCTGTTTTTGTACCCGCAGCGGCTGCAGAGCATGATCGAGAATATCCGGCTCCTCTCAAAGCCGCACGCCACCGAAACGCTGTGCGACTTCATCATGGGCCTGCCGGGCCGGAAGGAGTAAGGCCATGCCTTCCGTGGAGCCGGGCGCCGGGCCGTTTTTGCTGGAAATGCCGCCGGAGGTCGCTTCGGCGCTGCGGCGGCTGAGGCAGGCCGGCTTCGAAGCCTACGCGGTGGGCGGGTGCGTGCGCGACGCGCTGCTTGGGCTGCCCCCGCACGACTGGGATATCGCCGCCTCCGCGCCGCCCGCGGAAACGGCCCGCCTGTTCGCGGAGTTCCGCCAGGTACACGCGGGGCTTGCGCACGGCACCGTGACCGTGCTGTTTGGCGAAACCCCGGTGGAGATCACCACCTTCCGCGTGGACGGCGCCTATTCCGACGGGCGCCGCCCGGACCGCGTCTCTTTTACGCCCAGCATCCGCGAGGACCTCGCGCGGAGAGATTTCACCATCAACGCGTGCGCCGCCACGGGAGAAACGCTTATCGACCCGTTTGGCGGGTGCGCGGACGCGCGCGCCCGCACCCTGCGCTGCGTGGGCGACCCGGAAACGCGCTTCCACGAGGACGCCCTGCGCATCCTGCGCGGCGTGCGTTTCGCGGCCACGCTGGGCTTTTCGGCCGAGGAACGCACGGCACGCGCCATGCACGGCTGCCTGGAGCTGCTCTGCCGCGTTTCGGCGGAGCGCGTGGCGCAGGAACTGCGGCGCGCGCTCGCGGGCGCGTATGTGCGCCCGGCGTTTCTGGAATTTTCCGACGTGATCGCCGCCGTGCTGCCGGAGCTCGGCCCCTCGATGGGCTTTTCGCAGCATTCGCGCTTTCATATCTACGACGTGTACGAGCATTCCCTCGCCGCCGTGGAGGCCGCGCCGGAAAACGACCTGCTGCTGCGCACCGCCCTGCTGCTGCACGACGCCGCCAAGCCGCAGTGTTTTTCGCAGGATGCCCTCGGCGAGGGGCATTTTACCGGCCACGCCGCGAGCAGCGCCGAAACGGCGCAGGAGGCGCTGCGCCGGCTGAAGCGCCCGAATACCGAAATCGCCCGCGTGAGCGCGCTCATCCGGCACCACGACGACCCGCTCACACCCGCGCCCTCCTGCGCGCGGCGCCTGCTGGCCCGGCTCGGGCCGGAGGACGCGCGGCGCCTGCTGGCCATGCGGCGCGCCGATCTTCTCGCGCAAAACCCCGCGCTCGCCCCCGATCGGCTCTGCTCCCTCGCGCAGGCGGAGGCCGCCCTGGACGCGGCGCTCCGGGCGCGCTCCCCGCTGAGCCTGCGCGACCTCGCCGTGAACGGGCGCGACCTGCTCGCCCTGGGCGTGCCGCAGGGGCCGCGGATGGGCGCGCTGCTGCGCCGGCTTTACGGCATGGTGCTCGACGGCGCGCTCGAAAACCGCCGCGCACCCCTGCTCGATGCGGCGCGCCGCCTGGCAGGCCTGCCGTAGGGCCCGCTTTCCCATTTCGGCGGAAGTTCTTTGCCGCGCAATTGCCCGGCGCTTCCCTTTTTCTTTCCGGAGGCGATTTCCAAAATAATTGCACTTTACCGGTAAATGCGATATACTGCTTTCAATATCTGTTTTCCGGTGAACGGTGCAGCAGGATGCCGCACGGCAGGGAATTATGTCGAAAGCGCCCGAAAACGGCGGCTGCGGCCGCACGCTTCACCGAATCTGAGCAAAGCTGGGATGATATGAAGGACATCAAAGTAGCCGTGGTGGACGATTCCCCCTTTTCCGTCATCATGCTCTCCAATATCCTGACTGAAAGCGGCTTCAACGTGGTGGGAAGCGCCGGCACGCTGGAGGAAGCGGTGGAGATGGTTTCGCAGCAGAAGCCCGACGTCGTCACGATGGATATGACCATGCCGGGGACCGACGGCCTCACCGTCACCAAGGCGATCCACGTCGTCGACCCCAACATCAAGGTGATCGTCGTCAGCTCCATGATGGACGAGGAGATCGTTCACAACGCCAAAAAGGCGAAGGTTTCGGGGTATATCCAGAAACCCGTGGACGCTGAGGAGCTTACCCTCATCATCAACCGCGTGATGGCGGACGAGGAGCTGTTCTCCGAGCTCGATAAGCTCTACTTCACCGTGTTTCAGGAAGCTCTGAACGATACCTTCAACCGCATGTTTAAATTTGCGCCCACGTTCCGCGACGAAGTGAGGGGAAACGTGGAGCGCACCTCGCAGGGCTTTTCCATCGTGATGGGCATCATCGGCAAATACGGCGGCCGCATGATTCTCGACATGGCGCCGGAGGAGGCCTCCGAGTTCACGGCCCGGCTGCTTCACAAGGAGCCCGCGTCCCTGAAAAACGAGGATTTTTTGAGCGTGATGGGCGAATTCTCCAACATCGTGGCGGGCATCGCCTGCTCTCTCATGAACAAGAGCAACAAGCTGCTCGGGCTGCGCGTCGCGCCGCCCACGATCATCCACGGCGAATCCGTCGTGATTTCCAAATCCGATCTGGATACCGTCAGTTCCGTCAAAGCGGATTCCCCGTTCGGCGAACTGTATATGAGCGTAGGGTTCAACAGGGGCGAATGCGAATGAACGGAAAAGTCATCGAGTCCTTCTCCGCGGCCTCCGTCAATGTCCTCTCCCAGCTCGGTTTTTGCGGCGTAAGCGTCGGCAAGGTGGAGAATTACGGAAAACAGTTCGATTCCCCGGGCGTCGTCGTCATCATCGGCGTCATCGGTGACCTGCACGGGAACGTGCTTTACACCCTCAGCAAAGAGGACGCGAAAAGCGTGGCCTCCACCATGATGGGCGGAATGCCCCTCGAAGAATTCGACGAGATGGCGCAGAGCGCGGTTTCGGAGCTGACCAACATGCTGGCCGCCAACGCGTGCAGCGAGCTGGCCCTGCGGGAAATTCAGTGCGACATCTCCACGCCCACGCTGGTACACGGCACCTTCACGGCCACGGCAAGCTGCGGGGATTTCACGCGCGTGGAATTTAAAGCCGGGGAAATCTCGCTGAGCGTGCTGCTGACTCTCGACGAAAAAGAACGGAAGCTGTAAGCGGATTCCCGTTCGCTCGCCGTTTCCCATCCCGCCGCAGGGAACGGCGGAAAGAGCGCTTCTTTCTCCCGTTTCTTCCCGAAAATACTGCAGGGGCCCCCCCCCAAAACCTAGGGAAATTCTTTTGGCGGGGGCCGTTTTCGCGCTCCGAACGCAACCGCCCGGGCCTTCATACGATGATAGTGCAGCCGCGCCGCCGAGGGCGGAACACGCCGTGGGGCGACCCGCAGGGGAACGCCCCCGCGCGGGGCGCTCCCGCTATCATCCTGTGGAGGTTTTTTCGTATGGCATCACAACCCGCCGTCAAATCGTTTGCCGTCGTGGGCGGCGACCTGCGCCAGGTGCATCTGGCCGGGCTGCTCGCCGCGGACGGATACCATGTGCTCGCCTCCGGCTTCGACCGCGACGTCGAGGTTTCCAAAGATATCATGCTGCTGCGCAGCGCCGCCGAAGCCGTGCAGAAAGCCGATTGCGTCGTCCTCCCGCTGCCCTGCTCCGTGGACGGCGCAAACGTCAACGCGCCGTTCGCGCGCGCGTCCATCCCGCTTGAGGAACTGTTCGGAGCCGCCGCGCCCGGCACGCTGTTCGCCGGCGGCCGTATCAGCGCACGCACGAAGGAGCTGGCCGCCGCGCACGGCGTGCGCCTGGCGGATTATTACGAGCGCGAGGAGCTGGCCGTGCTCAACACCATCCCAACGGCGGAGGGCGCAATTCAGATCGCCATGGAGGAGCTGCCCATCACCATTCACGACGCGAACTGCCTGGTAACCGGCTTCGGCCGTGTGGCCAAAACGCTGTGTGCCGACCTGCACGCGCTGGGAGCGCGGGTTTCGGCCTGCGCGCGCAAATACGCCGACCTTGCCTGGATGAAAACGCTCGGCTACACGCCCGTGAAGATCGGCGCTCTGCCGGCTGTGGCAGGCGGCTTCGACGTGGTGTTCAACACGGTGCCCGCCGTGCTGCTCACCGAAGACGTGCTCGGCAAGCTGCGGCGCGGCTGCCTTGTGATCGACCTCGCCTCCAAGCCCGGCGGCGTGGATTTCGAAACGGCGGGCCGCATGGGCATCAAAACCGTGTGGGCGCTTTCGCTGCCCGGCAAGGTTGCCCCCATCACCGCCGGCACCATCATCCGCGATACGGTGCTCAACATCATAACGGAAGAAGAAAGTGTCTGACCATTCCCGGCGTATACGATTTGTATTTTTACCTGCTTTCTTTCCATACCGTCTGTTTCGTACCGTACATTTTATATGTTTCATACGTTTTTTCCGGATGGTACGCTTTTTCCCAACCTGTGACCCAAGAGGAGCTGGCCTGACATGAAAACCGTCGGATTCGCCCTAACAGGCTCGTTCTGCACGTTCCGGGACGTGATCCCCCAGATGCGCACGCTGCGCGGCGCGGGGTACGAGGTGCTGCCCGTGATGTCGCAAACCGCCTACGAAACGGATACCAAATTTGGCCGTGCGGAGGATTTCCGCGGGCAGATCGAAGCCGCCTGCGGCCACCACATCCTGCACACCATCGTGGAAACCGAGCCGATCGGCCCCCAAAAAATGTTCGACGTGATGCTCATCGCGCCCGCCACCGGCAACACGCTGGGCAAGCTTGCGCACGGCATCAACGATACCGCCGTCACCATGGCGGCCAAGTCGCACCTGCGCGGCGGCCGTCCTCTGGTGCTGGCCGTTTCCACCAACGACGCGCTGGGCGCCGGCGCCGAAAACATCGGCCGTTTGCTGCGCGCCCGGCACGTCTATTTCGTGCCCGCCCGGCAGGACGACCCCGCGAACAAGCCCCTTTCCGTGGTGGCCGATTTCTCCCTCATTCTTCCCGCTCTCGAGGCGGCGCTGGAAGGGCGGCAGCTCCAGCCGCTGCTGCTGCCGCCCCGCGCGAAGGGCTTTGCGGCGGTGTCGGAACCGGGCACCGTACCGGGTGCTATGTAAAATTTACGCTTGACATTTTAGGGCTTTTGGTCTATAGTATCTGTGTAAACTTTTATTTATTGGATGTTTTATTCGGGAGCGGTGATCCACGCATGTGTTACCGGGATGGTTTGTTTGCGGATAAGTAACCAAGGGGTTTGTGCGCCCTTTCGGTACTCTGTGAACGGCCAAGCGGTACGGAACTTGATTTGACTTTACTTTTGGCAGCGAAGCGGACCAGCCGCGACGCGCCGGGCAAAGGTTCCGGTCGGCTTATTCAGGAGCGCCGAAACCTTGCGGGCACAGGGGATAAGTTTTACTTGCCCCTGTGCATTTTTTTGTACTTTTGCGGCCGGGCGCCGGCGTTCGGGCCCCCGCCGCCTCCTTTTATACGAATTTCCGGTTCAAAGCGGAATCAAATCCGCGCCCAAAGCCTGCCGCGTGCGTTGGACGCGGGGTTTGAGCCGCAGGCGGAACCGGAAGCGGACCGGCGCAGAATTGATCGGGTGGGATATATGAGTTTAGTGGAAATTTCGGGGCTGACGCACGCGTTCGGCGAGAAAAAGCTGTTTAGCGACACCGGCCTGGCCCTTTACCGGGGCGACAAAATGGGCCTTACGGGGCGCAACGGGGCGGGCAAAAGCACGCTCGTGAACATTCTGGCGGGCAACGTCATTCCGGACAGCGGCCTCCTGAAGTGGAACCCCTCCATCCGCCACGGGTACCTCGACCAGGGAGCGAAGATCGGCGCGCGCCAAACGGTGCGGGAATACCTGAAAGGCGCGTTCGCGGAGCTGTTCGACACCGAGCGGCGTTTAAGCGAAGCCAACGCCAGAATCGCCTCCTGCCGCGAACCCGCGGAGCTGGAAAAGCTGCTGGCCGTTTCGGGCGAATGCCAGAGCATATTGGAAGCCAACAATTTTTACGCCGTGAACAGCGAAGTGGAGAAGGTGGCGGCCGGCCTGGGCATCGTCGCCTTCGGGCTGGATACGCCCGTGCAGAAGCTCTCCGGCGGGCAGCGCGCCAAGGTGCTGCTGGCAAAGCTCCTGCTCGAGGCGCCCGACGTCCTGCTGCTCGACGAGCCCACCAACTTCCTTGACCGCTCCCATATCGACTGGCTCGCCAAATTCCTTTCGGCCTTCAAAGGCTCGTTCATCCTCGTTTCGCACGACGCCTCGTTCCTCGACCGCGTCATCAACTGCGTGTGCGATATCGAATTCTATTCCATCAGCCGCTACAACGGCACCTATTCGAGCTTTGTGCAGCAAAAGGAGCAGAAGGCCGAGGAATACGTGCGGGCCTACGAGCGCCAGCAGAAGGAAGTGGCCAAGCTCGAGGATTACATCAGCCGCAACCTCTACCGCGCCTCCACCACCGCCATGGCGCAGAGCCGGCGCAAGAAGCTCGAAAAAATGGACCTGCTGGAAAAGCCCGCGGAGCCGCCCAAGCCCACGTTCACCTTTCCGTTCAAAACGGTGGCGCCCAAGGTGCTGCTGCACGTGCGCGCGCTGGAGGTGGGGTATGTTCAGCCGCTGCTGCCCCCCATCGACCTGGCCGTCAAAACGGGCCAGAAGCTCGCCATCACGGGGTTCAACGGCATCGGCAAAACCACTTTCCTCAAAACGCTGGCGGGGCTGCTGCCGGCCTTGAACGGGCGCTACCGCTTCGAGCCGGACGCGGCGATCGGCTATTACGAGCAGGAAAACGTCTGGCCCGACCCCGGCAAGACCGCCTTCGCCGAAATCAAGGACAACTTCCCCACGATGCGCGACCGCGAGGTGCGCGCGCATCTCGCGCGCTGCGGCCTGCGCCCGGAGCAGGTGATGCAGGCGCTGGGGACGCTTTCCGGCGGCGAGCAGGCCAAGGTGAAGCTGTGCAAGCTCACGCTGCGCGAGCACAACCTGCTGATTCTGGACGAGCCCACCAACCATCTGGACGCCGCCGCCATCGCGCAGCTGCGCGAGGCCGTGCTGAGCTTCGAGGGTGCCGTGCTGTTCGTTTCGCACAGCCGGGAATTCTGCGCCATCGCCGACCGCGAGCTGAGCATGGAAAAGCTGTTCGATTAATCGGATACGGGTATCCGATGAAAAAGCGGAGAAAGCCCGCAGCAAAAAAACGGCGGGGGCTTCCGGCAAACCGGCAGCCCCCGCGCTTTTATTTTACGCTTTTTTTACGCCTTCAGAATAGTCTTGACGCGGTAGAGCTTATCGTAGCAGTAGGTGATGATGGCGCTGCGCTTGACGATGCCGATAAAGCGGTTTTCGTCATCCACAACCGGCACGAAGTTCTGCTTGGCCGCGATAATGAGCAGGTCCTCCATATCGCAGTTGATATGTACCGGCTCGTTCACCACGCGGCGCGGAATCTCCGAGATCGGCACGCGGCTGGCGCTCTCGAAATCGAGCCCCGGCGTATTCTTGATCTTCCACAGCAGGTCGCCCTCGGTGAGCGTGCCGACATAGCCGCCGTCCTTCCCCACGATGGGAATGGCGGAATAGCGATGGTATTCCATCCGCTCCATCGTCTGGCGCATGGTCGCGTTTTCTTTCATATAAACCACGTCTTTTTTGGGCGTCAGGAAAAAAGCAATATTCATAAAATCCATTCCTCACAATGTTGCGTTTGTTCTTCTGTTTCGTAAGAAGCACCCCGCCGGGTTCCGGAACCGCCGCGCCGCCGGAGACGCGCATTCTGCGCGCCTTTTTTTCCAACTTTAGTATATCTCAAATCTCCGCGCATTGCAATGAATAATCTGTAAACAAAGACGTAACAAAAAGGATACAAGCCTTCCGCGCCGCTGTGGATTTTCTCCCCAAAGAACGGTATACTGTGTTTGACGGAGCTTTTATCCGTAATCGGAAGCCGTGTTCCGCCCGTCTCCCCGCGTTGGGCGAAACGCTCCGGAGCACGTTTTTTGCAGAAATGCGGCAAACAGAAAAGCGGGCCGATGCGCACGGATCAGGCCGGCCCGGAAAAGAAGGTTTTAAAATGAAAACGCTCGTGGTTTATTACTCTTTGAAAGGGCATACCAAAAAAGCCGCGGAACTGATTGCCGCGCCGCTTTCTGCCGAACTCGAGGAAATCCGGGAAATCAGGAGCCGCAAAGGGCTTTGGGGCTTTCTGCGTTCGGGGCGGGAAGCCGCCACTGGCTTTGCCGCGCCCGTTTTGCCCGCGGAGCACCGCGCGGAGGAATACGACCTTGTGGTGGTGGCCACGCCGGTGTGGGCGGGGCGGCCCAGTTCCCCCGTCAACGGCTTTCTCGCGCAGCACGGAAAGAACATCGCCCGCTTGGGCGTCGTTTTGACCCACGCGGATAAAAAGAACGAGTACGACGCGGCGGCGGAGCGCATCGGAGCAGCGTGCGGAAAAAAGCCCCTGGCGGTGCTCTCCTCCTGCGGAGCGCCCGGGGAGGACGCGGCGCGCGCGTTCGCCGCAAAGCTCCAAAGCGCGGTGTCCGCTCCGTAACGCCCCCGAAAAGCCGAAAAAAAATGGGGCAGAAAGTTCAACGCTTTCCGCCCCGCCTATACGCAACGTTACAGCTGCTGCTCGTACTGCTTGATCATGCGCCGGACCATTTCGCCGCCGATCGGCCCGCCTTCGCCGCCGTTTTGCCTGGCGGTGAGGTCGCCCTTGTAATGGTCGTTTTTCTCCTTGGTAAACTGGGTGCGCCCGATATCGGCCGCGCACTCCATCTTGAACCGGTTGATAGCGTCGTAATTCTGCGGCGCAAGCACGCGCGATTTTCTGCTTGCAGACATATCCGTACCCTCCCACGCTTGCATTGGAAATTCAAACGTGTATTTTTCTTCTTCGGCGTAAAAAAGCCGCCCGCCGTTTCGCCGCGTCCGGCAAGGATTCGGTGCGCCGCGTTTTCCCCGCCAGTAAAAGCATCCCCACTTCACGCGCAAAAATTCCGGGGAAACGCGCGCTCCAATGAATCCCTCCGCAGTTCCCCATCGGATGCAAAGCAGGCGTTTTTCGTGCATGCCGCTCCGCAAAGCGGCCGGGAAGCGATCCGTCTCTTCCGGGAATCTCCTAATCACATTCCATAAAACAAAATAATTTTTTTTTTACGATCTGTGGGTATTGCATTATCAATTTCGGTATGATATACTTATGCAAACGATTGCAAAGAGGGAATTCCAATCGCCACCACCATTCACGACATCGCCCGTGCGGCGCATGTTTCGGCGTCCACCGTTTCGCGCGTGATCTCCAACAGCAGCCTCATCAGCGAAGCCACCAAGGCGCGTGTGCACGCCATCATGGAGGAAATGGGGTACCATCCCAACATGATTGCCCGTTCGCTGGTGAGCAAAATCACGCGCATCGTCGGCACCCTCATCCCCGGGAACAGCGACAAGGCTTTTCAGCACCCGTTTTTCCCGGAGATTCTGCGCGGTATCACCACGCAGGCCGACCTGAGCGGCTACAATATCCTCCTTTCCAACTCCGGCAGCCCCGAGCGGGAAACCGAAGTGGTGGATGATCTCATCGGCGGCGGCGTGGTGGAGGGGATGATTCTGATGTCCTCCCGCCAAAAGGACGCGGCCGTGGAACACCTGAAGGCGGCGAACATGCCGTTCGTGCTGGTTGGCCGGCCCGACGACTCCGCCGCGCAGGGCGTGCACTGGGTGGATAACGACAACGTCCGCGCCGGCTACGAGCTGGCCCGGTACTTCATCCAGAAAGGACACCGGCAGATCGCCTTCATCGGCGTCACACCCGAAATGATGGTGATTCTGGACCGCCTGCGCGGCTACCGGCGCGCCCTCGAGGAAAACGGCATTCCGTTCGACGAAAGGCTCGTCGTCCCCGGTTCCTATATGGTGGCCGACGGCTATGCCATGACGGAAAAGCTCCTGCACTCCGGGCAGAAGTTCACGGGCCTCATTGCAAGCGACGATTTTCAGGCGTATGCCTCCATCCACTGCCTCATGGAGCACGGCCTGCACATCCCGCAGGATGTGGCTGTGGCCGGGTTCAACAACGTGACGCTTTCGGAATACAATCTTCCTTCCCTCACCTCCGTGGAGGTGAACGCCTACAATCTGGGCAAAACGGCGTTCGAACTGCTCTTCGCGCAGTTTAAGCATAAAGCCGGCCCCATGAGCGTTTTCGTCCCCACGCACATCGTCCAGCGCGTTTCCTGCTGAATATCCGGGCGGCGGACACGCATTTCCACCGAATCGGCGGGGTTTCGTTTGCATCAAGATGCAAACGATTGCATTTGGGGATTTCCGCCTTCGCGCGGTGTGCTTTGCATGGCTCTGCCGTATTTCTGCTTACATATAGATTGTTTCTGCTCCGTTTTGCAAACGTTTGCATAACCAGGCAAACGCTCCTTTTCCTCTTGCCTTGTTCGGAAAAAGCGTCGCGCTTTTAAATGCAATCGTTTGCAAACCGGACGGGTTCTCCCCTTTCCGCGCCTACCCGCCGATTACGCCTCCGGAAGGGAACCTTATCGTATGCAACAGGATCGTCCTGTTCATAATATCACCGATTTTTTCTTTCAAAGGAGAGGAGTATCGTAATGTTCAGAAAGGCGAAAGCAGCCCTTGCATTCTCCCTGGCGGCCGTTATGATGGCTTCCACGCTCACCGCGTGCAAGTCCGGCTCGGCATCTTCCTCGGGATCTTCCTCCTCGTCGTCCACCCCGTCGTCCTCTTCGGCGGCGCCGAAAGACATCACCCTTACGCTCTGGGGTTCCCAGGACGACCAGGCGATGCTCAAAACCATGGCGGACAATTTCACCAAAACCCACACCGACAACAACTACACCATCAAGCTCGGCGTATGCGGCGAAGACGTTGCCGCCACCACGGTTCTGAAGGACGTTGACGCGGCCGGCGACGTGTTCGCGTTTGCGAGCGACCAGCTCGCCACCCTCCAGACAGCCGGCGCGCTGCTGCCCATCACCATCGATACCGACAAAATCAAGAGCGACAACACGGCCGCTTCGGTAACCGCCGCCACGGTGGACAACCAGCTTTATGCGTATCCGTCTTCCGCCGATACCTACTTCCTGTACTACGACAAGAAGTACCTGAAGGACAGCGACGTCACTTCGCTCGAAAACATCATGAGCAAGCAGCTTCCCTCCGGCGTGAAGAACTTCGCCATGAACCTCAACAACAACGGCTGGTACGTGGCCTCCTTCTTCCTGGCCGCCGGCTGCAAGGTGTTCGGCCAAAGTGGCACCGATCCCACGCAGTGCGACTTCAACAGCGCGAACGGCCTTACCGGTGCAACCTACATGCTCAGCCTCGTGAGCCAGAAATCCAAATTCGTGGATTGGGGCGCAAACTTTGATTCCCTGCTGGCGCAGAACTTCAAGAATCGCACCATCGCCGCCGCCGTTTCGGGCACCTGGAACGCTGCGAAGATCCAGCAGGCTCTGGGCAGCGACTTCGGCGCCACCAAGCTCCCCACCATCAAGCTCGGCGGCAAGGATACCCAGATGGGTTCCTTCGCGAACTTCAAGCTCTACGGCGTGAACGCGCACTCCAAAAATCCGGCGGCGGCCATGGCCCTTGCCGAATTCCTCACCAATCAGGATAACCAGAAGATCCGTTTTGAGCAGCGCTCCTTCGCTCCCACCAACACGGCGCTTTCCTCCGATTCCTCGGCCCTTGCTTCGAACGTGGCCGTCGCGGCCGACGCTCTCCAGAACAAATATGCCACGCTGCAGCCCTCCATCAAGCAGATGAGCAATTTCTGGACCCCCGTAGGCAGCCTGGGCACCACGATGGAAAACGGCAAGACCACCTCGGCAACCCTGCAGAAAGATCTCGACAACATGGTCAAGAGCGTTCTCGCGAAGCTTTCCTGACCCGCCTGCGGCGGTTCCGGCGTTTCCCTGCAAATTGCATCGGAGTATCGGCGCGGCGACCTTGCTTTCCATTGAGGCTGGCCGCCGCGCCTCTTTTTTGCCCCGGTGCATCCCCGCATTTTTTTGCAGCGGCCCGAATTCCCGCCTGTCGGCCGGCGGCGATTCCCGCCCGCAGACGCGTCCCGCTTGTTTTCAGGCGCTTGAGCTTTTTGCCGCCGCAGCGGCGCACAACCGGCCCGAACCGCACATACGGCCGGGCACCGTTCTATAGCAATTCCATAAAAAATTTAGTAGGGGTTGTGTTTCGTCTATTCGCCTCCTTTGATCCGGCGAAACGCGTCGCAAAGTGTCAATCCTTTCTGGGAATGCTGTAGATCCTGTTGGAGGAACTGCTATGGATTATTTGGAATATAAATCGCTGGGCACGTTCCAGCGAATCGGTTATGATACCGGCCGGTTTCTGAAAGGCGTCGTATGGGAAATCGGCGGGCTCTTCCAGTCGCTGGGGCACGGCATCGTCCTGTTCTTCGGCGCGGTTTGGGACCTGCTCCGTCTGATCTTCGCCGCCCTGCGCGACGGGGATTTTAAAACGCGCCTGTCGGTGCTGTTCATGGGCGCTTCCAGTCTCCTGCGCGGGCAGATCGTGAAAGGCCTGCTGTATTTAGGCTCCGAAGCCGCTTTTCTCGCCTTTCTTTTCATGCGCGGCATCGGCGCCATCAAAGGCCTCTACACGCTGGGCACGCAGACGCAGCACTTCAAAATCGTGCCGGGCCAGGTGGCCAAAATGGTTCCGGGCGACAATTCCATGCTGATGCTGCTCTACGGCGTATTCGCGCTGTTCATCTTCGTCGTGTTCGCCGCGCTGTATTTCATGAACCTCAAATCCGCCCTGCGCGTGCAGGAGGCGGAGGAGGCGGGGCGCAAACTGCCCGGCCTGATGGACGACCTGCGGGCCTACATGGACGAAAAATTCTATGTGTCGCTGCTCGCTCTGCCCGCCATCGGCGTTGTGGTGTTCACGATTCTGCCCCTGCTGTTCATGATCCTCATCGCGTTCACAAACTACGACTCGTACCATCAGCCTCCCGGAAACCTGTTCCACTGGATGGGCCTGCACAGCTTCAACGTTCTGCTCGGGCGCACCAGCGCGAGCGGGCTGATCGGCGCCACGTTCTTCCCGGTGCTCGGGTGGACGCTCATCTGGGCGCTCTTCTCCACCGCTTCCAACTACATTTTCGGCATCCTGCTCGCTTTGGTCATCAACAAGAAGGGCGTGCGCTGCAAGGGGCTGTTCCGCACCATCTTCGTGTTCTCCATGGCGGTGCCGCAGTTTGTGTCGCTGCTCGTCTTCCGCACCATGCTCGACGACCACGGCCCGCTCAACGGCCTGCTGATGCAGCTGCATCTGGTTCATAACTTCGTGCCGTTTTTGTCGTCGCCGACATTCGCGCGCGTTTCGCTGCTGGTGGTAAACCTGTGGATCGGCATTCCCTATACGCTGCTGATCGCCACGGGCATCCTCATGAACATTCCGGCGGACCTGTTCGAGGCCGCGCGCATCGACGGCGCGTCCGCCGCCCAGGTATTTGTCCGCATTACGCTGCCCTACATGCTGTTCGTCACCACGCCCTACCTCATTACGCAGTTTATCGGCAACCTCAACAACTTCAACGTCATCTACCTGCTCACCGGCGGCGGGCCGCAGACGCTCTCCTATTATCAGGCCGGCAAGACGGATCTGCTCGTCACCTGGCTCTACAGCCTCACCGTGAACACGCGCGATTACTGCTTCGCTTCGGCTATCGGCATCTTCGTGTTCATCCTTTCGGCGGTGTTCTCGCTCATCGCGTTCCGGCATACCGCATCGTACACCAATGAGGAGGCGTTTGGCTGATGAACGAATCTTCCCGCAGAACGCACCGCGTGCACGGTTCCGTAGTGGGCGCGCACATCTTCCTGATCCTTCTGAGCGCACTCTGGCTGCTCCCGATTCTCTGGATCGTGATGGTGTCGTTCTCGAAAAACACCAACGGCATCCCGAACTATTTCTTCCCCAAAAACGGCTGGACGCTCAGCAACTACACCAGCCTGTTCACGGACGCGGGCATCAAAACCGGCTTCTATTTTCCGCGCTGGTTTCTGAATACGTTTACCGTGGCCGTCTTCACCTGCATCATCTCCACGTTCTTTGTGCTGTTCGTTTCATACGCGCTTTCGCGCCTGCGGTTTTCCATGCGCAAGCCCCTGATGAACATCGCGCTCGTTCTGGGCATGTTCCCGGGTTTCATGTCCATGATCGCCGTGTACTACATCCTCAAGGCGTTCGACCTCACGAACTCGCTGTTTTCGCTGGTGCTCGTCTATTCGGGTTCCACGGGCCTGGGGTATTACGTGGTGAAGGGCTTCTTCGACACGGTGCCGCGCGAGATCGACGAGGCCGCCATGATCGACGGCGCCACGCGCAGCCACATCTTCTGGAAGATCACGCTGCCCATGTCGAAGCCCATCATCATCTTCACCATCCTCACCTCCTTCATGGCCCCGTGGATGGACTTCATCTTCGTGAGCATCATCATGGGCCCCACCGCCTACCAGAATTACACGGTGGCCCTCGGGATGTTCCACATGATCGACAAGGAGCATATCCTCACCTACTTCCCCATGTTCACCTCTTCCGCGGTGCTGGTTTCCATACCGATCGCCGCGCTGTTCATCGCCCTGCAGAAGTATTACGTCGAGGGCATCACCGGCGGCGCCGTCAAGGGGTGACGGGATGCGTTCTGAAAAAGCGGTTCCCCGGTTTCGCATTCTGCGGGTGATCGCGCTGTGCCTGGCGCTGATTCTCTGCACTGTCCCCGCGGGCTGCGCGCACTCCGCCGCAAAGCCCGCCGCGGCGCCGAACGATAACGTCCGCACCTGGTACGAGGTGTTCGTGCCGTCCTACTTTGATTCGAACGGCGACGGCACGGGCGACCTCAGGGGGCTTGCGCAGAAGCTTGATTATTTGAACGACGGCAGGGGCGGCGGGCTCGGCGTCACGGGAATCTGGCTCATGCCCATCATGCCCTCGCCGAGCTACCACAAGTACGACGTGACGGATTACTTCAGTGTGGACCCCTCGCTCGGAACGCTGGCGGATTTCCGCGCGCTCGCGGCCGCCTGCCACAGGCGCGGCGTCAAGCTCATCCTCGATTTTGAGGCGAACCATACCTCCTCGCAGAACCCGTGGTTCCTCTCCGCCGTGAAAACGCTGAAGCAAAACCCCTCCCACCCCGCCGCCAACCCCTATCTTTCCTATTACAACTTCGTGCGCGGGCAGCCCTCCGCGGGGCATTACGCGCCGGTGGGGGATACCGGCTGGTATTACGAGGACGAATTTGCCGACACGATGCCGGACCTCAACCTCGACAGCCCCGCCGTGCGCGCCGAGCTGTTCCGCTCGGCCAGGTTCTGGCTGGGCCAGGGCGCGGACGGATTCCGCCTCGACGCCGTGCTCTACTACTACGGCAGCGACGGCTCCGGCGACACCGACAAGAACGTCGGCTTCGTCAACGCTTTCACGGGCGCCTGCCGCTCCGTAAACCCCGGCGCCTACGTGGTGGGCGAGGTTTGGAGCGACGCCACCACCGTCTCCTCCTATTACGCCGCCAAAAACTGCTCGTTTTTCGCGTTCCCGTTCGCGCAGGCCACGGGCTACATCGCCCAGACCCTCAACCTTTCCGGCGCCGACTACAGCGCGCAGCATTTCGCGCTGGTGCAGCAGGAATGGCAGCAGATGCTCCAGGCCGTGAACAAGAACGCCGTGGACGCGCCCTTCCTTTCGAACCACGATCAGGACCGTTCGGCCGGCTATTTTTCCGGAAGCGTAGCCAAGATGAAAATGGCGGCCGCCCTGTATCTCTTTATGGACGGCGGGCCGTTTCTCTACTACGGCGAGGAGCTCGGCATGACGGGCTCGGGCCGCGACGAGAACAAGCGCGGGCCGATGTACTGGTCGGCCTCCGTGAAAACGGGCATGACGAAAGGCCCCGCGGGCATGACGGAGGACGCGCATCTTCTGCCCGCCGCGGACGCGCAGCTTAAGGACCCGCAGTCGCTTCTCTCGTTTTATAAAAACGCCATCCGCCTGCGGGAGCGCTTCCCGGCCGTCGCGCGCGGGGAAATCTCGATACCAGCCGGCATCGCAAACCCCGAGGTCTGCGCCATCCGCAAAACGTGGCGGGGCCAAAGCGTTGTGCTTGTCTATAACCTCGCTCCCTCCGCGCAGACGCTCGACGTTGCCGCGTTTGCAAAGGGGATGCGGCTGGGAGGGCAGCTCTCCGCCGGCACGGCCAGGGTAAAGCTCAGCGGTTCCAGGCTCCGGCTGCCCTCCATGTCCCTTGCTGTGCTCTCTTAACCCCCGCTGTTTTGCAGGATTCCGGCAATATTTTGCGCCGTTCCGGGAAAGTCTTGCATATTTCGACCGAATCCGGTAAAATAAGGCTGATTCCGCGCAGGCACCGGGCAAAGCGTCCGCTTTTTTCGGTGCCGCGCAAAATCGGTAATTCTGTGCCCTCTGTTCGCATCCCGGTGCCCCGGCAAACCCGGAAATCCACCTCCGCTCCCGGCCGCTTTCTCCGTTCCAGGCATTTTCACGGCGCGCCCGCGGTTTCCCGCTTCGCGCCGTACCCTGCCGCAGCCGCCGTGCGCACCGGCGGACGGCTGTTTTCCAAAGCGCCGGCGAAGTGTATTTATTTTGGAAGGTTGCGCATATGAAACAGTCCTTGCAGAACTTCTCGCGCCTTTGCTCCCTTGTAACGCAGAAGCGGGACGGCTTCCGCGGAAGCTGGTATATCCCCGCGGATTGGGACGCCGTCGGTTTCGGAGGGGCAAAGGATGCCTCCCGCCCCGGCGAGCTTTCCGTAAATCCGTACGCTTTTTTTCTGGCGTGCGCGCAGCGCATCCTGGATGCCGCGCAGGCGGACGCACAGCCCGCTCCCGCCCTTGCGGAGAGCACCATTTACAGCATCCTGCCCCGCGCCTACACGGCCTGGCGGCACGGCGGCGACGGCGCGATCGCGCCCGGCACGCTGTTCAAGACGATGCTGGTTCTGCCGCGCCTGAAGCGCTTCGGCGTGAATATCCTCTATCTGCTGCCGGTGTTCCGCATCGGGCGCGCGCACCGCAAAGGCGATTTGGGAAGCCCCTATGCCATCCGCGATTTTTCCCGCATCGACGAGGGCCTGCACGACCCGCTGCTGGGCCCCTGCTCGGACGAGCTGCTGGACACCGAATTCAGGGCGTTCGTGGAAGCCTGCCACGCGCTGGGCATCCGTGTGATGGTGGATTTCGCCTTCCGCACCGTGGCGCGGGACAACGTGCTCATCGGGCGGGAGCCGGATTGGTTTTACTGGATTAAAAAGGACCGCGAAGCGGGCTTTGCCGCGCCTTCCCTGCCCGGCTGCAAAGGCCCGCTGGGCGTAAACCGCTCCACGCTCCCGCGGCTTTACCGTTCGCCGGAGCTGCCCGGGTATCTCGACGCGTTCACGCCTTCGCCCCGGCAGCTCGACCCGGAGCGCTGGGAGCACGCGGCGGCCGGCGACCCGGATACGCTGCTCGAACGCGTGGAAAAAGCCTTCGGCGTCACCGTCATGCCCGGCTTTTCGGATATGCTCGGGGACACGCAGCCCCCCTGGACGGACGTGACCTACCTGCGCTATTACTTCGATAACGCGCCCGAGGTGCGCGGATTCCTGCGCCCCGGCCAGCCGCCCTACCTGATGCAGGACGGCGCCTCGCTGGGCCTGTTCCACGGCGAGCGGAAAAACACCGCGCTCTGGGAATACGTGGCGGATATCATGCCCGCCTACGCGCGGGATTTCGGCATCGACGGCGCGCGCATCGACATGGCGCACGCGCTGCCCACCGAACTCAGCGTCGAGATCATCCGGCGCATCCGCGCCCTGCGGCCCGATTTTCTGCTCTGGTCCGAAGAGCTGGGCGCAAGCGGCGGCGCGCAGGCCAAAAAGGACGGCTTCGACCTTATCAGCGGCTTTTCCTACGCCGCGTACAAGCGCGCGAAAAGCGCCGCCTTCAACCGCTCGCTGCTGCAGGAGGAATTTTTACGCTCCGCGCTGCCCATCGCGGCCTCGCTGGAAACGCCGGATACCCCCCGCAGCGCGCAGATTCTGGGCGACCCCGCTCTACTGCGCGTGCTCGCGCTGCTCAACGCGTTCGTGCCAAACGGCATCCCCTGCCTCAACTGCGGGCAGGAGCTGACGGAGCGCCAGCCCATGAACCTGGGGCTGGATAACGACGAATCGGGACGCTTCGTGCTGCCGCAGGGCGACCCCATGTATGGGCGGCTCGCCTTTTTCGACACCTGCTGCCTGCACTGGACGGCTCCGCACGCCGAAATGGAGGAGCTTTTCACGCAGGCCGCGCGCCTGCGCGCACGCTATATCGCCGCCGGGCTGCTGAAAAGCGGGAACTTCGTGCCGCAGCCGGAGTTCTACGGCAACCGCAAGCTCACGCTGCTTTGCTACCGCGACGCGGCGTCCGGCCGCGGGCTGCTTTTTATCGCCAACCGCTCGCAGCGCGAGCGCGCGCGGCTGCCGCTCTCCCGCGCGCTGCCGCAGGCGCTGCGGGGCGCCGAAACGGCGCTTGCCTTCCGCACGGACGGCGGCGAAACGCACGAACCTCTCCGTCCCGAAGCGCTCCTGACACTGCAGCCCTGCAGCGCGGCGTTTCTGGAGTTCACCGTAAAGTAAATAGACGGAACCGCAGCGTTCCGTTTCATATGTTTCACTGATTACGCTATACCGCGTTTTTGATCAGAAAGGATGGCTTCCTCATGGCACAGAACAAACCGCGCGTCGCTTATTTCTGCATGGAATTCGGGTTGCACGAGAGTTTCCGCATCTATTCGGGCGGGCTCGGCATCCTGGCCGGCGATATCCTCAAGGCCGCCCACGACGCGGGCGACCCGATGGTGGGCGTCGGCATCCTTTGGAGGCAGGGCTACACCGAGCAGCGCATCGACGCAAACGGATTCCCCTACGACAGCTTCCACGAATACCGGTACGATTTTCTGGAGGAGACGGGCGTCACGGTCAACGTGCTCATCCGCGGGCGCCAAGTGAAG
Organism: Bacillota bacterium; assembly: GCA_023391535.1. Classification (GTDB taxonomy): domain Bacteria; phylum Bacillota; class Clostridia; order Oscillospirales; family Ethanoligenentaceae; genus JAEWAU01. The sequence goes on along the minus strand of JAEWAU010000057.1, from coordinate 1,448 downwards.
GCCAAGGTGTGGAAATGCACCGCGTTCGGAAACGTCCCGCTCTATTTGCTCGATACCAACGTGCCCGGCAACGCCGATTGGGCCATCACGGGGCAGCTCTACGGCTGGTTCGAGGAGGAGCGCATCGCGCAGGAGATGGTGCTGAGCATCGGCGGCGTGCGCGCGCTGAAGGCGCTGGGCATCGACGTGGACGTCTATCACTTCAACGACAGCCATCCCGTGTTCGCGGGCGTGGAGCTCATCCGCGCCGAAATGGCGGAAAAGGGCCGCTCCTTTGAAGAAGCGCTGCGAACGGTGAAGCAGCGCATCGTGTTTACCACGCACACGCCGGTGGAAGCGGGCAACGAGCTGCACGAGCACGAGCTGCTGCGCTATATGGGCGCGAACGACGGCCTCACCTACGGCCAGATGCTGCACCTGGGCGGCGACCCCTTCAGCATGACGGCGGCGGGCATCCGCCTTTCGCGCAAAGCCAACGCCGTAGCAAAACTCCACGGCGAAACCGCGCGCCGCATGTGGAAGGACGTGCCCGGCGGCTCCGATATCATCGCCATTACAAACGGCGTGCACAACGGCACGTGGCAGGATAAAGGCGTACTGAACGCCTCGCGCGGCGGCGGCGACCTGTGGGGCGAGCATATGCGCCTCAAGCGCGCCCTGATTGCGGAAGTGGAGCGGCGCACGGGCCATAAGCTCGAAGAGAACGTCCTCACCATCGGCTTTGCGCGCCGCGCGGCCCCCTATAAGCGCAGCGACCTCATCTTCCGCAACCGCGCGCTCATGGGGAAGCTGCTCCATGAAGGCAAGCTCCAGATTCTCTTCGCAGGCAAGGCGCACCCCAACGACCTCACGGGCAAGCGGATTCTGGCAAACCTCGTGAAGATCGCCGCCGAATTCCCGGACCGTGTGATCTTTTTGGAGGATTACGACATGGCCGTGGGCAAGATGCTCACGCGCGGCTGCGACGTATGGCTCAACAACCCCGTGCGCCCCATGGAGGCCAGCGGCACCTCGGGCATGAAGGCCGCGATGAACGGCGTGCTCAACTTCAGCGTTCTGGACGGCTGGTGGCCGGAAGGCTGCCGCCACGGCGAAACCGGCTGGCAGATCGGCGGCGGCTACGAGGGCGCGGACGCCGACAAGGTGGATTCCGCCTCGCTCTACAAGGTTCTCACCGGCGAGATCCTGCCCGCCTATTACGGCCCGAAGGACACTTGGGTGCGCATGATGCGCGGCAGCATCGAAATGTCCACCTGGCAGTTCTCCGCCGCGCGCATGGTGGAGGAATATTACCAGAAGCTCTACACCACGGCGGAATAAACCGGTTGAAATTCCGCCGCAAACCCCTGGCGGAACGGCTTTCGGCGCAAATCGGTCTTTCTTGGGAACCGGATTTCCGCAGCAGCGGTTTTGTATTTTGCTTTGCAGAAAACGGCGCGGACGGCCGG
>JAEWAU010000004.1 GCA_023391535.1 Bacillota bacterium | reverse complement strand
CCCGTAAAAACCGGGCGCCGCGGGCCTCCCGGCCCGCGCATCCCTTTTGCCCTGTTTTTATTCCCCGCTCAGAAGCTGAGGAAACGGTCCACCGGCAGCAACGCCGCGCCGATGCAAGCCGCCTTGCCCCCGAAGCGGCTGACGGACAAATAGTCCCCCGCTTCGCCGAAGGAATTCTTTCCGCCGAGCTTTTCGCGCAGGCGGCCGAGATAAGGCTCCATCTGCTGCCCCAGCTCGCCGCCCAGAATGACGTCGGCGTCCAGCACCGCGCGGATGCCGTTGATGCCCGTCGCCAGATCGTCCAGGTACGCTTCGAACCGCTCCTCGCAGCACGCGTCGCCGCGCCGCAGGGTGGCGAAAAAGGAGTCGAGATCGTCGAATTCCGCGCGGGTCAGGCGCGTGGTGGAGCAATAGGCCTCAAAGCAGCCCTTTTTGCCGCAGGAGCACCGTCTGCCGTTCTTGACGATAGTCATGTGCCCAAATTCCCCGGCGCGCCCGCCCGCGCCGTCGTACACCGCTCCGCCGATGAGGATGGCGCCGCCCACGCCCTTGTTCACGGAAAGGTACACCGCGTCCCGCAGCCTCTCGATGCCCCAGATTTCCGCATAGCCCGCGAGGTTCGCCTCGTTACCCGTTTGCGCGGGCAGCGGAAGAAAACGCGTCACGATCTCCACCGGCATGCCGCGCACGCCCAGCGTGGGCGCGTAGGCGAGCGTTTCCCCCTGCATGATGCCGGGCAGCGCGAGCCCGAGCCCCAGCAGCGTTTCCCGCTCCACACCGTTTTCTCCGAGGAACGCCGCAAGATCCTCTGAAAGGCCGCGCGCATACGCGTCGCCCGGCTCAAACTGCCGGCGGAGCCTGCGGTAGAACCGCACGTTGCAGGCGAGGTCGATGAGCGCGAAGGAAACGTGGTGCCGGGTGATCTCGATGCCGGCGGCGCATTTTGCGTCGTACCGCAGAACGTTGAGCTGCGGCCGCCTGCCGCCCGAGGAAGGCCCCGCCTTCTCGCGGCTGAGCAGGCCGTGCTCCGAAAGCTCCCGCAGCACCTGCGTCACCGTGGGCAGGCTCAGGCCCAGCGCCGCGGCGATCTCCTGATTGGTGAGCCCCGGGCTGCGGTACAGCAGGTTCAGCGTCCGCCTCCGATTGATCTGCCGCAGCTGCGCGCTGTTCACGCCGCCCAGAACGCCGCTTTTCTCGTTCATTGCACACCCTCCGTTTGGAAAACTGCAAACATGCGTTTATTATACCATAAACGGCGCTTCCCGTTGCGCCGGATACTCCCGCCCCGCTGTTTTTTTCCGGCTGATCCAAAGGGGGCGTTGCGCCCCATTTTGCTATGCAAAACCGCGCCGTTTTGGCGCTCGCAGTTCAAGGGGATTGTTGCAACATAAAATAAAATTCGTTTTGCAGCAATCTCTTTGAGCGAACCCATTGACATTTTCGAGTATCCGCTCTATACTAAAACTGTTTTATAAAAGTATTTTGCAAAAGTATTATTTTGATTCAACAGAAGGAGGCTTTCCCTATGGAATATTTCAGCGGAGTGCCGGTTGTGCGGTACGAAGGCAAGGCCAGCAAGAACCCGTTCGCGTTCAAGTACTACAATCCGGACGAAGTGGTGGCCGGCAAAACGATGCGGGAGCAGCTCAAGTTCGCCATGAGCTGGTGGCATACGCTGGGCGCCGACGGCACCGATATGTTCGGCGTGGGCACCATGGATAAGAGCTTCGGCTCCACCTCTCCCATGGAGCACGCCCGGGCCAAGGTGGCTGCCGGCTTCGAGCTGATGCAGAAACTCGGCATCGGCTATTTCTGCTTCCACGATGCGGATATTGCGCCGCAGGGCAAAACGCTCGCCGAAACCTACGAGAGCGAAGAAGCGATCCAGTCCGTCATTCTGGAGCAGCAGAAGCGCACGGGCATCAAATGCCTGTGGGGCACCGCCAACCTGTTCACGCATCCGCGCTATATGCACGGCGCGGGCAGCGCGCCCAACGCCGACGTGTTCGCCTATGCCGCGGGGCAGCTCAAAAAAGCCCTCGAGCTCACCGTTTCCTTCGGCGCGAAGGGCTATGTGTTCTGGGGCGGCCGCGAGGGCTACGAAACGCTTCTCAACACCGACATGGGCTTTGAGGTGGACAATATCGCGCGGCTGATGCACATGGCCGTGGATTACGCCCGCAAGATCGGCTTCACCGGCGATTTCTACATCGAACCCAAGCCCAAGGAGCCCACCAAGCATCAGTACGACTTCGACGCGGCCACGGTGGCGGCTTTCCTGCGCAAATACGGGCTGGACCGCGATTTTAAACTCAACATCGAGGCCAACCACGCCACGCTTGCGGGCCACACCTTCCAGCACGAGCTGCGCTACGCGGCCGTCAACGGCCTGTTCGGCTCCATCGACGCCAACCAGGGCGACTATCTGCTGGGCTGGGATACCGACCAGTTCCCCTCGAACGTCTACGAGGCGGCGCTCTGCATGTACGAGGTTCTCAAAACCGGCGGCTTTAGCAACGGCGGGCTCAACTTCGACGCCAAGCAGCGCCGCGGCTCGTTCACGCTGGAGGATACTGCGCTTTCGTACATCACGGGCATGGATACGTTCGCGCTCGGCCTGCGCGTGGCGGACGCCCTCATCCGCGACGGCCGCATCGACCAGTTCGTGGCCGACCGCTACGCGAGCTATAAAACCGGCATCGGAGCCGAGATCGTTTCCGGCCGCGCCACGCTGGAATCGCTTGCCGCCTACAGCCTCAAGATGGGCGAAGTGAGCACCAACCGCAGCGGCGGGCAGGAATACCTCGAAGGCATCCTCAACAACGTGATGTTCTCGCTGTAATATGGCGGAACGGGGCCGGGCGCGCGGGGGGTTTTGAGGGAGGGCCCCCCGCGGG
>JAEWAU010000086.1 GCA_023391535.1 Bacillota bacterium | reverse complement strand
ATGCTTGCGTAATTCTTGCTTTTTCTACTATCGCTATTTTGCTCTTCCTTGACATAGCAAATGCTCCCTTCATGGTCAACAGTGTTTTCCTTTTTCACTGTCTCTCATAAAGGGAGCATATCAGTTTTTGCAGCGCCGGGGCCAAATGTTAAGATACGCGCTTTTCCCTGGGAGGACGAAAACGCGATGCGGGAACGCATAGGTTGCCCCGATAGGAAGCGGGGATAGAATCGGCGCCAAAACGCATAGAGAGTCCATTCTGCCGCCGGTTTCAGCCGCTTTTGCATCGGAAAGAAATATCAGAAATTGATTTTCTGGAGAAGAAATTCCGCCGGAGAACTCCGGTAGCTATCTTTCCAGCAGGGAAAATCGGTGTTGCTGTGGGTGCGCTTTTCCAGCCTCTCGGAGGGAAGTGCATTGATATCCTCTTTCGAGTTGACGGTAAACGTCCCGGCCGAAAACAGCTCGTTGGGCGCTGTCTTCTGTCCGTCGGACTCAATGGAGATATCGGCAAGCGGTTCGTTCCAACCGTCGTTTTGTGCGTGCGCCTGGGGAACTGTATTTGTGTTGCGGACGAACCAATGAAAATTCATCATATCTGTCGCCCCTTTCTGCTATTATAGTACCACGGGCGGAAAGAAAATGCAAGACAATTTTGCAAGATATATTGCAAAAATTCCGTACTGTTTCGACAAACATATACGTAAAACCGACCGGATGGGCCAAACGGACCATCCGGTTTGGCAGAAATCCTGCATAAAAGTGTTGGGCGGGTGAATGCTCCGAAATGTCCCTTCCCACGGGAAGAATGTGCTCCATATAAACACATGTTTCTCTATACGCGGGAAAGCCCGCCTGCGCAGAGCGCCGGGACTCCGCACGGCGTAACAGCAAAAATCCGCTTCAAAGCCGTTGCCGAAAGCTTTGAAGCGGATTGCTCGCTGCAGTTATTCGGATATTTGCGGCTCAGATGACGAAGCCGCCGTTGACGCCCAGCACCTGCCCGGTGATAAAATCGGCTTTTTCACTTGCGAGGAACAGGATGGCCTGCGCGACCTCGCCGGGCGTGCCGAGGCGCTCGAGCGGCGTTTCGTCGCACAGAGCCGCGCGGTCCCGCTCGGAAAGGGCGGCGTTCATTTCGGTATCCACCACGCCGGGCGCCACGCAGTTGACCTGGATGCCGGAAGGCCCCACTTCCTTGGCCAGCGCGCGCGTGAGGCCGATAACGGCGGCCTTGGCGGCGGAATAGGCCACCTCGCAGGAGGCGCCCGTTACGCCCCACATGGACGACACGTTGACGATTTTGCCCCGCTTGCGGCGGATCATGGCGGGCAGCGCGCGCCGGCAGCACAGGAATACGCCGGTGACATCCACGCCGAACACGCGGGCCCAATCCCCGGCGGTGAGATCGGTAAACAGCTTCTGCTGAGCGATGCCCGCGTTGTTCACCAGTACCTCCACATCTCCCAGGCGCTCCTCGCATTGTGCGAACAGACGCTCCACCTGCTGTTCGGAGGAGACGTCCGCCGAAAACGCTTCGGCTGTTCCGCCGCACGCGCGGATTTCGCCCACCACGGCGCGGGCGGCCTGCTCCGAACGATTGTAATTTACGGCCACGCGGAAACCTTCGCGCGCGAAAAGCAGGGCGGCCGCCCTGCCGATGCCGCGCGAAGCCCCGGTGACGAGTACGGTGCCTTTCTGCATGGGCGCACTTCCTTTCGGCAATAGCGGATTCGGGTACCGGCGGGTGCCAGTTTGGGGCGCTTTTTTACAGCATGTTTATCGAAGAAAAGTGTAAAGCGCCCCGCCGCTCCCGATTATACCATGCGCGCCCCCTCCACGCAAGGCGCGGGCGAGGGCGGGGAATCTTGACAACAGGGCAAAAAACAGTATACTAAAATTGAGGCGGCATCGAGCCGTTTCCATATAAGAAAGGGAATTTTCCGACATGGATGAACTGCATGAGAAAAAGCGGGTGCTGGATGAATATCTGGCGTCCTTGGGCAGCGTTGCGGTGGCTTTTTCGGGAGGGGTCGACTCCTCCTTTTTGCTTAAATGCGCGCACGACGTGCTGGGGGAGCGCGCCGTTGCGGTTACTGCCCGGTCCTCCACTTTCCCGCAGCGTGAGCTGAGGGAATCTTCCGAGTTCGCCGCCCGGTACGGCATCCGGCAGGAGCTTGTGGATTCGGAGGAGCTCGATATCCGCGGCTATGCCGACAATCCGGCGGACCGCTGCTATTACTGCAAGAGCGAGCTCTTTTCAAAGCTCCGCGCCGTAGCCGACCGGCTCGGCATTGCCGCCGTTGCCGAAGGCTCGAACATGGACGACCTGGGCGATTACCGCCCGGGGCTCAAGGCCGCCGCGGAACGCGGAGCCGTAAGCCCGCTGCGCAAGGCCGGCCTTTGCAAGCAGGAGATCCGCGCGCTTTCGCGCGAGATGGGCCTGCCCACCTGGGATAAACCTTCGTTTGCCTGCCTGGCTTCGCGCGTACCGTACGGGCAGAAGATCACGCGCGAAAAGCTCGAGGCCATCGACCGCGCCGAGCAATTCCTGATGGACGAGGGGTTCCGGCAGGTGCGCGTGCGCCATCACGGCGCCGTGGCGCGCATTGAGCTGCCGCCCGCCGATATGCCCCGCGTGTTTGAAAACGGCTTGGCCGCGCGCATCGACGCCTTTTTCCGCTCGCTCGGGTTTACCTACGTGGCCCTCGATCTGGGCGGCTACCGCACGGGCAGCATGAACGACGTGCTGCCGGACGCGGTAAAACAGGAGCAGCACGCCTGAGATCGGGCGGAGAGGGGTTGTTTTCAACGAAAGAAGAGATTCGCACCGCGGAAGCGCCCGCAGCCATCGGCCCTTATGCGCAGGCCGTGCGAACAGGCGGCCTCGTGTTTACCTCGGGGCAGATTCCCGTGGACCCGTGCACCGGCGCAGTGGCTCCGGACGTGGAGGGGCAGGCCGTGCAGGCCCTGGAAAACGTCAAAAACCTGCTGGCGGCCGCCGGCTGCGGCATGGACGACGTGGTGAAAACCACCGTATTCCTCACGGATATGAACGATTTCGCCGCGTTAAACGCCGTGTATGCCCGGTATTTCCGCGAACCGTTTCCGGCCCGCTCGTGCGTGGCCGTAACCGCTCTGCCCAAAGGCGTCCGGCTCGAAGTGGAGGCAGTCGCCGCGCCGTAAAGGCCCGGCGGATTTTCTTTATACAGCAACAGGGTTTCTGAAAGCGGAAAAATAAACGACGAAAAGGGGATTCAGCTATGAAAAAGTATGTTTGCAGCGTGTGCGGCTTCGTCTATGACGAGGCAAAGGGGTATGCGGACGGCGGAATTGCTCCGGGAACAAAATTCGAAGATCTGCCGGACGATTTTATGTGCCCGATGTGCGGCGCCGGCAAGGACATGTTCGACGAGGAATGACCGCACAACGGGCGCGCGGCGTCCGGCGCGAAACGCCCGGCTCAGCCGGGCGTTTCGACGCGGCGGCGCGGTTCTGAAAGACGGGACGGAGCTGCGTTTCGCCCCGGCTTTGGG
>JAEWAU010000092.1 GCA_023391535.1 Bacillota bacterium | reverse complement strand
AAAGGTTATATCATTCAAGAAGTTCCAGTCTAACGTTTAGTTCACATCCGTTTTTTCGGCCGCTTACCAGCGGTCTGCTTTGCTATGCCCTTTTTATGGTGTTCTCTCAATTATTTGTTTCAAACTTGAATGCCTCCGTTTTCTGAGCTGCGCGCGGCTCCGCGGCCTCGAGTGTAAGCAGGCAGATGTCGTTCTCGCGCAGATCGAATTCCATGCGGCAGCAGCCGGAGCCGTCCGCCGCAACCGTTTTTTGCAGCAGGGGGGCGCCGTCCGCCCCGGCCTTCAGCTGCGCGACCTGCCCGCGGCTGAGGCTGCCCGCCGGCTCCTCCATATTGAGATAAAGGGTGTACGCGTCGTTTCGGCGGTACCCCGCGCCGTACGCTGTCAGGCAATAATCGCCCGGCGCAAGGCCGTTCACCGTCACCGCCGCCCTCCCGGCCGGTAGGGGAGGCGTGTCCCGGCAGTAATACTGCTTGTTCTCGCAGTCCTGGCGCACGGCGGCGTTCCAGAACAGGACCTGCACCGCGTTTTCCTCGCGGCAGGCGACGGCGTCCGGGTCGTCGCAGACCAGCTCCAGCCCCCCGAGCCGATGCAGGAACCAGTAGGCGAAATAAGCCGGCTTCCGGATGCCCTGCAGATTGACAAGCCCGAATCCCCCGTGGAAGTTCCCCGTGGGAGGGCCGTCCTCCTCGAAAACGTCCGAAATTTCGCAGTAGGAGAGGCTTTTGATCCCTTTTACGCTCCGAATCCGCGAAAGGAGGAAGGAAGCCGCCTGGTAGCTGTCGCGCTGCGGGTCCCAATAATCCCACGTGAGCCCCCATTCGGTGAAATAGACGTCGAGGTCCGGCCGGGAGGAGTTTCGCACCGCCTCCAGGGCCAGGCGGACGCCGTCCTCCACGCCGCGCGGGTTGTAGGCCACGTTACCGAGCGGCCAGGACGGCCCCGGCGTCCAGTCGGGGATGGGCGGCCGTTTCGCGGGTCGCCCGTCCTTCGACGCGGGGGCGGCCGGCGCGCCTTTCGTCGAATAGGAGTGGGACGTGACAAAATCGATCGGAACGTTGTTTCGGGTGCAATAGGCGATGAGCGCGCCGATCCATTCGTTGTTCCCGGCAATGGCGGGGCCGCCCACCCGGTAATCGGCGCAGACCGTCTTTACAGCCCGGGCCGCAGCCTCGTACAACCGAAAGTATTCCTCCATGCCCCCCGTAAAAAACGGCGGGTTGTCGGGCTCGTTCCATACCTCGAACAGCCACTGCGCCACCTCGCCGCGGCCGTAGCGCTGCGTGAAATGCTTCACGACGGCGCCGATAAGCGCGCCCCATTTGCCGTAATCCTTCGGCGGCGTCACGTTTGCGCGCTCCCAGAATACCGTTTGGCTGCCGCTCGCGAGCTTCTCCGGCATAAAGTCGAACACCATGAACGGCCGCACGCCGATTTCCATGAGGAAATCGTAGACCTCGTCCGCGTACTGCCAGCTGTAGATGGGATTTCCGGCCCGGTCTTCGCGGTAGATGCCCAGGTCGTCCTGCAGCAGCCCGTGGAAGCGAAGATACCGGAACCCGCACTCGCGCGCCGCCATGGCGACATGCTCCTGCAGGTCGCGCCGAAGCAGGAGCCCCGCGCGGCCGATGCCGGCGCAAAAGCTGTAAAAACGGTCGTGTTCCCCTAAGACGGCGGACCGATCCACCCGAATTTCCCTCATATTCAATCAAACTCCTTTTCTGCGGCGCTCCCGTTCAAATCTCGTCGAAGCCCGTGGACCACGGGACGATGTCCTTTACCACCATGCGCTCGGGGGATTCCAGCAGGAAGAGCACGCACCGCGCAATATCCTCCGGTTGCATCCACAGCTCCGGCGGGCAGGGCTTGTCCGCCGCGGCGCGCAGCAGGGGAGTGTCCGTTACGCCGGGGTACACGCTGCTTACCCGCACGCCGCGGCGGCGCCCTTCTTTATACAGGGCCTCGGAAAGCCCCATCAGCGCATACTTGGACGCGCTGTAGCTCATGACCTCCGGCTTTGCCCCCAGCGCCACCGTCGAACAGATGTTGACGATGTATCCGCAGCGGGCGCGCTCCATATACGGCAGCAGCGCCTGGCTTAAAAACATCGCGGCCTTGACGTTGAGCGCAAAGGTCTTGTCCCAGTCGCTCTCCGTCACGCCCGCGATGCCGTCGCCGACCATCATCCCCGCGTCGTTGACGAGGATGTTCGCCGTGCCGAAGCGGCTAAGGGCCGCGTCGGCCAGCCTGCGCACGCCCTCCAGAGTAGACAGATCCGCCTCCACCGGCAGGCATTCCGCGCCGAGCGCTTCGGCCTCTCCGGCTACTTTGCGGATATTCTCCGCAGTTCTTGCGCAAATCGCCAGCCGCGCGCCCTTCGCCGCCAGGTCGAGCGCGATTTGCCGCCCGATCCCTCTGCCAGCGCCCGTGACGACGGCCACCTTTTCTTTGATCTCCATCTCCAACGCCCTCTTTTCCTGCGCCGCCCGCGAAGCGCCCGCCCGCGTTCCCATCCGGCGGCGGCCATTCCCGGCGGGGAAGCACCCTGCTTTTATTTTAGGAGCCGCGTGCGGCGCGGGCAATAACAAAATCGACGGGAGCAATCAGGATATCGCTCAGTTTTTTTGCCGGGAAGCGCATTGCAATGTGCGGTCCGCCCTGTACTTATGGTACAATAGGAGCGTCTTTTCCGATAGGACCGGCCATGCCGGGGAAGGGAAAACGGTATGCGGAATTTACAGGACGGCGGCGACAATATCCAGCCCGTGGAGGCGGCGGAGTACGGCGACCGCCGGTATCATCTGCTGGCCGGCGACGGTTCGTGCGACACGCTGCGGACGGAGGTCTGCAGCCTGCACTGGCATAATGAAATCGAGTTTTCCATGGTAACGGAGGGGACGGCGGAATTTCGGGTTGAAGACCGGGAGTTTCGGCTTTCCGCCGGCGACGTCCTCTTTGTGGGCAGCCGCCAGATCCACATGCGCGAACGCGTTCCGCAGCAGCCCTGCGCCTATTTTTCACTTTCGGTGGGCGCCGGCTTCTGGGGCTCGCCCGAACTCGACAGCCTCAATCTGAAATACATCCAGCCCATTCTTTCCCGCCGCGTCCGGGTGAACACGTTCTTCCGGGGAGACAGGCCGGAAAACGCGTTTCTCGTGCGGACGCTTCAAACCGTCCGCGGCGTGCTGGAGCGCAAGCCGTACGCCTATGAGCTGCGGGTCCGCTCCCTTTTGTGCGAGATTTTCTGCTGGATTTATGAAACGGGGCAGTGCACGGTGCCGAAGGCCGGTAAGGACGACGCGGCCCCCGCGGCGCTTCGCAGGGTGCTCGACTACATCAACCGGAACTTTGCCGGGAAAATCACGCTGGAAACGCTGGCGGAGCTCTCCCATTACAGCGCCGATTACCTGATTCGGGCATTTTCGCGGCATACGGGGCGGACCCCCGTGGCCTACGTCAACTTTCTGCGGCTGCGCAAGGCGGAATCCCTTTTGGCCGACGGCAGCCTTTCCGTTTCGGATATCGCGCTGTCGGTCGGGTTTAACCACTCCGCCTATTTTTCCAAGCTGTTCAAACGGCAGTTCGGCTGCAGCCCCTCCGAATACCGGCGGCGTTTTTTAAAGAATGCTTACCCAGGCATAGAGAGGCGGGCGGAATAAAAGCACAAAACAAAATGGATAGGAGTTGAGTGCGATACCCGCTTATTATTCGAACGCAGCAAAAAAGCCGGTCATCCCGCGCCGTCTCCGCGCCGCTCCGAAGGCGCGAAGCCGAAGTACCGTCGGTACATGCGTGAAAAGTTGCACGGATCTTCGTACCCCACCGAGGAAGCCACCTCGCGCACCGTGAGTTCGGTTTCGCACAACAGACGGTGCGCGTGCCGAAGCCGCGTGCCCACCAGACATTCCCGCAGCGTCTGCCCCGTTTCGGCCTTGAACAGACGGCAAAGATAGCGCCGGTCGAGTCCCGCCGAGCGCGCAGGGTCCTCCACCGTTATGTGGCTCGCGTACAGTTTTTCCACCGCATCCTGAATACATTCGGTAGGCATTAAAATAGAAATACCGGCATTTTTATTTTATATCACACAAGCAGGCCGCAATCCAACCGATCGGGGGGAAAAATGGGAACAAAGCGGAGCGTCCGGACAGATGAAAAAGAGTTGCCACTATCCGTTGTGTTTTCCGGAGCGAACACGCACGAAATCAAACTGCCGGAAGCAACGCTTGATCAGATCGCGGTTCGGCGTCCACAGCCGTCAGAAAGACCCACTCAAAATCTTTGTATGGATACCGGGTATCTTCGCTCGAAAGACAGGGCTAAAAAAACAGGCTATGCTGCGCATATCCGCCCCCCGATTTGAGGAAGGCGCCCGGCCGCAGGCTCCGCCGAGCCGCGGACGGACGCCCTTTAGCGCATCGCCGGTTCAGAACATTTCCTTTTCGATTGCGGCTGGTTCCGCGTTGATCTTCCGGAAGATTTTCATATCGAACTTCGGCTGGCGGCCATAGGTGTAAAGGCCGTTGCGCTCCTGTTCCACGTCGTAGAGCTGCGTATAGCAGAAGGCGCAGATGCGGGGATTGCCGAGCAGCGCCTGAGTGAGGCCCTCGTACCGGCGGATGAATTCCTCCTCGCTCTGCGGCCGGTTTCCATACCCCCACCCGTCGCCCCCATCCATATCGAGGTTCCACTGGATGCCGCCGTATTCGCTCACAAAATACGGCTGCCCTTCGTAAGTCTGCCGGTCGGGGTACGTCACATAGGCTTCTCCGCCGTTTTTCATGGGCTCAAATTTCGATTGGAACACGCCGACATCCTGTTCGTACTCGTGGATATCGAAAATGTCCGTAGCCACGTGGAAGTTGCCGCTCGTATCGATGACCGGGCGCGTCCGGTCCAGTTGCTTGGAGACCAGATACACGATGCGCAGCACCTCGTCGTCCTGCCGGCGGCCCTGCGGACTATCCCATGTTTCGTTGAAGGGGCACCAGCCCACGATGGAAGGATGGTTGAAATCGCGCTCCACGGCCTCCATCCATTCGGGCAGAAAGGTCTGCAGGCCGGCGGGCGTCGTGATATCCAGCCCCCAGTTGGCGTACTCTCCCCATACCAGATACCCCAGCCGGTCGGCCCAATAGAGGTAGCGGGGGGCGAAGACCTTTTCGTGCATCCGCGCGCCGTTGAACCCCGCCGCCAGAGAAAGCTCGATATCCCGCTTCAAATCCCCGTCCGTGGGGGCGGTGTAGATGCCGTCGGGATAGAAGCCCTGGTCGAGCACCAGGCGTTGGAACACGATTTTATCGTTGATGCAGATGGCGTTGCGGCGAAGCGAGATCTTCCGCAAACCGAAATAGCCGGTGACACGGTCGATTGCTTCGCCCGCTTTCACAAGCTCCAATTCCAGGTCGTACAGCTCGGGGCTGCCCGGCCCCCAGAGATGGATTTCGGAGAGCTCCAGCTTGAGGTTCGCCCCGGAGCCGGCCACGCGGGCGCTGCCGGTTCCGGCAACGGCGCCGCGGTACAGCGCTTTGGCACGCAGCGTGCAGCCGTCCGCATCGCCCTTGACGGACGCGGTCAGGTACGCGGAGCCGTTGTCGGCGTCGGGAACGACCCGGAAGTCCGACACATGAACGGGGGACACGCATTCCAGCCATACGGTCTGCCAGATGCCGGTCGTCCGCGTGTACGAGCAACCGCGTGAAAAATATTCGGTGCACTGCTTGCCAACGGGCTGCTGCCCGGAGCGCACATCGTCCTCCGCATAGACGGCGACGCAGTTCGTCCCCTGGGCGAGCTTATCCGTGATGTCGAAGCAGAACGGAGTATAACCGCCGTCGTGGCTGCCGCAGAGCGCGCCGTTGATCCATACCTCGGTGTGGTAATCCACCGCCCCGAAATGCAGCAAAACCCGGTTTCCGCTCCAGCTTTCCGGAATTGCGAATTCCCGCCGGTACCACACAGCCGGCATAAAATCCTTGTATTCCACGCCCGAGAGCTTGCTCTCGGGGCAGAAGGGCACCAGAATCCGGCCGCTCAGCCCGGCGCTTTCATACAGCTTCCGTTCCCTCCCGCTTTTCCCATGGTCGATTTCAAACTGCCATTCGCCGTTCAGATTCAGCCACTTTTCCCGCACCATCTGCGGCCTGGGGTATTCCGGCCGCGGAATATTAATTTCCATTTCTATTCTCCTTTACGCGTACACTATTGCTTGCTTATAGTATATCGCTATAATAGGGGACAGAAATGCGAAAACTTGATGAAAAGGTGAGGATTATAGGCATGCGGGAGGATACTTACAGTTTCTTGGACGGCGGTGCGGAAAACGCCCCCTTTTTTATGGAAATGGCCGGGATTTCCTATTGCGACGGCAGCTATTCCATCCGGCGAAAAGACAGCCCGATCTATGTGCTCGAATACGTCCTCGACGGGCAGGGCACGGTAAAAACGGATGCGGAAGAGTTCACGGCGGCCAGAGGCGACACCTACCTGCTGCACAGGCACAGCAGCCACTGGTATTATTCCAGCGCGAAGGACCCGTGGGTAAAGATCTGGGTCAATGCCAGGGGCTCTCTGATCGACAGCCTGATCCATGTATATGGGCTCGACACCGTCACCCACGTGCAGGGAGCGGATACGAAAAACCTGCTCTTCGAACTCCTCGACCTTGCGAAAAACGCGCTGGATAGGAGCAGCGAGGATTTTTCCATAGAGGCTTCCACAATCTACCACAAGATCCTGATCAAACTCTCGCAGAGCCTGAACCGCACGGCCGAGCGGTATTCGGAGGAGGCGCTGAAGCTGCGGGGCTATATCGACCGGAATTCCGGGCGCAGCCTTTCGCTGGAAGAGCTGGGCAACGTCATCTACCGCTCCCCCTCCCAGGTCGTTCGAATCTTTAAAAAGGAATTTTTCGTCACGCCGTATCAGTATCTGCTGCAAAGGCGGCTGGAAATCGCCAAGCTGATGCTCCTGAACACCGGCATGAGCGTCAAGCAAATCGCCATCCATCTGCATTTTGCCGACGAGCACTATTTTTCCAGCCAGTTCAAGGAGAAAGTCGGCGTTTCCCCAACGGTTTTCCGCAAGCACACGGGGCGTTCCGCCAGCGAATGACGGATACGACGCAAAACGCACCCGCTCAGCCTCGCCGGCGAATGGGATTTGCACACGAAAAAATCCGACTGCATCATCAAACGGAACCACTGCCGGCCTTTGCCGGCAGCGGTTCAGCTGCAGGTTGTTGCAAAACACTGCCCGATTCACATTTCGGAGTTCGAAATTGCGAACTTCTATTGGCACGGCCGCTTTTTTGTGCAGAGATCCTTCACGACAGCGATGCAGAGCCGGTTTTCGGGGCATGGCTCACTCGGATTATTCGACCTCCAATTCGGCATTAAACACCTTTTGAAAAACCAGCGAAGCCGCGCCGATCAGGGGGGCCGAGCTGCCGAAATAAGAGGTTGCGAGCCTTATGCTGTGGAAACCGTGCTGAAAAATCTGCAGGTTCATTTCGGCCTCCATCTGCCCCAAAAAAGGCTGGATTAGTCTTGACCCGTCATCTCCGATAATTACCATTTCCGGATCGAACAGGTTGCATGCCGTCACCGCCGCGCTGAGCACCGCCAGTCTGTAGTCCTCGAGGCAGTCCGCAATTTTTCCAGGTATTGTGTCGCCGGAAAGGATTGCGGCCAGTTCGTCTATCGAACCGGTTTCCGTCTTCTCGAGCAGGCTGAGTGTGTTTGTATACAATTCCAAACAGCCGCGGCGCCCGCAAGAGCAGACGGGCCCGTCCATTTTGACAGATATGTGCCCGAACTCGCCTGCATATCCGTAACTGCCGTGCAGCATCTGCCCGTTGATGATGATGCCGGAGCCCACGCCGCTGCCTAAGCCCAGATAAACGATGTTCTTGTTTTCTTTGGCGATTCCGTACAGAATCTCGGCCAACGCGCCGGCGTTCATATCGTTATCAAGGAAAACCGGCAGTCTAAAGCGCTCGTGAACGACCTCGCCGATGCTAAAATCTTTTATCTTGCGGAAATTCGGAGGATCCAGTATGCACTGGCGGTAAATATCGAGAGGGCCTATGGATGCGATACCGATGCCGACAAAGGGGGTATTGGCGTTTGCCGCAAGGATCTTTTCAATTACGGAAATAATCAACGCAGAAAATTCCGCATTACCTGTATCGACCGGCAAATCGACCGAAGTCGTAAAGAACCTGTTTCCCTTGATGTCGATTGCAACGCCGTGGATCTGATATCTGAGTATATAGATGCCGATCGCATTGATCCTGTTGGCCGGAATAGCAAGCGCCGTGCGCTTGCGCCCCAGAGAAGCAGGTGAAGCGGATTTCTTCTCGTTGATCGCGCCGCATTCTTCTACAAGATTTTCGTTGAGCATCTCGGATATGATTGTGCTGATGGCCATTTTGGTCAGGTGCAATTCTTTGGAAAGCTCGATGCGGCTGGCCATGCCTCGCGTTGCGAGGCGCTTTAATATGTCGGCCCGGTTCATCTTCCTCAGCAATTGAGGATTTTTCGGCTTGATTATATTCTTCTCTATGGGTTTCATGATTACCTGTCTCCCTTAAGGAATGGTGTCTCAAAACGGTGTCTGGTCAGGACAGAATTGCATGGCCATTTTTTAGTTCGCTAACCCTAATATTATACTATATGACGGACACACAATTTTACGGATTCTCGATTTCCAGCCCATCAAAATAGACAATTTTATTTTTTTGAATTTGTAAGATATTTTTATTAATTTGCCTTGACTTTAATTAGTAAATGATTCATACTATTGATGAAATTTATATATTATTTTCATGCATATCAGGCATATTTTGGACGTAATGAGGCAAATACGTCGTTCGGAGGCCATGTACCCAAAATTCTCCACTGGCAAACCGAGCGTAATTTTATGCCTTTTTCCATTTTCGTTTTTTTCTTCAATAATTTGTTTTGGAGTGATTGACATGGAGAAAAAGTACACACTGTGCGCCGTTACGCAGACCCATTGGGATCGAGAATGGTACATGAACTACCAGAAAACGCGCATCAAGCTGACCCACCTGATCGATGATCTGCTTGAAATCCTCGACAACGACCCCGATTTCTATTCGTTCATGCTCGACGGCCAGGCGCTGCCGCTCTGCGATTACCTTGAGGTCAAGCCCTATAACCGGGAGCGCCTTGAAAAATATATCCGCAACGGCAGGCTTGTCATCGGCCCGTGGTACATCCTGCCCGACGAGATTCTCATCACGGGCGAGGCGCACATCCGCAATTACCTGATGGGTTCGCGCGTCGCCAAAGAGTTCGGCGCCGAGAAAATGCAGATCGGCTACCTGCCCGATTCCTTCGGGCATCCGTCGCAGATGCCGCAGATTCTCGGCAAGCTCGGCATGAAAAGCGCGATGTTCTGGAGGGGCGCTACCGCCGAGATTGACAAGACCGAATTCAATTGGCAGAGCCCCGACGGAAGCAAAGTGCTCGCGGTGCTGCTGCCCGACAGTTATGCAACGGGCGCGGAGTTGCCCGACGACCCTGCAGCGACCGCAAAGCGTCTGGACAGCTACATCGCCCGCTATGCCGGCATGTCATCCACCGACCTGATCTACTACTCCAATGGCGGCGATCATCTTGAACCGGTGCCATATCTTTCCGGCTTGCTCAAGAAAACAAATCCGTTGATGAAAAACGGCAGGATCATTCACACGACGCTTCCCCGATTCATGACGGAGCTTAAAGAAAAGCTGGCCGGAACGGAACTTGAAACCATCCGCGGCGAACTATGCGGCACCCATACGGCCGTTCTCCTCGCATCCACTTTATCGACAAGAACCTACCTCAAGCAGGAATACCATCGCTCCTCCCATCTTCTCGAAAACTACCTGGAGCCGGTTTACTCCTTTGCCGCCCTTCAGGGAAATGCGTATCCGAGAGACATTTTCGTACTTGCATGGAGGTATCTGCTTCAGAATCTCCCGCACGACAGTATCTGCGGCTGCTCCGTCGACGAAGTCCACCGCGATATGCTCTTTCGATTCCATCAGATCTATGAAATCGCCGGGGAACTCGATGAACTGCTCGCTAAATTCTACCGGCGCATCGATACGGCCGACTTCGAGGGCGGATATGCGCTTACCGTCTTCAACACCACATCGAACCCGCGCACCGACGTGTTGGAGGCGACGGTCGACGTGGACGCGCAGCTCCTTTCCGAGCATGACCACATGAATATGAAAGACGACGGCTCCGTTCTGGAGGTTTTCGGGGAGGAACTGAGGGCTGCACGGCCGCTGCCGACGTCGTTCGAGGTTTTCGACGGCGACAAAAAGCTCGCGTGCGTGTTGGAAAGCGCATTCGTGAGCAATAAGCTCGATCTCGATTATTTCCGCTTTCCGCATCAGTATAACGTCAACCGTTGCAGGATTTCCTTCCTTGCCGAAAATGTCCCGGCAATGGGGTACAAGACATTCAAGGTGGTGCCGCATTACGGAGACGTAATAAAGATATCTTCTGCCGGTTCGGAGAAATGCGAAATCGAAAACGAATATTTCAGAATCGTTCCCGGCGCCGACGGCAGCATCGCAGTGACCGACCTCGCCACCGGCAGGACGCTGAAAGGGCTCAACACCTTTGCCGACGGCGGAGACTGCGGCGACGAATACACCTACTGCCCGCCGGAGAGCGACAGCCGCGCGGCCATCGATCCAGCTACCGTTACCGCAGCCGTCAAGGAAAGAAGCGAGCTTCGCGAGGTTCTCGAAATTGCCGGCGTCATGCACACGCCCGCTTCGCTGGTCGGGCTGAACACGGCAAGGACCGCCGAGACCGTCGACTGCGCTTTTACGGTGGAGATCGTGCTCAACCGCGGGGTCAAACGCGTGGACATCAGAACCACCGTGGACAACAGGGCGAAATACCATCGTCTGCGCGTGCTGTTCCCAACAAGCGTATTTTCGGAATACTCCTGGTCTTCCGGCGCGTTTTCGGTCGACAGGAGGCCCGTCGAGCCCCCGGCCGAGCCGAATCCGCACGAAATTTTCAGCACCCATCCCGAAAAAGATTTCTGCGAGGTCAACGACGGAGCGTACGGCCTGACCGTCGCCAACCGCGGGCTGAACGAATACGAAGTCTATCATGAAAACGGGCAGTCGGTGATCGCATTGACGCTCCTGAGATGCGTGGAGCAGATCAGCCGCCAGACGCTGAAAACGCGCGCGGAACCCGGCGGGTGGAATGAAAAGGCCCCGGACGCACAGTGCCTGGGCACATCCCGCTTCGAATACAGCCTGATCCCGCACGAGGGCGACTGGCAGAGCAGCGAATCCTATGTGGGCGCCCACGAATTCAACGTGGCTCTCCGGTCCCTGCAGGTACCGGCAGGTGCCAAGGGAGACCTCCCTGCCGAACGCTGCTTCCTGCGCTTCAGCCGCAGGGAATTGATCCTCTCCGCCTTTAAAAAATGCGAATTCGACGATGCGTATCTCGTTCGCTTCTTCAATTCCACCGACAAAGCGGTTTCCGGCGGCGTGACCTTCGGCTTTGAGGTAAAGAAAGTGGAAAGCGCCGGGCTCAACGAGGAGGCCCTGGAAGTTCTTGCGCACGCCGGCGGCACCGTAAGTGTCGAGGCCAAACCGTTCGAGATCATCACGCTCAAGGTGACGGTCTGACCGGCAGCCCGGCAATCCGGATTCTGATGATTTCGTTGAAAGGGGTTCCTGTTTTTGAAACGTTCCGAAATAAACCGGGCCATTGCGAAGGCAATCGACCTGACCAGATCCTTAAACTTTCATCTGCCGCCTTTCGCTTACTGGAAAGCCGAGGAATGGAAAAACAGATCCCCGGAGTATGACGAGATACGCGAAGCGGCTTTGGGATGGGACGTGACCGATTTCGGTAAAAACGATTTTAAAGGCTACGGCTTTACCGCGTTCACAATCCGGAACGGCCGGCTCCATGCGGCGGGACCGCAGAAGCCTTACGCGGAAAAAATCATGATCTCCGCGGAAAAGCAGGTCACCCCCTACCATTTTCACTGGAGCAAGCGGGAGGATATCATCAACCGGGGCGGCGGCAACCTGATGATCCAGCTCTACAATTCGACCCCCGACGAAAAATTCGCCGATACGCCGGTGAAGGCATCGGTGGACGGAAGGAACTTTGAAGTTCCCGCGGGTACCGTGCTCCGGCTTGCGCCCGGGGAGAGCATCTCCCTTTACCCGATGCTTTATCATCAATTCTGGTCGGAGGAGGGCACCGGCGATGCGCTGATCGGCGAGGTTTCGATGTTCAACGACGATTCGGTCGACAACCGGTTTTACGAGCCTGCCCCGCGGTACGTGGAAATCGAGGAGGACGAAGCCCCGCTCTATTGCCTCTGCAACGAATACGCCAAATACCGCTGATGATTCTCGCCCGTGGTTTTCGTTTTACATGGAGGAACGGATTGTGAAGAACGTCTCCGAATACATCGGCAGCCCCTCGCAGCTATACGGAATCACGGATTATCGCGTCATCGGCTCAAAAGCCGACGGCATGCGGGCAATCAACGTATATACCTCCGAAGGGCTTGAATTTACCGTGTTGCCCGACAGGGGAATGGATCTCTTTGGCCTGCGCTACAAAGGCGTGAATATGTCTTTCGTGTCTTCCACGGGACTTACCGGATCAAGATACTTCCAGGAGGATGCTTCGAGAGGATTTTTCCGGAATTTTCACGTCGGCCTTTTGACAACCTGCGGTTTGAGTTATATGGGTGCCGCCTGCAGCGACGGGGGCGAGGCGCTCGGCCTCCACGGCGTCATCTCCAACACACCGGCCTTTGAGGTCTGCCCCCAAACGCAGAACATCGCCGGCGAAAAACGCATCACGGTGTCCGGGAGGGTCAGGGAATCCCGCATGTTCGGCGAAAATCTGGAGCTTCATCGGGTGATCGGCTGTGCGACCGACGGCACATCCATTGCGATCGACGACACGGTGGCAAACCACGGCTTTTCGGATACACCGTTTATGCTGTTGTATCACTTCAATATCGGGTATCCGATGCTGAACGAGGGATGCCGGGTCCTTATCCCTTCCGCCGGCGTGGTGCCGCGTGATAGCGATGCCAAGGAAGGCCTTAGCGAATACACCGAAATCTCGAAACCTACAGCAGGCTGCAGGGAGAAAGTATACTTTCACACTTTGAAAAAAAGGAAGGACGGTCTCGCCACTGTAGGAATTTTAAACAGCCGCCTTGCCCTGATGGAAACCATAACGTTCGATCCGGCGACCCTTCCACAGTTTACACAGTGGAAATCCATGGGATGCGGGGAGTATGTATTGGGGCTGGAGCCCGGCAACTGCGATGTGCTCGGCCGGGCGCACGCCAGACAGAGCGGTATGCTGCCCTTTTTAAAGCCCGGCGAGTCAATCATACACCGCATGACCGTGGAAATCACTGAAGGGCTCAGTGCCATCGATGAAAAACTCAGGGAAGCGGAATTGGATTCATAAAGGGTATGGGCATATCCCGGAAGTGCTCCTGCCACTTCAGTCAATACTCCGCCTGTATCCCATCGTGCCTATCAGCCAAGGGGCAGCTTACCCTCGTGCGGAATATGACTGCATCCGGGAGCGGTGTAAGGGAAAAAAGGCCCTATCTCAGCCTATAGCTGAAATGCTACTTGAAATTAGAAAGGAAGATACCTATCATATGGCGGCAGTCAATGGCAGCACCAGGCACGAGCAAGTTGAATTGAAAAAATAGCAGGTATTTGATTATACGATTTGACGTTTTTGTTTATATGTTTGACTTTATACGAAACCATCTATATTTGCAAATTATACAGTGTACGAAATACACAATGGAATATTCTATACATTGTATAATAAATACAAAAGGAGTTGATTGTAATGAAAAAGGCAGTCGCGTTCTTGCTCAGTCTGGCAGTCCTCTCCACAAGCGCCTTGGCCGGATGCAGTCAAGGCAGCAACAGCGGTACCGCAGGTTCCTCTTCAGGTGGCAAATCCTCAGTCTCCATAGCCTACCAGATCAGCGGCACCACGGATCCATTCGGCACCTGGCTCGCCGGTGTCACCAAAGCGTTCAACGCCCAGAATCCGGATATCACGGTCAAACCGGTGCCTATTACCGCGGATGAAAACACCTTCTATACGAAGCTCGATCTGGAGATGAAATCCGCCAAGACCTGCCCGGATGTGGTGACGGAAGACACCTTTCTCATCAACTCCGATGCGGCGGCGGGCTATTTGCAGCCCCTTACGAGCCGAGTGAACAACTGGAGCGACTGGAGCAAATTCATCACGAACATCAAGCAGGGCGTCACCGGCTCGGATAAGAACGTTTACGGCGTGCCCTACAACACCGATTCCCGCGGACTGTGGTACAACAAGGATGTATTCGCCAAGGCAGGTCTGCCCGCAAACTGGCAGCCCAAGAATTGGGACGATATTCTGAGTGCCTGCAAGGCGATCAAGGAGAAGTGCCCGGATGTCGTTCCCTTCTGGGCACCCGTTTCCAAGGCCGAGGGTGAAGGAACCTCCATACAGGAGTATGAGATGTTATTGTACGGCACGGGCGAACGGCTCGTAGACAGCGACAATAAATACATCGTCAGCAGCCCTGGTATCCTCGCTTCGCTGCAGCTTCTCCAGACCATCTTTAAAAGCGGCTACGGCCCTAAACTCTCCGATGTCATTAACAGCCAGGCCAGCAATGTCGCCGTTTCATCGTTCCTCAACAAGGGGAAACTCGGCATTTTCCTGATGGGCACTTGGATCGGCTACAATTATATGTCGAACGGTTCGTCCCCGTGGCCGGAGTATACCTCCAAGCTCGGTCTGGCCGCAATGCCCACCAGCAAGGGGCAGGACCCTGGCACCATCACTATGTCGGGCGGATGGGCATTCTCCATTCCGAAAAATTCGGCCCACCAGGACGCGGCGTGGAAATTCATCCAGTTTGCCTCCTCCAAAGACAACATCATGAATATTGAAAAGGCGCAGGGCACCCTCACCACGCGCACCGACGTCGCACAGGATTCCGCATATACCAGCATCCCGTTCAACGGCATCGCTTCCAAATTTCTTGAAACCGCACAGTTCCGCCCTGCAGATTCCAACTATCCAAAGGTTTCCACCGCAATCCAGACCATGGTGGAATCCGTTGTTACAAGCACAAAAACCCCCGAACAGGCGATGGCGACCTACGCAAGCGATGTCAAGCAGATTGTCGGTACCGATCATACCGTTACCAAATAAGATGTAATCGTCGTCCGGCGGTGGTTCTACAGGGCGGCAGCCCCAGAATCGCAGGAAAGCGGGATGTACAGACTCTGATATACGGCAACGTCTGTACGCCCCGCTTTTCCTTATCCTGAACGCAAGATTCTAAATTCTGCGCCTCCGCTGAACCGCGTTCGGCATGGCAACCTGATAAAAAGTGGAGGAATTTCCATATGGAGAATACAGTACATCGAACCCGGCGACATATCAGTCAGTATGTACTATTATTGCCCGCCGTTCTGCTCCTGTGCGTGTTTTTTATCGGTCCCATCCTGCTTACCTTTTATTTTTCTTTCACAAACAGCGCCCTCACCGGCGTGGGCTCGCAAAACACCCAGTTTGTGGGCCTCACAAATTATTCGATGCTGTTCAAGGATTCTACCGTCGGCGTCAGCATTCTCAACACCCTGATCTTTCTTGTCTTTTCGTCCCTCATCGGCCAGCAGTTTTTCGGCTTCGTCATCGCCTTATTGATGAAGGGCAAAAACGCCGGCTTCCGGCGGGCCGTCGGCATCTGTGTCCTCACGGGATGGATTATCCCGGAGATCATCGTGGCGTTTTGCATGATGACCTTTTTGAGCGACCAGGGCACGCTGAACACGATCCTCGGCGTTTTCGGCATCCCTGCCGTTTCCTGGCTCTATGCCCACCCCATGCTGAGCATCATCCTTGCGAACATATGGCATGGTACCGCTTTTTCCATGTTGATCTTTCAAGCGGCCCTCGATAATGTCCCCTCTGAGATCGAGGAAGCTGCCACTGTGGACGGCGCGAGCAAGCTGACAACCCTTGCTAAAATCACCCTGCCCTATATCAAGGATTCCATCGTCACGAATATGATCCTGAACACTTTACAGACGCTGGGTGTGTTTGGGCTTATCTATACAATGACCGGCGGGGGGCCCGGCAACAAGACCACGACGCTCCCTATCCTGATGTATCAAAAGGCATTCTTAAACTATCAGATTGGCTACGGGACCGCCATCTCCATGATCCTGCTGCTCATTGGCGCCGCTATGAGCATTTTCTATGTGAAAGCCATGAAATCGGATCTATGATTCAGCCGAATATTCCGGTACCTTGCTGCAGAGAGGAAGATCAACGTGTCCTTGCATATGAGAAACAAGTTGTTTGGCAAAGCACTGCCCTATTTTATCCTCGTCATCATCGGTATCGTTTTTCTGCTCCCGCTATTATGGGTGGTCGTTGCTTCGCTGGACACCAATGCCAGTATTATACTCAAGTTGCCGGCACATCCTTCGCTCCAAAACTTTATCACCGTGGTTTCCAAAAGGTCGAACACACACGCATTTGCGATTGGCCTTGTGATCTCGATTTTCCAGACCTTGTTCGTTGTCATCGTGGCGGGGCTCTCGGCCTATCCCCTTTCCCGCTATCAGCTCCGTTTTAAAAAGATCTTCATGTACACCATTCTGTTTATGGCATCCCTACCCATCACGGCCGTCATGATCCCCGTCTATGAAGAATTCGTCATGATCAACCTCTACGACAGTGTTTTTGGTGTTATACTTTTTATGACGGCATCTTCGCTTCCCTACGCCATCTGGCTGATGAAAAACTTTATGGATTCTGTGCCTCTGGAGCTGGAGGAGGCGGCGATGGTGGATGGTGCCTCGGCGCTGCAAAGCCTCGTCCACATCGTTATCCCGCTGATGGTGCCGGGTATTTTCACCGTCGCCGTGTTCACCTTCTCGGGCAGTTGGGGAAACTTTTTCGTGCCCTTCATCCTGTTAACCTCCGCGGGTAATCTGCCGGCCTCCGTGCAACTCTACCAGTTCTTCGGCATGCACGGCCTGATTGCCTATGGTCCTCTAGCAGCCTATTCTATCCTCTATGCCATTCCCTCTATTCTGTTGTATGCGCTTTCGCAAAATTACATGTCCAAGGGGTTCAGCATGCAGGGCGCCACAAAGGGTTAAGGCCCCTATGCTCCCTGACAACCGCCTAGAAGGAGATGACTGAGATGGACAATTATCCCTGATTAATGCCGCCCCTGTTGGTTCCTGCAAGCAGTTCGACTTTGAGACCGTCCCCTTCAAAAAGCTCGATTTGGCCACTGATGGAAACCTAAATTCCGGAAGGGCACCCGCACGCGCCTCTGGTTTATGGCGGATGCAAAAGTTCCGGAGGTGTTTGCTGGCAAAAAGGTTTTTTCCGAGCTGACGACTGGGTGCGAAAACGAGTGGGAGCTCGTCGACCCGCAGTTCAAAGTCTATGTGGACAGACACCTCATCCAGATCCGCGACATCAACCAACGCGCCTTCCTGCTGTGCGAGCGGGCGCAGGCGGGTGAGCGGCATCGCATCACGCTGCGCGTCTATTCCGGGGAGCGGGACTTCGAAAGATGACGATAAGGACTGTATCGACATCCTGTGCACGCTGAACGCGGCCGTTATTCTGCTGAGCCTGCGGAATCGCCTATTCTTCGAGATCCGCCCCTGCCGGCGCCGTGCAGTAAAACGATGCCCGCGGAAATCAAAACGCCGCCTCCGGCCTATCGCCGGAGCGGCGTTGCGCGCTTTTACTTGTGCAGAGCAGACTTTTTACTGCCAAGGCAAAATATGAAACTGTGCAACGCGATCGCCGCAAAGCGGCGGGATGGAGGTTCCTATGCTGAAGATCGATCTGACGGGAAAAACCGCGATTGTAACCGGGGCCACCGGCCAGTTGGGGAGGGTGATGGTGCGCACGATGGCGCAGTGTGGGGCGGATGTGGTTATCCATTATAACAGCAACGAAGAAAAAGCAAACGCACTGCTGGAGGAAATCCGGACGGGAGGCGGACGGGCAACGATCGCCCGGGCGGATGTGACGGATTTTTCTTCCGTCCTCCGGATGAGGGATGAGCTGAAGGAAAGGCGGTTTGCCCCCGATATCGTCGTGGACAATGCCGTCATCCAGTATCGATGGGAGACGGTCCTCGAACAATCCCCGGAGGATTACGAGAGCCAATTCCGTTCCTGTGTCATGCAGAACGTCTTGATGGCGAAGGCTTTTATTCCGCATATGATGGAGAAGAAAGGGGGAAGATTCATCGGTATCAATACGGAGTGCTCCATGCAGCAATTTCCGACCCAGTCGGCATATGTCTCCGGCAAAAGGGGCATGGACGGGGTGCTGAAAGTTCTTGCGAAGGAAGTCGGAGAATACCAGATCACCGTCAACCAGGTGGCCCCGGGCTGGACCATCAGCGAACAGGACCGGCTGGCCGGGAGCGAGCATTCCGCCGAGTATGAGCAAAAAGTGCCGCTGAAACGCAGGGGAACCGATCAGGAAATCGCCAACGTTGTGGCTTTTCTGGCGTCCGACCTGGCAAGCTTTATTACCGGCGCATACATACCGGTATGCGGCGGCAACGTGATGTCCGCTTTGTAAATATTGCACCATCGCATCTGCTGGGCGCATGCGCCCAATTCAGCGGATATTCGAAAGCGTGCCGCAACGCCACCTATCTGTTCAGGTGATGGCGTTGCGGCGATCTTTTACCATATGCTTATTGTTCCAGACACGGTACTAAATCTTCGCCTTGCGCCGAAAAGGAGGCTGCAAACTGTGTCCGAGAAGATTGTACACGTAAGCGAGGGCGTGATTCCGATATATTTCGACTTACATAAGAAGTGCGGCTGTGTTTTCTGGGCGGTGTGAGAAACGAGGTGTAAGAATGCTTCACATTTTGATCGTGGACGACGAAAAGGAAATCCGGGACGGTCTGAATGGCTGGCCGTGGGAAAACCTCGGGGTTCACGCGGTCGGTTGCTGTTCACATGGATTTGAGGCGCTGCAGTTTCTGGCTGTGCATCCCGTGGATATCATCCTGACGGATATCCGCATGCCCTTTATGGATGGGCTATCCCTAATGAAAACCGTTTCGGAGCAATACCCGTATATTTCCGTCGTCGTCCTCTCGGGCTACAGCGATTTTGAATATGCGCGCAAAGCAATCCAGTTCGGGGCGTCGGACTATCTGCTGAAACCGCTCGACTTCAGCGAGCTGAACCGCTGTATCCGGAAATTGACCGCGCGCCTCGCAAGTCAGGGATATGAAGTGCATCGCCTTGCGGAGCAGAAGCTGAAAATGCAAAGGCTCGGCCAAACGGTACGCGAAATCTTTTTAGACGACCTATTCCGCGGCGTGGTGCCCGGCGCGGATCTGGAACAGTGCGCGGCTGAGGCCGAGGTGATGCTGGGAAAAGGGGCGTATTCGGCGGCGTTCCTGCGTGTGGACCGTTTCGAGGCATTGCGCCCATCGCTTTTGCCTCAGGAGATCGATCTCGAAGCGTTTACGCTCGATTTCATCCTGAATTCCGGGTGGGACGTCCCAGGTCGTGCCTACCATTTGATAAACCGCGCGGATATGAGCGCCCGCCTGATGATGCAGGGCTCCCCGTGGCGTGAGCCGTTCGAAAGCCTTCTGCACACGCTGCTGCAATGCCGCGGACTTTTCAAATCCACGTTTTCGGTCGTTACCGGGCCTGCTGCGGCGGGACCCTGGCTGCTGCACCGCTCTTTGCAGGCCGCGGAGGAGCAGATGAGGCGGCAGGAACCAAACAGCCTCAACCTGCTTCCGCTACCTGCGATCCTTTTGGATACCGCCATGCCGGAAAAAGCGGCCGATTGCCCGCCGGCCGCAGCCGATGTGCACTCGGACAGCGATACCTCGGTTCTGGCGCGGGCCAAACAGTATATTCGCCAACACTATGCGGAAAGTCTCAATCTGCGCGGCGTGGCCGAGCAGGTTTACATCTCACCGGGCTATCTTTCCGCCCTGTTTAAGCGCAACGGCGAGACGTTTCTGCGGTATCTCACCGACGTGCGCATGAAACATGCAATGGAACTGATGGCCGACAGGCAGTATTATGTGTATGAGGTTTGGAGAAGGTCGGCTATACAGACCCTAATTATTTCTCCGAGCTTTTCAAAAAGCAGACCGGTTTGTCGCCGAACGAATACAGGAGCCGTCTGAAGGTGCAGGCAGGCGAGTGAGGAGGCCTCTATGTCGGACAAGCCCAGAAAAAACAGCGGCATGACATTCGGCCGAATCCTCTCGATGATGATGGTGCTCCTGGTAGTTGCACAGGCGGCCATGCTCTATATCGGGCACTATTTTTCCGGCTCCACAAATCGTTCCATCTACAAGCAGCGCATGGAATTGATAACGCAGCAACATGCGCAGAACGTTACGACGCAGCTTATGGGGTGAACAACCTGCTTTCTTCGCTCAGCACGCCGGACATGACCAACTATTTTCAGAATTTCTTGAATCTGCACCCCCAAAAGGAAGCAATGGAGGCGGAGACACTTTTGACGCATAAATTCAATGCGCTGCACCGTTGTTGATAATCCGCCATTTTCGTCACCCCGTTATTTTCTGATTCTTGCAAAATCCATTTTATGCGAAAACGTATAAAACGCAATATGCGATTACCGCATAATCTACAATGTCGTTGGGGTGAATGCAATGTACCGACGACTGCGGGACTTGAGGGAAGATCGGGATTTGAACCAACAGACGCTGGCGGATCTATTGAACATCAGCCAAACGACTTATTCCCGTTATGAAAGCGGCACGCTGGATATTCCCAGCGTTTCGCTCATTAAACTCGCACAGTTTTATGGAATCAGCATCGACTATCTCGTCGGCATGACGGAAAACAAAAAGCCTTACCGCTGATTTTTGCTCTGCCGGTATGCCTCAGCGAGAGGGTATTGCAAAACGCATAACGATGCGTTTTGCAAACCCGGCCAAAACGACGCTTAGGGACGTTCCGCCCCATTTTGCTGCGCTACGCAGCACAAAACCGTGTCCTTTTAGCGCGCGCAGTTCACGGGGGTGTTTTTTACAAATTGGAACGCTTACTTTTTCGCCGTTTCCCCGTTTTCTTCCCGGAGCTGTTTTTCAAGCTCCCTGAGCGGAACCGCGGCGCCGTAAAAATTCTTTGCGGAGCAGCCCGCGCGTCCGCCCCCCGCGCAGGCGCAGGCGCACGCACAGGCGCAGCTGCTGGCGCAGGCGCACCCTCCGCCGCCCCCGCCGATGAACGGTCCGCCGCCCCAGAAGCCGCCCCGGCCACGGCCGCCGAAACCGCCCCGGTAACCGCCCCCGCGGATGCGGAGAATGAGGGAAAGCACAAAAAATCCGGCAAACAGCACGATCGGGATAAAAACGGCGAACGGAGCATCGGAATCGGATTCCGAATCCGATTCCGAAACGGAGTCGATATTGGAAGAGGAACCGGCGGCGGAATCCAGCTGCCCGCCGGCGCTCGTATCGAATACGCCCGCGGGGTAGCTTATACTGGCCGTCAGCTTTTGGCCGGCGGCGAGCGGGGAGGCCCAGGTGAGGTAATTGCCGCTCAAGCCGGAGGCATCCGATTTCCCGACGTTCGCCTTGTTCCACAAAAGCGTCATGGATCGGACGTTGATGGCGTCGAACCACCCCGGCGTGAACGAATAGCTGCAGCCGCCGGTGCTTTTGTCGAGCGTAAACATATGGGACTGGTGGATGGAAAAGGAGAACGAGACGACGTTCCCCGCGTAATAGCTTTTATCGAAATCGATGCGCACGTAATCCCCGCCGTCGCCGGTGTACTGGATTTTGCGGATATTCTGGGAGATCGGCGTCAGCGTGTCGGCATACCGGTTGGGAATGCCGATCCGCACCCATGCGAGGGGGCCTTCGCTCGTGTCGTTGAGCACCTTCCAATCCACATGGTAGGCGATGTTCAGAGTGCCGTCCTTCTGCGGGTCCACGATCACCTGGTAATTTTCGATCTCGTCGAGCGGGGAGGCCGCTTTTACCGCGGGGGGAGCGGTGAGCAGAAGAAGCGGGAGCAGCGCCAGCAGGCAAAAAAGCTTTTTCATCTGCATTCCCCCTCCTGCGCCGCGCCGCGCAGCTGGCACCGGTGTTCCATGGCGGCGGAAACGCTGCGGATCTGCCGGCACCGGCGGCTGTTCCAGATTTTATGCCACGGGTCTTTGAGCATGTTCCCGAGCGGCTCTTCGGAAAGCCAGCTCTGGCAGGGGATGACGCTACCGTCGGGCGCCACCGCCATGTTGCTCAAACACGCCCCGCAGGAGGGAACGGCGGGCAGCCCCAACGTAAGCAGCTTTTCGGGTTCCACCCAGCCCGGAGAGGTAAAATTCAGCTCCATGCCGTGCTCCCGGCAAAACGGCGCGGCGCGCCCCAGAATACCGCAGAGCGCGTCGGAGGAGAGCCGCGTCTGCGCGGAGGATTTTTCCTGCGCGTTCCCCGTGAGGATGAGTCCCGAACAGGTGACGTACCGCACCCCCAGCCCGCAGAGGAATTCCAGCGTTTCCGCATAGCCCTCGTTGAGGGCACACAGCGGCGTGTTGACGCTGACGCTCAGCCCGGCTCCGAGGGCGTTGCGGATGCCCTCGGCCGTTTTCCCCCAATTTTCCGCGCCCACGAGGCGGTTGTGTACCTGCGCATCCCGCGAATACAGCGTGATCTGGACGCTGTCGAGGCTCGCCTCGAACAGGCGCGCGCACAGCTCCGCGCTCAGCAGGACGCCGTTGGTGTTGAGCCGCGTGATAAACCACTGGGAGGCGTCCACCAGCTCCACGAGGTCGCCGCGCAGGGTCGGCTCCCCGCCCGTGAACGTCACCTGCGGTATGCCGGCCTTTCGGCACCGGCGCAGAACCTCTTTCCAGTCCTCCGTGGAAAGCTCCGCGCTTCCGGCCAGCTTCTGGCCCGCCGCATAGCAGTGCAGGCATTTCTGGTTACAGTTCCAAACGCCGCCGCGGCTTATGGGGCTGATCATCAGATCCATGCGGTGGGGCGCCGTCATATATTTTGCGTACTCGCCCAAAGAAAGCAAGCCGATCTCTTCCCTTGGCGCTTTGCCCGCCGCAATATCCTCAAGCGTGCCGGCGATGCGCCACAGGTCGCCGCGCAGAGTTTCCTCCGGCACCCGCGGGTACACCCCGCGCACGGCCCGCACGGTATTGCTTAGAATCCGCTTCCAGTCGGCGTCCGTGAGTTCTTTTCCGTGGGTGGGGGAGATCTCGTCGATCCACGCGCTCAGCAGGATGGCCCAGGAAAGGCGGATGGGGAGGATATCCTGGCCGTTCAGCACGATCAGGCAGGGAACGTCCGCATTCAGGCCGCTTTTGGGGGGAACCAGATGGATGCGGAGCACGTCCGGGCCGCCCGGGCGGAACGTGATCTGCCGCACCTCGCGCAGGTGCTGTTTGACATAGGCGGATTCCCGAAAGCTCAGCAGGGGCATGTCGTTTCCTCTTTCCGAACGATTGCATATCGCGCGGGCGGCCGAACTGCCGCCCTATGCCAAGTATATACAATTCGCTCCCTTCCTGCAAGCCGGATCGCTTTTTGCGGGGAATTTTTGAAAAACGCTTGCGTTTTTCGGGCGCACGGTTCATTATAGAACTGTAAAAACCAAATCGGTTCTAGAAGTTCTTGCAGGGAGGCGCGGGGGATGGCGGCGGAAGAAAAAACGGCGGCGGTCGCGATCGAAGGGCTGTGGGTGCGGTTCGGCAGCCAGGTGGTGCTGCCCGGGCTGAGCGTTAAAATTCCCAGAGGGGAGATCGTGGGGCTGCTGGGCCCTTCGGGCTCCGGCAAAACCACGCTCGTGAAGGCCATGATGGGAATGGGCGCGGTTCAGGCGGGGAAAATCGAGGTGTTCGGCCGGCGCGTGCCGTCGTTCGGGGCGATGTCCGCCGTGGGGTACATGGCGCAGGACGACGCGCTGTACGGCGACCTTTCGGCGCTGGATAACCTCCTGTTTTTCGCGCGGCTGTGCGGCCTGCGCGGCGCGGAGGCGAAAACGCGCGCGGAAGAACTGCTGGATTTTGCGGATCTCGGCGCGCACCGGAAAAAGGCCGTCCGCTTTTTTTCGGGCGGGATGAAGCGGCGGCTTTCGCTGGCCGTTTCCCTGCTCGGGCGCCCGGAACTGCTGATTCTGGACGAGCCGACGGTGGGCGTGGACCCGGTGCTGCGCCGGAAGTTCTGGGAAAAATTCCGGGCACTCAAAGAGGAGGGCTGCACTATCCTCGCCACCACGCACGTGATGGACGAGGCGGAGCGCTGCGACCGCATCCTGCTGCTGCGGGAAGGGCGCATCCTCGCGGACGGCACGCCGGAGGGGCTGCTCGCCCAAACCGGCGCGGCGAACATCGAGGAAGCGTTCCTGCGGTTCTGCGGCGAAAACGGAAAGGAGGCGGTTTGAGATGCGCGCTTTGACGATGGCCTTTCGGGTGATGAAGCAGCTCGTCAAAGATCCCCGGACGCTCGCCCTGCTGTTCGTGGTGCCGGTGCTGGTGCTCTTCTTGCTCGAAGCCGTGCTGAGCGTCGATATCGGCAAACCCCGCGTGCAGGCCGTGGGGCTGCCGGCGGGGCTTTTATCCGCGCTCGAAAAGGAGGCGGACGTCACGACGGTTTCCGGCTCCGCCGCCGCGCTGGACGCTCTCAAATATCGCCGGACGGACGCCGTGATCGCCTATTCCGCGCCCACCGTTTCTGTGCACGTGGAAGGCACGCAGACGGCGGTGACGGCCGCCGTAAAGAAGGCGGTGGCCGCGGCTGTGGCGGCGTATTCCAAAGAACAGGCGGAAGCGGCCGTGCGCCGGCAGGTGCAGCAGATTGCGCAGCAGGCGCAGAAACAGGTACGGCAGATCCTGCTGCGGCAGGCGCAGGCGCAGTCCGGCGGGCAGGCGGCTGTGCCGCAAGCGGCCGCGCCGCGGATTACCGCCGCTGCGAACGCCGCCGCGCTCACGCTGCCCGGCGTATCGTACGACTACCTCAACGGCTCGGACGATACGGGGACGTTTCAAACCATCGCTCCGCTGCTCATGGGCTTTTTCATCTTTTTCTTCGTGTTCCTCATCGCGGGGGTCGCCTTTTTGCGGGAGCGCGTGAGCGGCACGCTGGAGCGGCTGCTGGCCACGCCCGTGCGGCGGTACGAGATCGTTCTGGGGTATTTTCTGGGTTTCGGCGCGTTCGCGCTGGTGCAGACGTTCGTTGTTCAGGTGGAAATGATGAACGTGCTGCATGTGACGTTCCGGGGCAGCTTCCTGCTGGTGCTGCTCGTCAACCTGTTGCTGGCGGCGGTTTCCCTTTCGCTGGGCACGCTGCTCTCCGCCTTCGCGCGCAACGAGCTGCAGCTGTTCCAGTTCATCCCCGTCGTCATCGTGCCGCAGATTCTGCTCTGCGGCCTGTTCAGCCTGCGCGGCGCGCCGGCGTGGGTCGCCGTGCTCTCCCGCGCGTTTCCGCTCACCTATGGCGCGAATGCCCTCACGGACGTGGCGCTCCGCGGGTTCGGCCTGCGCGCCATAGGGCCGGATCTGTTCGTGCTGCTCGGGTTCACGGCGGTGTTCCTGTTCCTCAACGCGCAGGTGCTGAAAAAGTACAGAAGAATTTGAGAAAAAGAGGATTTGAGCGAAAAGGGAACGCGGCGGAAAAGCCGAAACGGTTCACAGCAGAGGAGGACATAAGGATTGCAGCAGAAAGACCGGATTTGTGAAACCGCGCTGCGGATGTTCACCGGGGCCGGGTATTCGGGCGTTACGATGGAGCAGATCGCGCGCGGCTGCGGCGTGGGCAAGGCGACGCTTTATAAGCACTTCGCCTCCAAGCGGGAGCTGCTGATGGGCTGCGTGGAGTACTTCACCGCGAAAATCGGCGCGCAGGTGGAACGCGTCGTGTCGGACCCATCGCTTCCGCTTGCGCAGAAGCTTTCGCAGTTCATCGTTCCGGTGGCACGGTTTGCCTCCGGAATCAGCCCCGCCGTGCTCGACGATATCCGGCGCAGCGCGCCCGAGGCGTATGAGAGGATCGACGAAAACCGCAAAAGGCTCATCTTTGCGAACATCACGCGCATCGTGGAGGAGGGAAAGCGGCAGGGCGAGTTCCGCGCGGATGTCGACAGCCGCCTCGTGGCCCATATCCTCGTCGGGGCCGTTTCCCACATCGCTACGCCGCCCGTGCTCGAGGAGCTCGGGCTTCCCGTAGGGCGGCTGCTCGACGCCGTGCTCGCGGTGGTTTGGAACGGGTGCCGCGCCGGCGCGGAAAGCGGCCGGATTCCTTGACAAACGCTCCGAAGGCATGGTAGAATAAAAAAAATCGCATAAGCGAAACCTTTGATGTGAAAGTCAAACCGGTACAGGCGCCCCAAGAGAGCGGAGGACGATGGAAGCTCCGCGGCAGGCCGTCCGGCAAATGGTTCACGGAGGGCGAGGGGAACGGCTTTATGCCCAGTATCCGAGACGCGGCCCGGCGTTAGCGGGACGAAATGTGTTTGCATTTCCGAGTGGGTTTACCTTAGCGTAAACCAATTAAGGTGGTACCGCAGAGCAAGATCTGTCCTTTTTTTGAGGACAGGTCTTTTTTTATATTTTTATCCCTTTTCTCCGGCTTGGAAACGGATTTTATCCGCGCCGGCCGGAGAACCGCAGAATACCGCTTTTGGAACCTCCGTTTTGGAGCGAAAGGGTGGGGGACCGCATGAAAAAGTTTCTGATGGGCAACGAAGCCATCGCCTGGGGAGCCCTGCGCGCCGGAGTCAATCTGGTGTGCGGCTATCCGGGCACTCCCTCGAGCGAGATCCTCGAAACCGTGGCGAAAAACAACGACGGCTCGGTTTACGTGGAATGGTCCGTGAACGAGAAGGCCGCCATGGAGGTGGCCGCGGGCGCGTCCTATGCGGGCGCGCGCACGCTGGTAACCATGAAGCAGGTGGGGCTCAACGTGGCTTCGGACCCGCTCATGAGCCTGGCCTATGTGGGCGTGAAGGGCGGCATGGTGGTGGTTTCGGCGGACGACCCCGGCCCCATCTCGTCCCAGACGGAGCAGGATACGCGCCGCTTCGCGCAGTTTTCCAAGCTGCCGGTGTTCGACCCTTCCTCCCCCGAGGAAGCCTACGCCATGGTGGGCGACGCGTTCCGCCTTTCGGAGGAATACCGCACGCCGGTGCTGCTGCGCCCCACCACCCGCGTCTGCCACGGCTGCGCCGCGGTGGAGGTGGCCGACGCGCCCGAAACGCACCGCCCGGAAGGGTTCGAGAAAAGCCCCCGGTGGACCATTTTCCCCCGGCTTTCCTACGAAAGCCACCTGGCCATCGAGGCGCGCAACCCGGTTTTGGGCGAGCGGCTTTCGGATTACCCGCGCAACCTTGTTGCGGGTAAGGGGCAAAAAGGCGTTGCCACGGGCGGCGTGAGCTACGCGTATGTGCGCGAGGCGCTGGGCGGGCACGGGGCGCCGGGTGGGCGCAGGGCGCCGGACGCAGGCGCGGTGAAGCTGTTCAAGGTTTCCACCCCGCACCCGTTCCCCGAAAAGCGCGCGCTGGAATTCCTGCGCGGCCTTTCGGAGGTGCTGGTGGTGGAGGAGCTCGACCCCGTCATCGAACAGGAGCTGACGTATCTGTGCGGAAAGCATAATCTGGACGTGCGCGTACGCGGTAAGCTCACGGGCGACGTGCAGCAGGCCGGCGAAAACAGCGTGGAATCGGTGCGGGCGGCGCTGGCGCGCTTTCTGGGGGAAGCGGAGCCGGAAAAAGCGCCGCTTTCGGAGCTTTCGAGTACTCCGGAGCTTTCGGAGCGGCCGGATCTTCCGGTGCAGCCGGAGCTTCCGGTGCGGCCGCCGGTGCTCTGCGCGGGCTGCCCACACCGTGCCTCGTTCTACGCGGTGAAGCAGGCCATGAAGGGGCGGAAGGCTGTTTTTTCCGGCGACATCGGCTGCTATACGCTCGGCAACGCCGCGCCGCTCGATATGGTGGATTCCTGCCTGTGCATGGGCGCGGGCATCACCGTGGCGCAGGGCCTGCAGCACATCGAGCCGGATGTAAAGCATTTTGCGTTCATCGGCGATTCCACCTTTTTCGCCTCAGGCATCACAGGCGTGGTGAACGCCGTGTATAATCAGGCGGATATCACCGTGGTGGTGCTCGACAATTCCACCACCGCCATGACCGGCCAGCAGCCGCACCCCGGAACGGGCCGCACCATGATGAGGAAACAGTCCGCGCCGGTGAGCATCCCGAAGGTGCTCGAGGCCGTGGGTGTGCAAAAAGTCCTCACGGCGGACCCATTGCGGCTCGAAAGCGCCGTGGAGGCCGTGAAGCGGGCGGCGGAAACCCCCGGCGTCTCGGCCGTGGTGTTCCGCTCCCCCTGCGCGGCGTCCGTAAAGCCCGCGCCCGCCTGGCGGGTGCGGGAGGACGCCTGCACCGGCTGTAAAAAGTGCATCCGGGAGCTCGGGTGCCCGGCGATCTCCGTGCGGGAGGGCAAGGCGTTTATCGAGCCGTCGCTTTGCACGGGCTGCACGCTGTGCGCGCAGGTGTGCCCGTTTTCCGCCATCGCCGTCGGTGCGGAAGGAGGGGACTGAGATGATCTTCAACTGCGTTCTCGCGGGCGTGGGCGGGCAGGGCATCGTGCTCGCCTCGAAGCTCATCGCCCAGGCGGCCATGAACCGGGGGCTGTTCGTCCGCACCGCCGAAACCATCGGCATGGCGCAGCGCGGCGGCTGCGTGGTGAGCCATGTGCGCGTGGGGGAGGAGATCTTTTCCTCCATGGTGCCCAAGGGCGAAGCCGACCTGATCCTCGGCTTCGAGCCGGCCGAGGCCG
Source organism: Bacillota bacterium (assembly GCA_023391535.1). GTDB lineage: Bacteria > Bacillota > Clostridia > Oscillospirales > Ethanoligenentaceae > JAEWAU01. The sequence goes on along the minus strand of JAEWAU010000092.1, from coordinate 29,943 downwards.
TGCGCTGCCTGCCGTACCTGAAGCCCGGCGGCGCCGTGGTGGCGAGCGCCAAAGCGGTGACGCCGGTGACGGCTTCGCTTTCCGGCTCCGTTTACAGCGGCGGGGAGATGCTCGCCTGCCTCGGGCGGCTGCCGCTGAAGCTGCTTGTGGTGGACGGCGGCGCGGTGTGCGAAGAGTGCGGCGCAGCCCGGGTGCTCAACGTGGCGCTGCTGGGCGCGGCCTGTTTCTCCGGCGCGCTGCCCTTTGGTTTAAACGAGCTGGAAACGGCCCTCCGGGAGCGCGTGGCTTCCCGGTTTGTGGAGATGAATCTTCGCGCGCTGCACGCGGGCGCGCGGGCCGTGCGTCTTGCCGGCGATGCGGAAAGGGAGTGCCTTCGATGAAAATGAAGCGGGAACAGTTCGACCTCATCCGCGCGCAACTCGGGCGCCTCACAAAGCGGGAGGGGTTTTACAAAAAGAAGCTCGAGGGCGTGGATGTGGATGCGATCCAGTCCCAGGAGGACTTTGAAAAGCTGCCGTTCACGTGGAAGGGCGACCTGCGCGAGGCCTATCCGCTGGGCCTGCAGGCCGTGCCGGACGAGGACGTGGTGCGCATCCATTCCTCCTCCGGCACCACCGGCACGCCGGTGATCATCCCCTACACGAAACAGGATGTGGACGACTGGGCGCTCATGTTCGCCCGGTGCTTCGAAATGGCGGGCGTTACGAAGCGCGACCGCGTGCAGATTACGCCCGGCTACGGGCTGTGGACGGCCGGCATCGGGTTCCAGGCGGGCGTGGAGCGCCTCGGCGCCATGGCCGTTCCCATGGGCCCCGGCAACACCGATAAGCAGCTGCGCATGATGATGGATATGGGCAGCACCGTCCTCTGCGCCACCTCGTCCTACGCGCTGCTGCTCGCCGAGGAGATCGCGAAGCGCGGCATCCGGGATAAGATTCATCTCAAAAAAGGCATCATCGGCTCCGAACGCTGGGGGGAAAAGATGCGCCGCCGCATCGCGGACGAGCTGGGCGTGGAGCTCTACGACATCTACGGCCTCACCGAAATCTACGGCCCGGGTATCGCCATCAACTGCCCCGGCCGGTCGCACATGCACTATTGGGACGATTTCTTCTATTTCGAGGTGGTGAACCCTAAAACGGGCGAGACGGTGCCGGACGGCGAGAGCGGCGAGCTCGTGATCACCACGCTGCGTAAGGAGGGCGCGCCCCTCATCCGCTACCGCACGCACGACCTCACGCGCATGGTCCCCGAAGAGTGCCCCTGCGGCTCGCGCTATCCGCGCATCGGCACCATTCTGGGGCGCACCGACGATATGGTGAAGGTGAAGGGCGTGAACATCTTCCCGAGCCAGGTGGACGAGCTGCTCAAGGGAATCGAGGGCGCCTCGAGCGAATACCAGGTGATGATCGACCATCTCAACGGCAAGGATATCCTCACGCTGTTCGTGGAAAAGGACGCGGCGGCCGACGCGGCGGCGCTGGCGGGCGAGATCGGCGCCCAGTTCAAGGCGAGGATCGGCATCACCGCCGCGGTGAAGCCCGTGGAACTGGGCGACCTGCCGCGCAGCGAAAAAAAATCCACGCGCATTTTCGACAACCGGTACTGAATGGAATCCGGCTCCCAAGCAAAAACCGCTTCAAGGCCCTTCGTTCGCAGGCTTTGGAGCGGTTATTTTGTATGAATATCCGATTAAAGGGCAGGCAGGATCCGCAAAACGTTCCTCTTTGGGTTTTGCCGCGGGCTTTATCCGCCGTTATATGGAAGAGGAGCACGAGCGCCCGGGCGGCTGTCCGTTTCACACGGATATCCTCCGCGAGAGGCCGGCGTTCCGACGTCATCTTCGCAGATTCGCCAAAAATCACGTTTGAGTGGCCAAATAACGATTTCGGCGCTTGACTAACCCGAAGAACTGGGATATGCTAGAAAGAGCGGGGCAACCGCTTTTACGAGCCGGAAGCCGGCACGAATTTGACCTTGCTGCCGATGCCGGGGGTTTTGACGGTGCTTCCGTCCTTCTTAATGAAGATGGCCTCCGTATCCGGGAGCGATTCGATGAGCTTTTCGGCCTTGTCCACGCCGAGGAGGAAACAGGTGGCCGAAAGGCCGTCGCCGTCGCCCGATTTGTCGGAGATGATGGTCACCGAGCTCAAATCGTTCTGCACGGGGTAGCCGGTGCGCGGGTCCAGAATGTGCGCGTAGGTTTTTCCATCCTGAATAAAATAGCGCTCGTAAATGCCGGAGGTTACCACGGAACGGCCGGAAACATACAGGTAGCCGATATCCTCGTTGCGGTCCTGAAACGGCTGCTGCACGCCTACGATGAACGGCTGCCCGCCGGTTTTGGAACCTACGGTGAGTACATTGCCGCCCAGGTTGACGATGGCGCTGCGCACCCCTTTGGAGGTCAGATACGCCCCGACTTTATCGGCGATGAAGCCCTTGGCCACGCCGCCGAGGTCGATTTGGGCCTTCGGGTTTTCAAGCGTCACCGTGTCGCCGGAGATCGCGATTTTTTTGTAGTTGATGGTGGCCATGGCGGCCTTGATGGCGGCGCCTGACGGCACTTTGGGGTTGCTTCCCTCGATGTTCCACAGCGAGGTGAGCGCGCCCACGGTGATGTCGAACAGCCCGCCCGAAAGCTCGCTGTACCGGATACCGCTGCGGATGACGGCGATCGTATCGGCGTTCACCTTCACAGGCTTGCCGCCCGCGCGGTTGATGCGGTAGATGTCGCTGCCCGGGATGGTGGTGCTCAGCAGGTCGTCGTAATGCGTGAGCAGCGCGAACGCGCCGGTGAGGATTTTCTGGCTCTGCTTGTCGTAGAGGCTCACGGTGCAGGTGGTGTTGAGTACGAACCTGGTTTCGGAAAGACAGGCCCGCTTTTTCGCGCAGGAAACCGTGAGCAGGGCGGCGGAGGCCGCCAGCAGCAGGGCGAGTGCGCGCCGGGCGAGGCCGGCAGTGCCGGTGCCGCCGGCGGTGCCGGTGCCGCAATGCGTTTTCTTTTGGTTCATGGGGAGTTCCGCCTTTCATTGGGCGCCCGCGTCGGCGCGGGCATTTCCGAACCGGCAACGGCCGGAACGGGCTTCTCCATTATTGTTTATTTTTACGGCTTTGTCAAATCCCGCCGGCGGGCCGCACGGAGCTTTCCGCGCGCACGCGCCGCGGCCGGCCGGATGTTTTTTCCGAATTTGTTTGGAAGGAATGAAAAGATTGGAACGGAATATTATCGTTTTGGGGGCCGGTTTCGGCGGAATTCTGACGGCCAAAAAACTGGCGAAGCGCCTCAAAAAGCAGGAGGATGTGAAAATCACCCTCATCGACAAGAACCCGTACCATACGGTGCTGACGCAGATCCAGGAGGTGGCGGCCGCGCGTGTGGAGGCGGAAAGCGTGCGGGTGAGCCTGCAGAAAATTTTCCGCGGACGCCGCGTGAACGTGGTGCTCGACACCATTGAAACCGCGGATTACGCACAGAAAACGCTGCACGGCAAAAACGGGGAGTATTCCTACGATTTCCTCGTGCTGGCCACCGGTTCGCGCCCCGCGTTCTTCGGCACGCCGGGCGCCGAGGAGCATGCGTTCCGGCTCTGGTCGCTGGAGGACGCCATCCGCCTGCGCGAGCACGTCACGCAGATGTTCCGCGAGGCGGCCGCCGTAGCCGACCCGGAGAAAAAGCGCGCCCTTCTCACGTTTTATGTGGTGGGCGCGGGCTTTACGGGCGTGGAAATGGCGGGCGAGCTCGCCGAATGGATTCCGTTCCTCTGCGAGGAATTTGAGATCGACCGCAGCCTCGTGAACCTCGTGGACGTGGATATGCTCGACCGCGTGGTGCCCATCTTCCCCGAGAAGCTTTCGGGCAAAGCGGACCGCCGCCTGCACAAAATGGGTGTTACCACCGTTCTGCGCAAGGGCGTGTGCGCCGTGGGCGAGGATTTCATCGAGCTCAAGGAGAAGGACGGCAACGTCTGCACGCGCTTCAACACCCATACCGTGATCTGGACGGCCGGCGTGCAGGGCTCGGAGTTCGCGGCGAACTCCAAGGAGCTCACGCAGGTGGGCCGCGCCCGCCTGCAAACCGACCAGTATCTGCGCGCGGCGGGGCAGGATTCCGTATTCGTGGTGGGCGACAACGTCTTTTACGTTCCGGAGGGGCAGCAGCGCCCGGTGCCGCAGATGGTGGAGAACGCCGAGGACAGCGCCGAAACCGTTGCGCACAATATCGTCACCGCCGTAACGGGCGAGGGCGAGCCGGAAACCTACCGGCCCAAATTCCACGGCGCCATGCTCAGCGTCGGCGGGCGCTACGGCGTGGCCTATGTGGGTTCCGAAAAGAGCAAGATCTCGCTGGCGTCGTTTTTCGCCATGTTCGTCAAGCACTTCGTATACGTCATCTATTTCATTCAGATCCTCGGCTGGAACAAGGTGTTCGGCTATGTGAAGCATGAGTTTTTCACCGTGCGCCACCGCCGCAGCTTCTTAGGGGGCCATTTCTCGAACCGCACGCCAAGCTTCCTGCTCGTGCCGCTGCGCATCTTCCTCGGGGCGTTCTGGATTTACGAGGGCGTGCAGAAGATCATGCAGGGGTGGCTTTCCTCCCCGAAGCTGGCGTCTTATTTCCAGAGCGCGTCGAACGTATTTAACAGCGTGCTCACGGGCAAAACCTCCGGCGACGCCACCACCAGCGCCACCACGGCGGCTACCGCGGCCCACGCCGCCGCGCCGGCCGTGGCGAAGCTCGCGGCCGTGGCGAAAACGGCCGCGGATGCCACCTCCAGTGCCACCACAGCGGCTTCCGGAGCGGGCGGCGCGCATGCCGCCGCCGGTTCGCTGCTGTTCAACTGGGACTGCCTCGGCCTGTTCCACGTCATTCTCATCCAAACCTCCGACATCGCGGTCAAAATTCAGGTGGGCGTGATGGACTGGTTCACGAGCACGTTCATCACCTCGAGCAGCGGTTCGCAGATGTTCTTCCAGTATTTCATCGTGTTCCTGGAGCTGCTCATCGGCGCGCTGCTGGTGGTGGGCCTGTTCACCTTCGCGTCCTCGGTGGTGTCGCTTGGGCTGCAGGCTATGTTCGTGGCTTCCACGGGCATGTACCTGAGCACCTGGTGGATGGTGTTCGCCTCCATCGCCACGCTCATCGGCGCGGGCCACATTTTCGGTTTGGATTATTATGTAATCCCGGCGCTGAAAAAGCACTGGAAAAAAGTAAGATGGGTAGGGAAGCTCTATATCTACAATGACTGACGACGCCTCCGCGCGCACCGGCCCGGAGCTTCCCGGGGCGCTGCCTTACGGCGAAGCCCTCGGGGCGGTGCGCGCCCTGCTTCAACACGAACTGCTCCATTCCGACGCGCTGGCCTCCGGGATGACGGAGTATCTCGCTTCCTCCGCCGGAAAGAACTTCCGCGCGCAGCTGCTGCTCGCGGCCGCGGCGGGGGAGGACGGCATGGTTCCGCACGACGCGCTGCTTGCGGCCGCCGCTCTGGAACTTCTGCACCTGGCGACGCTTGTGCACGACGACGTGGTGGACGGTTCGGATATGCGCCGGGGCCGGCCGAGCCTGCGAAGCAAATTCGGCGAAAAGTCCGCCGTAATCTGCGGGGATTACCTGATGTGCCGCTGCTTTCTGCTGCTGACGGGCCTTTCGGGCGAATACCGCGCGCAGGTGACGGAAGTGGCGCGCGCCATGATGCGCGTGTGCCTCGGCGAGCTGCGCGAATACCGGCATAACGGGGATTATTCCCTTTCTCCTCTCGGGTATTTCCGCATCATCGCGGGCAAAACCGCCGCGCTGTTCGCGTTCTCGCTCTATGCGGGAGGCGTCACGGGCGGGCTTTCCGAGCGGGAGGAGCGTTCACTCGGCTGGCTCGGGTATTACATCGGCATGGCGTTCCAGCTTGTGGACGACGGCATGGATTATGCGGCCGATACAGAAACAGCCGGGAAATCGGTGCAGCACGACCTGGCCGAAGGGGTGGTGACGCTGCCCCTCATTGTGGCGATGCGGAAAGACCCCGCGCTGCGTTCCCGGCTGGCCGGTTCCGGGCTGGCGGAGGGAATCGTCCGCAGCCCCTCCGAGCTTGCGCAGGTGCTCGCGGAGGTGCGCGCCCTGGGCGGGGCCGGCGCCGCACGGGAAACGGCGGAGAAATATTTTGCCAAAGCGGAAAAGCAGCTCGGCCGCGTGCAGAACGCCGCGCGCCGCGAACGGCTCGCCGCATTGATGCGCGCCATCCGGGAACGGACTTATTGAACGGACGGTTACAGAAACGGCGGAAGGGGGCGGTAGGCTGAAGACGTTCGGACGTTTTGCGGAATTTGTGCAGCTGCCGGCCAAGACGGCCGCCCTTCTGCCGTTTACCCTCGCGCTGTGCTACGCGCGCGCCGTCTACCAAACGCTGGACGTGCGGGATACGGCCCTGTTCTTTCTTTCCATGCTCTGCTTTGAATTTTTGGTAACGGGGCTCAACAATTATCAGGATACCAAAAAGGACGGCAAACCGCTGCCGCTTCCGCGCGAAGCCGCCAAGCGTCTGCTGCTCGTTTTGTTTGCGCTCGCCATGGCGGCGGGCCTTGCGCTTGGGGCGCTCACGGGGCCGGTGGTGCTGCTGTGCGGCGCGGTCTGCTTCGCGGTGGGCGTCGCCTATTCCTTCGGCCCGTATCCTCTTTCGCACCTGCCTCTCGGAGAAGCGCTTTCGGGCCTGTTCGAGGGGCTGGGCATTCCGTTTCTGGTCGTTATTATCAACGCGCCACACGCCCTTCTGAGCTGGGCGCTGCGCTCCGGCACGCTGACGCTCACGTTTCGCCTGCCGGACCTTCTGCGCCTGGGACTTTTGTGCGTTCCGTGCATGCTGTGCATTGCGGGCATCATGCTGGCCAACAATATCTGCGACGCGGAAGACGATCTGCGCGTGGGGCGGCGCACGCTGCCGTCCTTTCTCGGCCGGAAAAACAGCCTGCTGCTGTTTTCCTTCCTTTATTATCTCTCGTTCGCCGCGGTGCTTCTGTCGGCGCTGCTCCGGGTGATGCCGCCGTACGCGGCGCTGGCGCTGGCGGCGCTGATTCCCGTGCAGCGCAATCTCGCGGCGTTCGGGCGCGTGCAGTCCAAGGCGCGCACGTTCCCGCTCAGCGTGCACAATTTCCTGTGGCTCTTGCTTCCGCTCATCGCGGCGGAAGGCGCCGCGGCCCTGCTGGCGCGCTAGAGCCCTGTGCGTTTACCCGAAAGGAGCCGTATGAAACCAGGCGAACCCTCCGCGCAGCGCCGTTTTTTCTCCGTGCGCGACCTTTTCGTGGTGGCGGCCCTGCTGCTGATCGCGGGCGTGCTGCTGGGCGTGCGGCAGATGGACCGTTCCGCTTCCACCCCGGTGGCGCAGGTCTATTACGACGCCAAACTTGTTAAAACTGTAACGCTCAATCCGAGCCTGAACGAGCGGTTCGCGGTGCCCGGCCAGCCGAACGTGGTGCTCGAGGTGAAGAACGGGAAGATCCGGTTTTATTCCTCCACCTGCCCCGATCAGATCTGCGTCAAAGCCGGGTTTTTAAGCCGCCCGGGGATGAGCGCCGCCTGCCTGCCCAACCGCGTAGCGGTAAAGATCGTGGGCGGGAGCAAAACAGCTTCCAATGCCGACACCTACGCCTACGGCTGACGCTTCGGGCGCTCCGCTGTGAAAACCCTTCCCCGCGAGGGGATGCCGATATGCCGCGCGGCGGGGAAACCCGCGCCGCGGCGGGATATAGAAATGAAGACAAAAAAAGAGGCCCCGCGCACCGATACCTATCAGGTTGCCCTGATGGGGATGCTGTTCGCCCTTGCGCTGGTGCTCACGTGGGTGGAATATTTGATTCCCCCGCTGCCCATGATGCCCCCGGGCGTAAAACCGGGGCTTTCCAACATCGTGGTGATGTACTGCCTGTTCTATCTGGGCAGGCGGCAGGCGTTCACCATCGTCGCGCTCAAATCCGTTTTCGTATTCCTCATCCGGGGCGGGACGTCGTTTTTGATGAGCCTCACGGGCGGGCTGTGCTCCACCCTCGTCATGATGCTGCTCCTTCTGGTGACCTCCGAAAAGGTTTCCTATCTAGTCATCAGCATCGCGGGAGCCATCACCCACAACCTCGGGCAGCTCACCGTCGCCTCCTTTTTGCTGGGCACCGGTTTCGTCGTCGCGTATCTGCCGATGCTGCTGATTTCCGGCGTGCTGATGGGGTACCTCACCGGCACGCTGCTGAGAGTGCTCACGCCGGCCTTTCAGCATTTCGGCAGGCTTCGGCTCGCAGCGCGGCGGGGCCGTTCCGATACATCTCCAAAGCCCAAACAGAACCCTTCGGGCCTCCCGCGCGCCGAATGCGCCGGGCGCCCCGAACCGCAGAGAAAGGAATGATCCGAGTTATGAAGAAGCACATTTCCAAGGCGTTGCTCTGCGCCGCACTGGCGGCGGCCACCGTTTCGATGGCGTTCACCGGCTGCGCGGGCAAATCCCTCAAGACGCTCGATTTCTCGTCGAAGATGACGAACTTCGGAAAATCCGAACTGAAATCGACGAATTGGGACCGCACGAATCTCATCACGGCCGATACCACCACCACGGCCACCATCGAGGCGCCGGAAGGGCAGAAGAGCAAGGTTATCATGCTTAAGGGCGACGCCGGCACGCTCAAAGCCACCTCTACCACGGACGGCACCCTCACCACCGACAAGACCAAGAATTCCTACTACGCCTCGGCCACGCTGCTGAGCGGCGGCAGCCCGGCGCAGCTCGGCGACGGCATCTACAAGTTCAAGCTCGAGGCCGCGGGCTGCCAGCCCAAGGTTTGGAACGCGGCGGTCGTGTTTAAGGATTCCGCCCCGCAGAAGTGGCTCGACGACGATTCCGTGACGAAGGCGCTGGCCGTCGTCGTTTACGGCGGCGACGTGCAGATCTGGCGCAACTACCAGAAGGACGGCGCCACCGTGAAGCAGGATGTCGTCAAGGATACCGGCGTGAATGTCGGCGACAGCAAGTATCACTATTATATCCTCGCCGTGCAGGACGCGGGCAAAACCACCAACGTCAAGCTGTACGTGGACGGCAACGTCGCGTATCAGGGCCAGGTGGACGGCGTAACCGGCAAGGGCGCCGTGGAAGTTTTCCAGAACGGCACCCCGCAATATGACGCCAGCGGCAACGTCGTGATCCAGAAGGGATTCCAGGCAGGCACCTTCCAGCCGGAGCTGGCCTGCGGCGAAGCCTATTTCGGCGGCTACGACGACGGTCCCTCGGTTTCGAACATCTCCGCAAAGTAAGTTTTCCCGCAAAAAAAGGCCGCGCCCCGTTTCGGGACGCGGCCTTTTTTATATCTGGGAATGGGCTCAGGCGTCCGATCCGCCGGAATGCAGCGAGTGCTTTTTGGGGTATATGTTTTTCTCAAGGCGCGCCACGTCCTCTTCCACCGCTTCGTCCAGCTGCTCCTCAAGCGCTTCCTCCGGCGCTTCTGCCTGCGCGGGGGAGGGATGCGCGAGCAGCGCGGGCAGAAGCGAGATCAGCGAACCCGCCAGGATGAACGCGATGCCCGCGAGCATCCGGGGCGTGATGGCCTCGCGCAGGATGAACAGCGCGAACAGCGGCGCCAGCACGGGCTTGAAGAAGAACACGAGCGACGCCGTGGTGGCCGAGGTGGCTTCCATGGCGAGGAAATAGAACGCGTAGCCGAGCCCCGTTACGAACACGCCGATGTATAAAAGCCCCGGCAGGCTGCGCAGCGTGATGCCCTGCAGCACGGGCGCCGCGGCGAACGCGCCGAGGCCCAGCTGCGTAAGGCCGCGCGCCACCGGAGCGGCGTGTGTGAGCAGCATGAGCGCGAGCATCTCCGCGCTGCCGGCGAGAAAGCTGAAGCAGGTGAGGGCCACGCCGCCGAAGCGCTCGTTGCCGCGGTGCCCCACCACGCCGTACAGGGCGAACGTGATTGCCGCGAGCAGCGTGAGCGTGATGCCGGCCGTGCCGCCGGCCATATGCAGCGGATTGATGATGACGAGGATGCCGAGGACGCTCACCGCCGCGGAAAGGACGGTGCGCGGCAGAATCTTTTCACCCAGCAGGGGCAGCGCGAACAGCACCACGAACACAGGGTTGCAGCTGAACAGCACGGCCACCAGCGAGGCCGGGGCGTACAGAATGGCCATCTGGTAGAGCATCATGCTCACCACGACGCAGATAAAGCCCGTGAGCGCGAAAAACGCCAGATCCGCGGCCCGCAGCGTGCAGCCGCGCTTTTTCAGCGCGCGCAGGGCCGGCGGCAGCAGGATGAGCGAACCGATGAAGAACCGAAGGAAGTTCATCTGCACCGGATTGAACGCGGCGGCGGTGAGATGGAGCGCGATCTCCATGGTGCTGAACAGCAGCGTGGAGAGCAGAATGAATACGATTCCCTTTTTCAAATGCAAAACCAGCTTTGTGATTAAATTAGAGAACAAAAAAAGCGCAGCGCTTCCCGGCGCCGCGCGCGGCGGGGAAGGCTGTGCTTTTATTATATCAGGCCCGCCCGGCAAAGAAAAGGGAAAAGCGGGCTCTGGGCGGAAATACGGGATATTTGCACGAATCCGCGCCTCCGCCGGGCGCGCATTTTGACATCCGAAAAAGGCAAACCTGCAAAAATTCACAGCGCTTATTGGGGGGCGGATGCGCGCCGCCTTTTGCCCGGCTTCTTTGCGGCGGCGTCGCGCACGCGCAGCAGCTCGATATAGGATTGCAGGTCGCGGCGGCTTTCGTCGCTCAGCCCCTGCAGGCGCTCGGCCAGCCTGCGCGCCTCTTCCAGCGTGTGAGCGTCGGCGCGCGGCCGCCTCGGCGCAATGTCGGCGCTTTCCGGCGCGGCGCGGCCGTTTTCCGCGCCCAGCAGCGTTTCGATGCGCGTGCCGAGCACCCGCGCGAGCTGCGCGGCGATTTCCAGGCTGGGGCGTCGCTTGCCCAGTTCGTAATTTGTGTACGCCACGCGCGAAATTCCCAGCGCGGCGGCGATGTCGCTTTGCGTCAGCTGCTTTTCCTTGCGCAGGCGCCGCAGATTCTCTCCGAGCATCGTTTTTTTCGGCTCCCTCCGGCAGATGCGGAAAGCGTTCCGCCCGCTTTTCTGCCATATTTTACACCGCCCGCAAACGCGCGGGAAGGGCTGGATTTGCTTGACAAAGTGCCGGCCCGATACTATAATTACAGGCAAGCGAAGGGCTTTTTCCGCCTCCCGCCGCGCCTGTTCCCGCCCCGCGCGCAAGCCTTTGCGTTTTGCGCGGCCGCTTCGGAAATGCCGGGGCTGGGTGCGGAATGGCAACAATTTGCTTGACAAAGTATCGGGTTGATACTATAATTACGGTGTTATTATAATTTTTACAGGCATATTGCGCCTTTTTAGTTATATCCGCTTGTGTTCCCTTTATACGCGCGGCACGCCGCCGTCTCTCCCTTGGGGAGATTTTCAAAACGGGGCTCGCGCTTAATCTGTACATGCTTTAATATTCAATATATAAAAGTTTACCTACTGGCGTTGATGTTATGGCATGAATAAACCGAGAAGGGGGTATTCCAGCACAATGTGGAACACCAAAAATGGGAGGGATGAAAAACGGCCGTGCGAATGAGTTCGCCGGGTTCCGCGAGGCCGGAAAGGCGCTCGGGAATTCAATTTGTTACCCCTATTGTTTCATTAAATAAAGGAGGCAAAACAATGGTTTCTTCCAAGAAAAAGGTCTTGTCGGCGTTTCTCTCGCTGGCAATGATCGGCTCCATGGTTGCAGCTGTACCGCTTACCGCGAGTGCAGCCGAAACCACGACCACCGCAACTCCTGGCGTAACCTATGAAGTCCAGGGCCAGACCTATGGCTGGTCGCAGGGTTACAAGTCCGATGGGGCCGAGGCCGGCACAGAGGGTCTGGCAAAGCGCCTCGAAGCCATCAAGATCAACCTGACGAACGCTCCTGCGGGCGCGTCCATCTCCTATCAGGTCCATGGCCAGAGCTATGGTTGGTCGCAGGCGGCTGTTGTTACGAATGCTGGAACCGACAATGCGGCAGTGAAATATGCCGGCACGGTCGGCCAGGCGAAGCGCCTCGAAGCCATCAGGATCACCCTGAACGGCATGCCCGGCTATGCGGTGGAATATAAAGTCCACCAGCAGTCTTACGGCACGGATAAGAACTGGACTGTTGTTCCCAACGGCACGGCGATTGCTGCTGCTGCTATTGACGGAGTAACCGGCCAGTCCAAGCGCCTCGAAGCCATCGAGATCAAGATTGTTCCGACGGTTGCTTCTGTGAGTGCTGTAAATAGCACGATTGCAGTGGGCGGCACGACGACATTCACATTCAAAGATGCTGCGGGCAATGCCTACACTCCGAAGACCGTTTCTTACAGTCTGGCCGATTCGTCTTTCGGCTCCATTGATTCCGCTACCGGCAAGTTTACTGCTGCGCAGGCTGGTGCTGCGGTTATTAATGTTGTTGCCGATGGCGTAAAGCTTTCCACTACGGTTCAGGTTTCCGGTGCTGTGGCTGGAGTTAAGATTACGACTCCGTCTACGGTTATCGCAAATAAGGCATCCGTGCAGAATGTCACTGTTCAGGCAGTGGATGCCAAGGGATATCCGGTTAGCAGCTTCAATGGTTCTGCTACATTCGGTATCTCTGGTTCGGGCTCTGATTACTATGCGTCCACTGTAACAAGCCCGGCGTATGGCACTGGCATGCTTGGTGCCAGCACCAATTTGGCGTTTACGAACGGTGTTGCGACAGTTCAGGTTATCGGCGGTGCTGTTGCCGGTATTTCTGACACGCTCACAGTTTCCGCGCTGAAAGATGCCGCTGGAAACAGCATCGTAAACTATACCCCGACCACCGCAACGGTTAGCACAACGGCTCAGGTTGCTACTTCCATCAGCGTATCTGCACCTGCCACTGTGCAAGCCAATGCTGCGACGACTGCTCCTGTGTCCTTTGAAGTGAAGGATCAGGCTGCTCAGACGATGCTTTCCGGTGTGTATGGTCTGACTGTGCACATCTCCGGTGTTGCTACGTATTCGGATGGAACCACAGCCGATAAGACAATTTCTTTCGTAGGTGGTACCACTGATCCTACAGTCACCCTGACGTCCGTAAAGGGCGTGGTTGGAGCTACCACGATTACGGCTTCCGCTACTGGTATTGCCTCCGGTTCCGCCACCACGCAGTCGGTGGTTGCAGGCAATGCTTCCAAGCTGAAAGTTGTAAATTCCAATTCTTCCGCTACGACGAATGATTTTGTAACTGCTAGTGCTGGCCAGACTTATACCGTTGATACGCTGGATGCAAACGGTGTAAACCTCAGCACCACTGCCAGCAGCGCTGCTCATCCGTTTACTGTTTATGTCACGAATGCGGATGGCACTGCTGCCACGAACATCAAGGTGAATGGTACTGCTGAAAGCACAAGCGGTGTAGCGCTTACAACCGGTGTTAGCATATTCACAATTACGGATACTGCAGCCAGTGCGGATGTAGGTACCTACACCGTAGTTGTGAAAGATGGCGCTTCTTCCGGCGCTTACACGGCTTCCGATGCCTTTACATTCAAAGTTACGGCTCAGAGCGCTTCTTTGGTTTCTCTGTCCACTGTGAACAACTATGTGGCGGCTTCGAATCCGACGACTACCGTAAAGGCCCAGATTACGGATGCTAATGGCAATGCGGTTGCCACTTCTGGCGTTGCGGTGACCTTTACTGCAAGTGCCGCCGCTAGTTCGAAAGCTGCTTTCAATGGCGGTACAGCTGTGGCAGCGCCGTCGATCACGGTTTACACGGATGCGACAGGACTTGCTACTGCAACCTTTACCGCTCAGACTTATGCTACAACATGGACGGTAGTTGCTTCGGCTGCTATCTCTGGTGTGACACCGGCACCTACTGATACTAAAACAATTGCTGTTGTTTATCAGCCGGTGGCTTCGCTGTCGGTGAGTGCTAAAGCCACTGTGAGCGGCAGCACGACGCAGGTTGTTGCAGGTGCACAGCTTAGTGTTAAGGTCTCTCAGCTTGATTCCTATGGTAACACGATTGACAATACCGTTCCTGGGAATGAGAACGACAACATCAAGGTTACGCTTTCCAATGCGAATGCCATTGCATGGCCGCTTGTTGGCGCAACCGGCGCTAGCATTGATTCCACTGCCGGTACGATTTCGGGAACCGTTACTCAGGTCAATGCGTATCTGGCACTGGCGGGTCTTAATGCTCATCAGGCCGGTGCCGTTACCTTCACCGCGCAGGATACTTCGGTAACTGCCGGTTCCGGTACTGCGGGAATCGCTGTGATTCCGGGCGCATTCAATGGTTTCGCTCTGTTTAATTCCAACGGTGTACTGTCAACTTCCAACGAAGTGACGGTTGCTGCAAATACTCCTGTTGCGCTTAGCTTGGTGCCGGTTGATATTGCTAGTAACCCGGTAGCAGCTCCGGCAGGTTATACAGTTCCTCTTACGGCTGGTTCTGGTAACTTCACGACGACCAGTGGTGGCGCTTCTGTTCCTTCTGTAACATTCAATAGTGGCGTGTATTCGATGCCTGTCTATTATGTGAATACAACGGCTGGCTCCTATCTGCCGACTGTTGGCACCGCGGTTATAGTTCCTGGCACGTACACTCAGATTGCTACATCCTTTACAACAGCCCCGACGACAACAGCTGTTTCGGCTGCAGATGCGTCGACTGCGATTAATGTCACTGTAAAGGATCAGTACGGGGCGGTCATGTCGGGAGTAACGGTAACATTTGCTCTGCAGACATCGCCTGCTGCTGTTGGTAGCCTCTCAGCTCTTACTGCTGTTACTAGTGGTTCTGGCGTAGCTACTGTGAACTATGTTGGTCCTCATACTAACGGGGCCACTGCAACAGATGTTGTAACGGTAACTGTTGGCTCTCTTGCAACTCAGACATCGACTTTCAATGTCGCTGCTATCTAATCTTGCTTAAAGGTTTAAGCAAGCAAAAGGCTGGCCCACTTTGTGGGCCAGCCTTTTGCTTCTCCAAAGAATGCGACTAAATGACAATAAGCTACTTATAAATCACTGTGAACAAGCTCATGCAGAAAAGATACCCGAATGATAGTCTTATCTGGTAGAAATCCAATTACGCAGAGTGGAAATACTTAAATTACTACAGGATTCAAAAGCTAAAATGAAATCACTGTAATATGGATATCAACCATATGTGCATGCTTGGAATTTCGCCATAATTATTTGCAATGCGTTCTTATGATTGAGGCTTTCAACAGTAAGAGTAACGCCTGATGAATTTATCTGTAAATTCATCAGGCGTTTAGAATTACGAAGAATACAATTAGAAACCAACTTGAACCGTAAATTAAGATAAATTAATACATATCCACGATTTTCCCATCAATTCCGAGAACAATCACCATTGAATCGCCTACTCGGTTGCAAATATTTCCGATGTACGAATTGTAATTCCCCAATGTCGTTTTGTCGAAATACGGGCTAAAGGAGTAATTGTAGGTTATAGTATTGCGTCCGGATGTGACGTCAAGAGTTATGCCTGTAGGATTGCTAGCGGTTCCGCTGAAACCTGTGATCTCACCGTAAACAGTATTCGAATAAACATAAACAAAGGTGTTTTTTGACCACATATCAGAAACAAAATATAGAACATTATAATCGAATAACTGATTTTTGTATATGATTCCGTCGTTGCGATACATAAAATCATAGGTGGTGCCGTTTAATTTGCTTATCAAAGAAGAATTACTCGATGTATACACATACGGCTGCCCGAAGTTCGGGTCCACAATCACGCAATAGTCGTACCCGGAACTCCCGGCGCTTTGCCCCAGCACAATGGAGGAATAGTTCTGCACGGCGTTCTCAGCGGAAGCGTAATCCACCACGGCTCCGTGGTAGTAATACGTGTTCGCCTGCGGAAGGCTCATGGTGCCGGTGCCAGAATCCGCCGCGTCGTCGTAGGTAAATTCGCCGGTGCTGCTGTTCACGGATTTTACCGCGTAGCCCACGGTGGCGTTCTCCTTAAAGCCCACCTTGGTAACGGTGGTGCCGCTCACATAGAGCTTGTATTTTCCGCCGAGCTCGGGCGAAGCGACGCCGCTTGCCAGCGTGAGCGTGCCGAGGCTCGTGAGGATCTGGTTCGGGCTGAGATTATCGGAGGTTTGGGTGTTGCCGAGGATCACGGCTTCCTGCAGCGTGCCGGAAACGACCTTGTCGCCGCTGTAGGGGTCCACGATCACGCCGTAGGCATAGCCGCCGTCGCCGTTCGTATCAGCAGCCAGCAGCACCGTGGAGGAGGCGTACAAATCCCCCGCGGCAGTTGCGGAATCAACGGCGGAGCCGTGGTAGTAGTAGGTAATTGCGGGGAGCGCGAGCGTCTGCACGCTGCCGGCGGCGTTTTTGGCGCTGATGGAGCCATCCGCGTTCACGGCGGTTACGGTGTAGGAAGTGAGCGCGTTTTCGGGCGCCGTCAGCTTCGTAACGGTGGTGCCGCTTACATAGAGCTTGTATTTCGCGCCGAGCACCGGAGCCGAAACGCCCGCGCCGAGGGTAAGCGTGCCGGTGGCGGTGAGAATCTGGTTGCTGGCCAGGTTATCGGAGGATTTGGAGTTTCCGAGAACGGTAATTTCCGTAAGCGTGCCGCTCGCGGAGGAATCGTCGTAGTAGTTATCCGAAAAGAACGTGGAACCCGAGCTGCCGGTGCTGCCGGTGCTGCCGGATTTCATCACGGAATCAAAGAGGTTGTTGAAGATCACGGCCTCTTCGGCAACGGTGAGCTTGGAGAACCGCGAGGCGCTCAGGCCGGTGGTGAGCCCCAGCGCGGCCGCCTCCGTGATGTAGTTGGAGGGCCACGAGGAGGAGGAAAGCGCGGAGTCGCTATCCGTATACCCCAGCAGCCGGACGGCCGTTGTGCAGGCCTCCGCGAAGGTAACGGGGGTGTTCGCGCCGAATTTTCCGCTCGCGTTGCCGTATACGACGCCCTCGTTCACGCCCTGCTGCGTGCCGAGGCTCAGGCCGACGTTCACGTAGCCGCTCAGCACGCTCCCGCCGGAAATATCGGGGAAGATGGTTGTGCCGCGCGCGGATTTGGAGGCGGCGCGCAGCCCCTCCGACGCGATGACCGTTTCCACGAACATCCCGCGCGAAACCACCTGGGTGGGTTTATCGGAAGCGGGGATGATCGCGAGGGACTGCATCCGCTGCAAAGCGGCGCTGCTGCCGGTTGCGGCGGCCGCCGCCGTAAGGGGAACGAACGAAGTGAGCAGCAGGGAAAGGGATACCAGAAGGGAACCGATTTGAACTGATTTACGCTTCATACCGCACCATCCTTTATACTTCGATTTGCTGGAAAACGCCGCATCTATTCATACATAAGCGCGTCGATGGGGTTTAAGTTCGCCGCCTTGTTCGCCGGGTACATGCCGAAGAACAGCCCGACCCCGAGCGAAACGCCGAAGGAAGCGATAATCCAGGGAATTGAATAGACGGGCGTGACGAGATGCAGCCCGCCGATGACGAATTTGATGACGCCGATTCCGATCAAAATGCCGATGACGCCTCCTAAACCCGTCACAACAACCGATTCGATCAGGAACTGCACGAGGATGCTGCCCTTTTTGGCGCCGATGGCTTTGCGGATGCCGATTTCCCGCGTGCGCTCCTTCACGGAAACCAGCATGATGTTCATGATGCCGATGCCGCCCACGATGAGGGAAATGGCCGCGATTCCGGCGAGAACCATCGTCATGGTGCCCGTTACCGAATTGAGGGTGGAAAGCACCTGCGACATATTCGTCACGCGGAACGAGGAATTGCTCGTGGAATTGCTGCCGGTGGAGGGGAAAATCGAGGTGAGGAACGTATCGAGGTCGTCCACGGCCGCGTTCACGGTGCTGGCCTTGGTGGCCTTCACGGAGAACGAGCGGATGGTCGCGTTGCCGCTCAAGCGGGTTGCCACCGTTACGGGGATGATGACGCGGTCGTCGTTCGTGCTGTCCTCCGCGCCCGCCACCTCCGTGAGCTCTCCCACAACGGTGAACTGCTGCCCCATGATCTTGATGGTCTTGCCGATGGGGTCCGCGCCGCCGAACACGTCGTTTATGACCGCCGGCCCCACGACGGCGACTTTCTCGCGGTAATTCATATCGATTTCGGAGATGAACCGGCCGCTCTGCACCGTAACGCTGTTGATATCCGCGTAATCGGGGCTGGTGCCGAGAATCGTCGTCGAGTGGTTCTCGGTGAGGTATTTCACGGTGCCGGTTGCCGAAACCTGCGGCGCCACGCTCGCGATGACGCTGCTGTTCTCCTGCTGGAACTGCTTGAGCTCGTCGTACGTAACGGTGCGGTTGCTGCCGCGCCCCGTGATCGAGATATTGATGAGGTTGGTGCCCAAAGAAGAAAGCGAAGAGGTGATGCTGCTGGTGCTGCCCTGCGCGAACCCGACGGCGATGATAACGGAGGATACGCCGATGATGACGCCGAGCATGGTGAGAAAGGACCGCACCTTGTTGCTGAAAATGCTGCGGATGGCCATTTTGAAGGCCTGCATGATCTTCACTGTACCAGCTCCTTGTCGTCGATGATGCCGCCGTCCTGGATGCGCACCATGCGCTTGGCCTGCACCGCCAGACTGTTGTCGTGTGTGATGAGAACGATGGTGTTGCCTGCCTCGTTGAGCTTTTTGAGGATGCCCATCACCTCGGCGCCCGTGTGGCTGTCGAGCGCGCCCGTCGGCTCGTCCGCCAGAATGACGGGCGCTTTGGTAACCAGCGCGCGCGCAATCGCCACGCGCTGCTGCTGCCCGCCGGAAAGCTCGTTGGGCTTGTGGTGCATGCGGTCGGCAAGCCCTATCATCGCCAGGGCCTCCGTGGCGCGCTCGCGCGCGGGGCGGGCCTGCAGCCCCTGGTAAACCAGGGGAAGCTCCACGTTTTCAATGGCCGAAAGGCTGGGGATCAGGTTGAACTTCTGGAAAACAAAGCCGATCTTGCGGTTGCGGATCTGCGCGAGCTGGTCGTCGCGCAGCTTGCTTACCTCGCTCCCGTCCAGAAGATAGCTGCCGGAGGTGGGCGAATCGAGGCATCCGATCAGGTTCATGAGCGTCGATTTCCCCGAACCGGAGGGCCCCACGATGGAAACGAATTCGTGCTCCGCAATTTTGAGGCTGATGTCGTTGAGCGCGACGACCTTGTTCTCGCCGGATTTATATACCTTGGAAAGATGGGTGATTTCAATCATCAGAAGCCACCCCCGCCGCCTCCGGTCATACGCGAGCCGCCGCTGTATGTCCCGCCGCCGCCTCCGAACGTGCCGCCGCCCAAAACGCTCCTGCTCGAAGTGGAGGATGTGGTTTTGGCGGTTGTGGTCAGCTTCGGCAGAACCACCACTTCCCCTTCGGTGAGGCCGCTCTTGATCTGGATATATGTACCGTTCGTGATGCCCAGCGTCACTTCACGCATCACGGCGCCCGCGTAGTAGTTGCTGCTGGAAACGGAGGTTCCGGTTCCCGAGCCGCTGCGCCGGCTGTACCCCGAATAGCCCGAATAACCGGAAGCGCCGCTCGGCCTGCTTCCCGAGAAGCCGCTCGGCCTGCTGCCGCCGGAGTAGCCGTTTCCGCTAAATCCGCCGGAGCCGCTCGCGTTCCAGTTGTGCGCTGCGGCGCTGCCGCTTCCGCCTTTGCCGTTCGATTTGACATAGACGAAGCTCCTGGTGCCGACGGTCGTAACCGCTTCCACGGGGACGTACAAAGCGTCGCTGACGCTGCTCACCACGATGTTGGCGTTCGCGTTCATGCCGCCTTTGATGCCGCTCAGCCCGTTTTCAATCTGCACCGTTACGGGGTAAGACGTGACGCCCTCGGAGGAGGTGCCGGTGACGGCAATTTTCGTCACTTTCCCGGTGAGCGGAGTGGTCGTGGTGGAGGTGATGGCATCGAGCGTGACGCTCGCGGATTGCCCCGCGGCGACCTTCGCGATATCCAGCTCGTCGACGTCGATGTCGAACGCGACGGAGCTCGGGTCGGCGACTTCCGCGATTTCGGAGCCGGCCGTCACCGTATCGCCCACCTTGTAATCCAGCTTGGTGATGGTGCCGTTAAACGGAGCGGTGATCGTATAGTTTTCCAGCTGCTTCTGCGCCTGCTGGTACTGGCTCTGCACGTTGGAGAGCTTGGCTTCGTCGGAGGACAGCGCCTGCGTGAGGTTCGTGCTTTTGAGCGTGCAGAGCACGGCGCCCGCGCTGACTTGGCTGCCTTCGGAAATATTGACCGTCTGCACCGTTCCGCCGGCCTGCGCGAGGATTTTTTCGGTTTGCGCGTAGCTCAAAGCGGCGGTGCCGGTGCTGGATACCGTGCCGGAAGAAGTGGAGATATCCGCGCTCGCTTTTTGCCCGGCGGCGACGGCCCCCGGGTTCGCGGCCAGAACGGTGACGTTATACACGACCCCGCCCTGCGAAGTGACGGTGGGGAGCGAGGCGACGGAAGCGACGGTGCCGCTCAGCGTCTGCATGGTGGCCGCAATGTAAACGGAGGCCGATTGGCCGGCCTTTATTTTGGCCGCGTCCGAGACGGTGAAGGTAAACGTGGCCTGCATCTGCGCGGTGTTGGAGATCGTGCAGATCGTGGAGCCGGACTGCACGGGGTCGCCCTGCTGCAGCGAAACGCCCGTCACTTCCCCCGCGAAGGGCGCCGTAACCGTGAGGCCGGCCACGGAGGTCTGGTCGTCCTGCACCGCGAGCTGAGCCTGCTGAAGATTGAGCAGGTCGGAAGAAAGTGTGCTCTGAAAATCGGAATCGTCAAATTCGGCGATCACCGCGCCGGATTTGACGGTGTCGCCCTCCTTATAATTGACTTTGGTTACGGTCGCGCCGATTTTAGAGTAGAGAACTTTGTCATTGGTGAAATAGACGGCTCCCGACCCTGAAACCGTGGACTGCAGATTTCCTTTCTGCACGGTTGCGGTCCGCTGCGTTGTGGTCGCTTTCCCGCCGAAAAGCTTCTTCTGAACGGTCTTATTGCCGAACACCACGGTTGCGACGATGCAGAGCACGAGCAAAACGGCGATCGGCTTGGAGAAGCGGAAGGAAAAGAGCTTCTTAAAAAATTTTTTCACGATGCCAACCTTCATTTCAATTCGATTCAAAAACGGCTTTTTGGCTGCAGTTTCATCAAAGAGGGGAAAAAAGTGGCGTTCCGTCTTCCACTTCCGGCGAAAAGGCGAGGTTTGGAAACGGCATCTCCTTTCACTGGAAATTCGCCGGGAGAATAGACGCGCAAAACGTGTTTTTGTTCTACACAACCACCGCCTTTCTGTGCGGAAAAACATCAGTACCGTCCGCGGCGGCGCGCGGGGAAACCGGGTGTTTTAAAAGCGGAAGGATAAATAAACACGTCAAAGGTTCTCTTTCGTCCATCATCATACAACGAAAAACGGTCTGAAAATTAAATTTTTTGTGAACGCAGTATGACCGGTTCACAAATTTTGCGGTTGCAAGTGCGGGTCGCTGCCTGCGCCGGAACAGGGCAGATTCGAACGAAGATGATAAATGCGATTATGCACATTGAAATCGGGAATTCCTATGCTGTGGACAGCACTTATTAGCCTTGCTGGCACAACCATGCGCATAAATTGGCACAAGCAGCAGCACACAGTCCAGCGCGTCTATGACCGTCTCAAAACGGAATATGTGCACTTCGACCTGGCGTATCCGAGGGTGCAGCGGTTCATGAAGGCATACAAGGCGAAGATGCGGCAGACGAAGGTTTTTTAAGAGCTGGTGTGGCATCCCGGCGAAGCGCAGGTGGACTTCGGCGAGGCAAATTATTACGAACACTGCGAGCTATGTCGGAAGAAATACCTGACGGTTTCTTTTCCTTACAGCAGCCGAGGATTGTGCTAGGTGTTCGGCGGTGAAACAGACGAATGTTTGGCGGGGGCGCAAGGACATTTTTGAATAAACCGGCGGGGTGCTGAGGGTTCAGATTGGAATTCGTATGAAAGATTTCTCAAAGCAGCTTGCCGTACATCTACTTGCGGACTTAACGCCGGTGCGCAGTTCATGCACAGAGAAGCAAGTAAAAACGGCAGCCGCCTTGATTCCAACAGCCTTACTCAGGGCCCTTCATAATATAGAAATAATTTCCAGCTGCTACGTCAAGCCGGTTATGACCGAGGTTTTTTGATACTTCAGCAAGTATCCCCCTGTCCAGCACGATTCCTTTCATGTCACGGCGGCAGCAATAGGGTCTGCCGTTCGCGTATCCGCCCTCCTGCTTCAGTACCGTATAGAGCTGCTTGGCGTACTCTGCGCGGAAGCAGTGGACGGCCATTGCCGTAGGAATGAATCCTTTGGGGAACAGATAGTCGCCGGAAGGCCCATACCCGGGCGAATCGTCGAACACCTGCTTTACAAACGCTTCGCACTCGGGCAGCACACGGGCGTCGCGCTCCTTGCCGCCTTTTTCGTCCAAGTGGATACGCAGATGCCCGCCGGCGTCAACGGACAACGCGTCCTTTTTAAGCTTGGCTATGCCGCCACGGCGGGCGCCGGTCGCCGTAATGAAATCCCGAATAATCTGATACCGGACGCCTGTAAAGCGCAGCATGCTGCTAGTGGCCGTACTTCGGGTGCGCTTGATATCTGCACGGCGGCGGAGGGGCAGCTTTATGCCCTCGAAGTCTTCCATGCGGCAGTGAAACATGGACGCGAGAGCTGCTACGCGAAGGTGGATCGTCCAGGCGCTCAGCTGCCGCTCCATCATTTCATCAAAATAGAGACTTACGAAGGGCCGGCAGTTTTCCAAGTGCTTGACATCGGCCCCGGAGGCGTCCACGAAATCCAGAAACAGGCGGGTTTCCTTATGGTAGGTATACCAGGTTGATGTCGAGTAAATTCCGGAGATCCGTGGGTAGGGCAGCCCGGCGGCGCAAGCGGCTTCACGCAAGGCGATCTTGGCGTCGTGCTTGCTTTCGCCGCGGTGGTCCTGTGTCTTGAGCGCCTGTTCGCGCTCCCAGAAGATACGCTTATAGGATGTATTGGTCATAATGCAATGCTCCCTTCGAGCGATATTTCACGTTAAGGTCTATGTAAACAGGGAATAAAACGGCTCCCTGTCGCCGGGTTGTGTGCCGCTCTCCTACGCGGCAAATGAAAAAAAGACAGTATGTCCGCACTGGGTCAGAACGGCCCTTGCTTCGAACATACTGCCTTCATGTTTGAATTCATCTCCATGAGCGGTGATGAATTCAGTTTACGTATCCTTCTTTTACTGTCAGTAAGAATTCGCCAAGAGATGGCGAAGAGCAAAAAGAGCGGCTATCACAACCAATGCCGCACCCTTTGCAGGGCAAAGAGAAAGCGCCGGTATGCCATATAGACATACTGACGCTTATTTTATCACAAAGAGATTTTTGAGCCTCACTCAAAAAAAGAATGAGGACGGGGGTACTACATGTTTTATTATAGGCGCTTTTCTGAATATGTCAACACTGGAAAATTACTTTTTGTAGCACTATCTGGTGATATAGACATCGTTGAGTCCGCCGGATAAATCCACGCCTGCGGATTTTCCTCCCGGAACACCTCTACGGTATTCCGGCTGTTGGCACAAGTGCCGGAAATGTCGCTGCCCAAGCATATGTGCGCAATCGGTAGGCTTTCCTTGCAGCGCTCAGCGCTGCGTCTGCCGTGCCTAAGGCAGAACCCGCGCCAGCCGGCCGTGCCGATCTGCACGCGGAAAAGTCAAGTCACGAAGGTGTTTACGGGCATCCCGAAGAGCCGTATCACTGCTGACTCTGCGGGTGAAAAATGGTATAATAAGCGTGAGAAAAGTGCGGCTTTGTTCTAAAACCTTGCGATTGGACAAAGGAAGAGGTTCCGCGCACGATCATTCGGAAAATGGCGAAAGTTCCGGACGCATTCGGCACCACGCCTGACATCAGCATTGCTGACGGGTTGTGCGGCTCGAAGGTCCGCTCTTGGTGCATACGGCGGGGCGGAAACTCTGCGGGAAGCAGTATGATGCTATTGCGGACGAACGAGCCACTATCCCAAATGCGTGCTGCCAGATAACGCCTGCCTAAATCGCGAAAGCCCTGACATTTGCAGGCGGCACCAGCCGTCTTTTCGGAGTAACATCTTGTATAACGACCGGAGGAAGCTCATGAGTGAAAATCCGTCCCTGTTCGATTCGGCTGAGCCGATCAGCCTGTTTAGCCCGGAACAAAAGAATAGCACTCAGTTCGGAAAAATCGACGTGGTCGAGCTATCTTTTGTCGGCGCGCAGACGACGGACTGGAAAACGCTTTTTTCCGGATATCAGCGTCTTTACGCTATCACCTATTCCTCCGGGATCGGTTTCGTCTGCAACTTGGTAAATCTGTTTGAACACGTCGAGATTATCTTCGGATTCGAGGACGTCATGACGTACAGCATGCAGGAAGTGATGGCAAGCCAGCTAAAAACAATCGAGAAACTGCGGGATATCCAGAGCAAATCCAAAATCGACCTGATCGGCCGCATTCACGAGGAAAGCCTCCGGATGTTTGTGGCCCGCAAAAAGCTTTCGCATGAAAAAATCTATCTTCTGGAATCCGACGATGGCAGAAAGCGCGTGGTGATGGGTTCCGCGAATATGTCCCTTTCCGCTTTTACCGGAAAGCAGCGGGAGAACATCTGCTTTGTGGACGGCGGGCAGGCGTTCGACTGGTATAAGGACTGCTACGACGAGCTTCTGGACGGCAGCACCGACACGATTTCGGAACGCAGTCTTACCATCGCGGACGGCGGCGACCATCTAGATGAGATTCCCGTTATGCAGACGGTGAAGGTGAAAAAAGCCCTTGTGATCGAGCCGGAAACCGCCAGGAGTGAGGATGTCCAGTTCGTTCTGGACGTCAAAAACCTGGCGAACAAGCTGGCCGCCTTCATGCCCCGGCAGGAAAACAAAAAGGGAAAAACCCTGCTTTCCCCCGAAAAAGTCATCCAGACCAAGCGGCGGGTGATCGACGCGGTTACGCAGGAAAAAGAACTGCGCAGCGAATACCCGCAGCTGGTTCTTCACCTGGAAAACGGCACCGTTACACTGAACGACCAGGCTGTCGACCTTGCCCCGCCCGAAGAGGAAATCCGCCGCGACGTAAATCTTTTCATGGAGTACATGGAAGGGTATCGAAAATTTCACGGCGATGTTGCGGGGATGCAAGCCAAATACTACTCGTTTGCCAATTGGTTTTTTGCTTCGCCGTTTATGGCGATCATGCGCGACACTGCGACAAAATACAATCAGAATCTGCTGCCTTACCCCGTTTTCGGTCTGGTTTACGGCCAGAGCAAGGCGGGAAAAACCAGCTTTCTGATGACTCTGCTGAAAATGATGATCAATCAAAAGCCGAGGATTTCGGCTCCCGATTTCACGCGCTCCAATATCGATAACCTGAAACGTACGGTCATGGGCGCACCCATAATTGTCGACGATCTGACCAACGCCCGGTTTGCACAGCATGCCATTGAAACCATCAAAAACGACGATTTCGGAATCGGCGAGGGACTGACCCACTATCCGGCCGTCGTGATCAGCGCCAACGAAGACGTCAAGGCCGTGGCGCAGGAAGTCATCCGCCGGACGGTCATCTGCTCGGTGCAGGCGGGGCTCACAAACACGGAAGTCATGCAGTCCAGCATCGTGCGTAAGGTCCAGAAAAATATCGGGACAGCCTTTTATCGGGCCTATCTCAACCGGATGCTTGCGGTCGTTCCCGATCTGCTGGACGGGCTCAAAGACGACGACCGGCCCGAAGCGCCCGACATTCTGGCCTCTTCCGCCAAAATCATGTATCAGATCCTTGCGCGCTATTATGAAGGCGAGCTTCCGGAATACGTGCGTAAGCTGACGCTCGAAGACTATTTCAGCGAAAAGGTCACCGGCTCGCAGGCCATCCAGACCATCCGCCGTGCATGGAAAATCAACACCCGGGATTTCAAGGTCGATCGGCAGTTCAACCAACTGCGGTATAACGCCGGGGCCACCTGGGAAGCGGACCGCATCCTGAAGGAGTTGCCCGAAGACCTGGAAGCGCACAAATCCCGGGAATGGATCGTGATGGACCTCGACAAAGCCTGTGATTTCTTCGGCGTAAATTTTAAAAAACACCGGGGAATTCGGGAGTTGTTCCGGAGATAATTGTTTTTTCCAACGCCGTGCGCCGGAATTTAATCGAACAGCTTCAGGAGTTCCTGCGCCGACATGCCCGTGAGCAGCCCTTCGCCTTCGGCAATGATGGAATCCGCGAGCTTGAGCTTCTCTTGCTGGAGGGCCAGGATCTTTTCCTCGATGGTGTTTTTGGCGATGAGCTTGTAGACCTGCACGCTGTTTTTCTGCCCGATCCGGTGGGCGCGGTCCGTGGCCTGGTTCTGCGCGCTGATGTTCCACCAGGGGTCGTAGTGGATAACGATATCGGCGCCCGTGAGGTTGAGGCCCGTGCCGCCCGCCTTGAGCGAAATCAAAAACACCTGCGTGTCGTCCTTGTTGAAGCGCGTGGTGAGGTCCGCGCGCTCCTCCTTGGGCGTGGAGCCTTTGAGCACGAAGTAGCGGATGCCGCGCGCGCGCAGTTTTGCCTCCAGAATGGAGAGCATGGAGGTGAACTGCGAGAACAGCAGAACCTTGTGCCCCGCGTCCACGGAGGATTCGAGCAGTTCGAGGCAGAGCTCGAGCTTGGCGCTTTCGCCCGAATAATCTTCAAAACAGAGCGACGGGTCGCAGCAGATCTGGCGCAGCCGTGTGAGCATGGCGAGGATGACGACACGGCTTCCTCCGCCGGCGCCTTCCTTCAGGCTCGCGCCGAGCTGCGCGCGGATCTGCGCGAGGCTCGCGTCGTAAAGGCGTTTCTGCTCGCCCGCAAGCCCCGCGAAAAGCACCGTTTCGGTTTTGGGCGGCAGCTCGCGCAGCACGCTGGATTTGAGCCGGCGCAGGATGAACGGCGCGAGCATCCGTTTGAGGTTTTCGAGCGCCTCCTTGTCGTCGTCGCGCATTACGGGCAGCTCGAAGGATTCTTTGAACCGCGCGTGGCTGTAGAGATACCCCGGCATCAGGAAATCGAAGATCGACCAAAGTTCGGCCAGGCTGTTTTCGATGGGCGTGCCCGTGAGCGCGAACCGCTGCGCGCTGTGCACGGCCTTGACGGCGCGGGCGTTCTGCGTGCCGGAATTCTTGATGTACTGCGCCTCGTCGATAATCAGGCACAGGAAGCTGTGCGGCTCGTAGAGGTCGATATCGCGCTTGAGCAGGTCGTAGGAGGTGATGACGATGTCGAACTCCTCGGCGCGCGCGATGAGGTCGCGCCGCACCGTCGCTTCGCCGATGACGGAAACCGCGCGCAGCTGCGGCGCGAAGCGCGCGATCTCGCTTTCCCAGTTGAGCACGAGCGAGGCTGGGCACACCACGAGCGACGGGCTGGCATTCGGGTCCTCCTCCTTGCACGAGAGCAGGAACGCAATGGCCTCCAGCGTTTTCCCGAGGCCCATATCGTCGGCCAGCACGCCGCCGAAGCCGTATCGGCTCATGGTTTTGAGCCAACGGAAGCCCGTCTGCTGGTATTTGCGCAGAATCTTCCGCAGGCTCTGGGGTGGCTCGATCTCGGAATCGCCCACGTCGCCGATATCGCGCACCATGGCCTTGAAAGCCGGGTCGCGGTCCATTTTAAGGGTGGCGCTGTCCTTGAGCATGGCGTCGAGGTAGAGCGCGCGGTACTTGGGCACCTCCGCGCCCCCGCGGGAAAGCTCGGCGTCGGTGAGCCCCAGCCCCTGCGCGAGCTGCGAAACATCCGCGAGCGGGCTGTTTTCCAGGCCGACGAAGGAGCCGTCCCGCAGCTTGTGGTAGCGCTTGTGCTGGCGGTAGGAATCGAGCAGCGCCGCCAGCTCCTCGGGCGGGAAATCGCCGGTGTCGAGCCTGAAATCGATCAGGTTGCTGCGCAGCCGCACGCCGATGCTCACCTGCGGCGGGCGGCGAACCGAAACGCTCTTGAAATGGTCCGTTGTGTAAATCTCCAGGCTGCCCGCCATCTCGTCGAGCCCTTCGCTCAGCAGCTGGAAGATGCGGTCGTCGTCCTCGATATACAGGTAGTGCTTTTCGGGGTCGTAGGCCTCGAAGTATTTTTTCACGAAGCCCTGTGCTGCCAGTTCGCCGCGGATATCGCGCTGGAACGCCACCTTGCGGTCGGACATCGCGTCGATCTCCTCGGAGCCGTAGCAAAACCGCAGGCTGCCCGTAATCATCCCCGGCACGGGCATATCGAGGTAGAGCCGGGAAGCGAGCGGCTGCGGGGCGAAGGGCTGCAGCAGGCCCTCCTCCGCGCGGATATGCACGAAGGGCTGCACGGTTTCGATCACGCCCACGGTGCAGGCGCCCATGTCGGCCTCGGCCACCGTCAGCTTGCCGCCGTTTTCCATCAGGGCGCGCAGCAGCGGCCCCACGGCCTGCGTGTAGGCTTCCCCGCAGCGCAGAAGCCTGCCGTCGATCAGGCAGTACTGCCGCGCCTCGCCGGCGATCACCAGCTCGGGCAGCGGCATGGAGAGCACGAACGCGTCGCCTTTCTTTTCCACATCGAGCGTAAGGTCAGGCTGCGCATCCTCAAAACGCACGGGCTTTTTTTCGCTGCCGTCCTTGTAGAACACATCGCGGCCTTCGAACAGGCTGAAGAGCTCGTCGAAGGAGTGGGGAGAAAGGGGCAGGCGGCGCTTGTCGCCGGAGGCGGCGAACTGCCTCCCGGCGTAAGCGGAAAATTCGCGGTATTTGCCTAAGAAGAAGCGCAGCAGCGGGCGCGCATCCTCCTCAAACGCGTTTTCATTGTGCAGGAAACGGAGCCCCGTGCCGTATTCCGCCACGTTTCCGCAGAGAATATCGTTGTAGAACTTGGGCAGGTCCCGCACCACGTACATCCGCGCGGTGCCCACGCTGAGCTCCAGCGTGACTCCGCCGTACGGGTCCAGCCCGAAAAACGGCGTGAGGCGCACCTTTTCGGGCAATGCGCCGGAAACCGCGCTGTTCACCAGGCGGTCCGAGTACCGGCGGATGAGCTGTTTGGCCGCGTTGCTCGTGGCGGTGGCCTCGCGGATTTTGGGAAGCGGAGCCGCCTCGGTCACCTTGCGGTAATAGTATTGCAGGAGCATGGCCACGATGTGCTTGCAGCAGCCCTCGTAGCTGTAAAAGGCGGGGCAGTCGCAGAAGTGGTCGCGGATCTGGCCGTCGGCGCCCAGGGAGGCCTCGCACTCGTAGCTGTATTTGCCCTGCACGTCGGCGAGGATGCGCGTTCCGTCGCCCGAACGGTCCGGCTCCTCGCGCAGACGCTCCACGCGCCGCTGGTTGTAATACTCGAGGCCGCGCTCATAGGTCTTTTTATTCGTGGCCGCGCCGGAAATGGCTTTCAGTGAAATCATGTCTTTCTACTCCGAAAAGCGGCGGAAGGGTGTTCCGAACACGGAATCCTGCTCCGCCGCAGGATAAACACGCAAACATATAGCTCCATTTTAACTCGTTTTCACAAATTCATCAACTGGAATCGCAAAAAACGTCCGAATACGAATATCCGACTGAAAATGCGTGCAAGCGCGCGCGGGGCGGCCGCGCACCGATAGACTCCGCAGCAAAATTTTTCTCTGCGGGTTTTGATGCGGATTTTATCCATATTTTATCGGATATGCGTATCAGGCGGGGCGGCCGGGCGCAGAAAAATCCCCTCCGAAAACCGGAGGGGAAAATGGAAAGGGAAACAAAAACGAATCGGAAAACAAAAAGAGAAAACTCGAAAAGCACGGTTTTAGAATACCCGATTTGCGGGGGAGTATGGTCAATACAGCGTAAGAAATGGGTCAGAAATGGGTAAAGTTTTCACAGAGCGGCACCGGCGGGCGGAGTCAGCGCTTCTGTCGCATCTGGTGCAC
>JAEWAU010000080.1 GCA_023391535.1 Bacillota bacterium | reverse complement strand
TTTGGCGGGGTGTGGCCAACCGCAGCTTCGGGCGTTTCGAAACACCCCGTTGTCCGGTTTGGAGGCGAAACGTTGTATCAGGCGCTGTACCGCAAATGGAGGCCGCGCGTATTCGAGGATGTGGCGGGGCAGCCGGCCGTTACGGCCACGCTGCGCAGCGAGGTCGCCTCGGGCCGTGTGGCGCACGCCTACCTGTTCACCGGCTCAAGGGGAACGGGCAAGACCACTTGCGCCAAAATCCTCGCCAAAGCCGTGAACTGCCTGAACCCGCATGACGGCGACCCCTGCAACGAATGCGAGAACTGCCGCGGCATCGATTCGGGCAGCCTGCTCGACGTGGTGGAGATCGACGCGGCGAGCAACAACGGCGTGGACAACATCCGCGACCTGCGCGACGAAACCGTCTACACGCCCGCCAGCGCCAAATTCCGTGTGTATATCATCGACGAAGCGCATATGCTCTCCACCGGCGCGTTCAACGCGCTGCTCAAAACGCTGGAGGAGCCGCCCGCCTACGTCGTGTTTATTCTCGCCACCACCGAGGCGCACAAGGTTCCGGCCACGGTGGTTTCGCGCTGCCAGCGCTTCGATTTCCACCGCATTCCGGTGCCGGATATCACGGCGCGGCTGCGCACGGTGGCCCAGGCCGAGCACATCGCGCTCACCGAAGGCGCCGCCGATATGATCGCGCGCGTGGCCGACGGCGCTCTGCGCGACGCGCTCTCGCTGCTCGATCAGTGCGCCGGCGAGGGCGGCGAGGTGGACGAGGCCCGCGTGGCGCAGGCCGCCGGCCTTGCCGACCGCGGCTACCTGTTCGAGCTCTCAAACGCCGTGGCGCGCGGGGATTTCGCCGCCGCGCTCGCGGTGGTGGACCGCCTCTACCGCGCTTCCAAGGACGTGGAGCGCCTCTGCACGGAGCTGATCGGCCATTTCCGCGATCTCATGCTCATCCAGTCGGTGGAGGACCCGTTTTCGCTCATCGTGTGCCGCGCGGACGAGCAGGAAAGCCTGCGCGAGGCCGCCCGCGCGCTTTCCCCCGAAGCGGTGCTGCACGCCGCCGAGGCCCTTGCGGGCACGCTCGACGCGCTGCGGCGCGGTTCCTCCGGCCGCGTGCTGCTGGAAAGCTGCCTGCTGCGCCTGTGCCGTCCGGAGCTCGACGATACGAACGCCGCGCTGCTGCGGCGCGTCAAGGCTCTGGAATCCGGGGCGAGCGCGCCGGCTGCGCCGGGGCGCTCACCCTACCCGAATCCGCCTGCGCGGCAGGCGGATTCGGCGCCCGCGGCCGCGGAAAAAGAATTACCGGAAAGCAAGCCCGCTTCCGCGCCGGAAAGCACGGGCGAAAACGGGGAAACCGCCGTTTCGCCGGGGCCGCGTGCGCGGGGAGAAAGCGCCGCGGCGCAGCCGCCGCAGCCGCGGGGACTGCCCTCAACGGACGGGAGCGCGGATACGCCGGTGGAGAACTGGGCGGAGGTGCTCGAGGCGCTCAAGAAGGGCGACATGCCGCTCTACGGCGTGCTGCGGGATTCCACGGCCATTGTGCGCGGCACGTTCGTGCTCATCGACCCGCACAACAACATGTTCGCCGATCTCATCCGTTCGGCGGACCACCGCCGCCCGCTCGTGGAGGCCGTGCGGCAGGTGACGGGGCAGCCCTACAAGGTGGGAATCTTCACGCACAAGCCCGCCCCGCGCGCGGACGATCCGCTGGAGGAGCTGGCGGGGAACGCCGCGCGCGCGGGCATCGATATCCGGGAGCGCTGATGCGGGTCTTCAATAAAATTGCGGATTTTCATGAATAACGGAACGGACGGAGGATCTTTATGAAAGCAAGGTTGCCTCAGGGCTACGGCGGCGGCGCCGGGAACATGAACAGCATGATCAAGCAGGCTCAGAAGATGCAGGAGGAGATCGGCCGCGTGCAGGCGGAGCTGGAGGAGCGCGTATTCGACGTGACCTCCGGCGGCGGCGCGGTGGAAATCCAGATCACCGGCAAGCGCGAGATAAAGGCGCTTACGCTCAAACCCGAGGCTGTGGACCCCGACGACATCGAGATGCTGCAGGACCTGCTCGTGGCGGCCGTGAACGAGGCCATCCGCAAGGTGGACGAGGTGAGCGAGCAGGAGATGGGCAAGGTGACGGGCGGCATGAACATGCCGGGCCTGATCTGAGCCGCAATCCAGCCCGGCGCGGATTCGATTCCGCCGGATCTCTTTTCTGTTTGCATTAAATTCTGTTAGGAGGGCCCCGGATGGCTTACTATGCGGCGCCGCTTTCCCGGCTCATCGAGCAGTTCGAGCGGCTGCCCGGAATCGGGCGCAAAACCGCGCAGCGGCTCGCCTTTTTCGTGCTCAGCGGCTCGCAGGAGCAGGCGGACGCCTTTGCGGGAGCCATTGTGGAGGCCAAAAAGAGCATGCACACCTGCAAGGTGTGCCAGAACCTCACCGACGGTGAGCTGTGCGAGATCTGCGCCGACCCGTCGCGCGACCGCTCCACCATCTGCGTGGTGCAGGACGCGCGCGACGTGGTGGCCTTCGAGCGCACGCGCGATTACGGCGGCCTCTACCACGTGCTGCACGGCGCCATCTCGCCCATGGACGGTATCGGCCCCGACCAGCTCCGCATCAAGGAGCTGCTCGCGCGCGTGAACGCGGGCGGCGTGCGCGAGGTGATTATGGCCACGAACCCCGACGTGGAGGGCGAGGCCACCGCCATGTATATTTCCCGCCTGCTCAAGCCGCTGGGCGCGCGCGTCACGCGCATCGCCTACGGCCTGCCCGCCGGCGGCGAGCTCGAGTACGCCGATGAGGTTACGCTGCTCAAAGCGCTGGAGGGCCGCAGCGAAATCTAGCTCCGGCGGAACGCACGCCGGGGCGTTACCGGCCCGCCGGAACATTTCCGGAAAATTTGTCCGCGCGGGGGATTGCTTTTTGCGGGCTCCTATGCTATAATAACCACACGTTTGCGGGGCGTGTTCCCCGGAAACGCCGGGCGCGACGCGGCCGATATTGCGCGGGTGTAGTTCAGTGGTAGAATCCCAGCTTCCCAAGCTGGTTGTGTGGGTCCGATTCCCATCACCCGCTCCAGAAAAAGCCGCCCAGGTTTTCCGGGCGGCTTTTGCATAGAACGGACGTTTATGCCGCACAGTACGGTTGGGCCTGTGCCGCACGGTATGGATTTTGCGCCGCTGAAAACGCGGCGGGGGGTAACTGCGGCAGAAACGGAGGGTTCCGCCCATGGCCGAGCATAAGATGCTGCTGGAATCGTGGATCAT
The DNA here is from genome assembly GCA_023391535.1 of Bacillota bacterium. Classification (GTDB taxonomy): domain Bacteria; phylum Bacillota; class Clostridia; order Oscillospirales; family Ethanoligenentaceae; genus JAEWAU01. The sequence goes on along the minus strand of JAEWAU010000080.1, from coordinate 551 downwards.
CATCCTGATCCTGGCGATTGCCGCCTATATGTTCATCCGGGGGCACCGGAAAAACTGGGCGGGCAGCGTGCTGCCCCTGATGGCGGTGCCGTTTTTCAGTATTGTATACGAGCCGGTGAATGCGCGGGTGCTGCGCTACGGCACCGATACCTCGTACCTGGTGCGCGTCATCTATTACGCCGTGCTGTTCGCCGTAACGGCCCTCTGGGCGTTTTTCTGGGCGAGGCGCCTGCCTGCGGGCAAATCGCGCGTGGTCTACCGCATTCTCGCCATCTCTTTCAACTTTCTGCTCATTTTGCTTTTTTTGCGGGATCTCGTCGTCAAGCCGTTTCTCGGCTGGCTGTGATCCGCCCGTTTTTTCCCGGAGCGCCGCGCGATGCGGCGCTCCGTTTTTTTGTGCAGCTTTAGCTTTATACGAATCTCCGATAAAGCCGCGGATTTTATCGGTGCGCGTTCGCACCGTGCGAACGCGCACAAATTTTTAATCGGGTATTCGTATCAAGCGAAAGCGGGACGCGGGGGGGGGGGCCCCCCCCCCCGCCCCCCCCCCC
>JAEWAU010000079.1 GCA_023391535.1 Bacillota bacterium | reverse complement strand
AAAGGTTATATCATTCAAGAAGTTCCAGTCTAACGTTTAGTTCACATCCGTTTTTTCGGCCGCTTACCAGCGGTCTGCTTTGCTATGCCCTTTTTATGGTGTTCTCTCAATTATTTGTTTCAAACTTTTATCCTCCCTTGTTCATATAACACTTGAGCGCTCTTGCTGTCCTTTATATTAGCCGAAGCATTGCACTATATGAATAGAATAATGCTAAAATCATATAGCATTATGTGTCATATTGCAAGATTCCTCCGGAAGAACCCGACGTGCGGCCGCTTAGGGCTTCCGGATGCCCGCTTTCGTGCGGTGCTCCCGTCGGGGGCCCTGTAAGATAAAGGGCGGCGCTTATAGGATACCCTGTTTGCAAAGAACGCTTTGCCGTTCGGGAAACCGTTCGCTCCGCCGAGTAAAACGGTATGCTGCTTTTGGGATCCGGCCCTTGCGTGGGGCGGATATTGCCAGTATAATTTAGCAAAGAGTTTGGGGAATGGAAAATTGGGAGAACGAAAGGGTGGCCTGCACATGGAGATCGCATTCTGCGAAAACGGCATCCGTCTGAAAATAGAGGTAACAGGGGAAGGCAACGTCCGCCTGCTGCACCTTGGCGCGCGCGAACCGAGCCAAGTCCCCGCCGGCGCGGCTCCCAAGTTTCGGCTTGTGGAAGTACAGGAATCCGGCATGAACTTAAATGACCATCACGGCAGCAAGCACACCGGTTCCTGCCCTGGTTCGCTGCTGTGCTACCGGAGCCACAGCGACAGCCGCAACGCGCAGGGCCGTCTGTTTACGCTGACACAGGAGCACGAAGGGCTGACCGTGAAAAGCAACTTCCAGTTTTTCGACGGCATCCCCGTGGTGAGAAGCTGGACGGAACTTGAAAACAACGGAAAACGGGAGCGCCCTATAGAATATGTCTCGTCATTTGCCCTCACGGGCCTTTCGGCGGGTTCCCCGCTGCCGCGGGAGCAGGGCTGCATCCTCCGTATCCCGCACAGCACGTGGTATGGAGAGGCGCAGTGGAAAGCCTACACGCCGGCGCAACTCGGGTACGACAGGGTCAATACCTTTTCCGTCAAGCGCATAGGCTGCACCAGCACCGGCACCTGGCCTGCGGGCGAATATCTGCCGATGGGCAGCTATGAAAACACCGAACTGGGTTGCACCGTGACCTGGCAGATCGAAACCAGCGCCTCATGGCACTGGGAAATCAGCGATATTGCGGAGAACTTTTATCTTCAGATATCCGGCCCCACCTACCAGGAAAACAATTTTCTCCGAATCCTGCGCTCCGGTGAAAAATTCGTATCGGAGCCCTGCGCCGTGGCGTTTGCGGACGGCGGCTTTGAGGAATCCATTCGCGCGCTGACGCAATACCGCCGCCGCATCCGCAGGCCAAACGAGGACGATGCGCATCCCTCCGTGATTTTTAACGACTACATGAACTGCCTTACGGGCGACCCCACGACGGAAAAGCTCCTGCCTCTTATTGATGCCGCGGCGGAAGCCGGATGCCGGACTTTCTGCATCGACTGCGGCTGGTATGCGGACGGATTCTGGTGGGACGGCGTGGGCGAATGGCTGCCCTCGAAAGCGCGTTTCCCGAACGGCATTGAAGAACCGCTCGCCTATATCCGTAAAAAAGGAATGACCCCCGGGTTGTGGTTGGAACTCGAGGTGATGGGGATTCACTGTCCGTTGGCACAGAAAATCCCGATCGACTGGTTCTTTCAGCGAAACGGCAGGCCGGTAATCGACGAAGGCCGCTATCAGCTCGATTTCCGAAATCCCGAAGTCCGGGCGCACGCCGACGGTGTGCTGAAGCGGCTGGTGGAGGAATACGGCGCAGGGTATATCAAAATGGACTACAACATCAACCCGGGCCCCGGCACGGAGCGGGATGCCGACAGCGCCGGGCAGGGCCTGCTCGGGCATACCCGCGCCTACCTCGCATGGCTCGATTCCGTTTTCGCGCGCTATCCGTCGCTCGTGATCGAAAATTGTTCGAGCGGCGGGATGCGCATGACCTATTCGTTTCTCTCGCGCCAAAGTATCCAGTCGGTCACCGACCAGACCGATTACCTGCTGATGGCTTCCATCGCCGCTAACTGCTCCACCGCCGTAGCGCCCGAGCAGGCCGCCGTTTGGTCGTATCCGCTGCGGGACGGAGACGAAGAGGAAACGGTGTTTAATATGGTTAACGCCATGCTGCTGCGCATCCATCAAAGCGGGCATCTCGCCGAGCTTTCCCCACAGCGCAAAGAGCTTGTGCGCGAGGGGATCGCCTGCCATATGAGCATCTGTGACAAACTCAAAAACGGGCTGCCCTTCTGGCCGTTGGGGCTCGCAAATATGTCCTGCGAGTACCTGAGTTTCGGTATGGAGTGCGGCAAGGAACTGTTCCTGGCGGTATGGCACAGGGAGGGAACAAAAAAAGAGGAGCGCCTTCCCATCCCCCGAACGGCCGGGCGCGGGGCAACGGCGGCCTGCATGTATCCTTCCCACCTGCCGTGCGATTTCGAATGGGATGCTGCCGCAGGGCTGCTGACTGTGCGGCTTGAACCCAAAACGGCTCGCCTGTTCCGAATTGCTTTCTCCTAAGACACCGGCAGCCTTCGAGCGGCTCCGCCTCTGCATGGGAGAGCTGTAGCTGTATGGTAAGTGCGGACCGGTGCCGGCTCAGACATCGACGTTTTCGCCGTTGGCGTATTCTCCGCCTTCAAATGTAATTTGCAATTTCATATATAACTATTCCAATACGGCGGGCCGGACGGCGAGCTCGGCGCGTCGCTGCGGTACTTAAGCCAGCGCTTCGCCATGCCATATGCCGAAGTGAAGGGCATTTTGACGGACATCGGAACCGAGGAGGATCCGGAGCTTCGCATCAGTCGAAATCGAACGCGTAGGCGCCCGCGAAGTCGCGATTTTTGAGGAGCGATTTATACACGACGCTGTCCTTGCGGCTGCGCGTCCGGACTGTATTCCGTCTGGTCGTCCGTGCTTACCCGAATATATGCCGCCGCGATTTGCAACGCGCATCGCTTCCTTTTCAACTTTTATCTGCTTTTGAAGCGGATATCAGTATGAACTGAAAAACGGCGGGAAGAACACACCGGAACGGATGTTCTTCCCGCCGAACGTATGTGGAATTTTGCTTTTGCGGAACGCTTCAATCCGCTTCCCGGCCGAAAACCTCGATTTGGCTCAGCGCCGGAAACGGGGAGGGGTCGGATTCGTCCTTGTGGAGCTTTCGGAGCTTAACCCACGAAATGCGCTTTTTTTCGAACGAAAACACATGGGGCGAAACAGATTTTTCCATGCGCGCTTCCAGCGTGCCGCCGCCGGAAAAAACGAGCTCGGCGGAACGCCACCAACTGTCGTGCGGGAAATCCGCGCGCGTTACGAGCACGATGCGGTCGACTTCCACCTCGCGGCCGAAATCTACCGTGAGCTCGGCGCCGGGGTCCCGGTTGATGCCCCACGACGCGTAGGGCCATTCGCCGTGGCTGCGATTTTCGGTGTTGCCGTCGATGGCGTTGGCCGCGGCAAACACCGATTCGCCCCGCGTTTCAACGTTGGCGTACGCATGGGGGAAGCCGCTGCGGTTTTCGTGGAAATCGTGGCTGTTCTGCGCCAGGTTGCGGTAGAGGCTCGCTTCCTCGGGCGCGGCCGCGCGGGCGCGCAGCAGGTGCAGCGTGCCCGCGAACGCCTTGGGGTTATATGGAAGCCGCTTTTCGCCGAACGGAACCGGGTATTCGAACCGTCCGCCCTTCAGGTAGACGAACGCCGGAGAAAGGCAGTCGTCGAGCTGAACGAGCAGGCGCGCGGGGGATTCCGCCGCAGTGAGCACGAGGCGGTCCCCCGGCGCGTAGGCCCGCGTGTAGACGAGGTTGACGAACGGTTTCCCCGCGCTCTGCGCGAGAAGCTCCCCCTGTGCGGAGACGATTTCGAGGCTGAGCTCCAAGTTTTTCCCTTCCTTTCCCGATCAAGCGTCCGCAAGAAAGCGCTGCGGCAAAGCGTTCGCGGTACCTTTATGGCTGCTTGCCGATGTAGGCGAGGATGCCGCCGTCCACGTAGAGAATGTGGCCGTTGACGAAGTCGGAGGCGGAGGAGGCAAGGAACACCGCCGGCCCCTTGAGATCCTCGGGTGTGCCCCAGCGGTTGGCCGGGGTCTTGGCCAGGATGAAGCTGTTGAACGGGTGCCCGGGCGTGCGCAGCGGCGCGGTCTGCGGGGTGGCGATGTAGCCCGGTCCGATGCCGTTGCACTGGATGTTGAAGGCGCCGTACTCCGATGCGATGTTGCGGGTGAGCATCTTCAGCCCGCCCTTGGCCGCCGCATAGGCCGAGACCGTTTCGCGGCCGAGTTCCGTCATCA
>JAEWAU010000122.1 GCA_023391535.1 Bacillota bacterium | reverse complement strand
TTTTTTGCGTTCAGGGCATGCAAAACGACACGGCCGTCACCTGCCGCAGCGGGATAAGTACGCCGGTACCCATGTGCCCGCAGCAGCAGCGCCCGGAGGAAAGCAGCTGCAGGCGCAGAAAATCCGGGCTCGTTTCACACAGCACGCCTTTAAATCCGCGCCCCTGCGCTCCTCCGCCCGCGGTGTAAACCGTGACCACGGAGCCGATCATCCCGCGCAGGCGTAGGAACAGCTCGGACTGCGGGCCCCCGGGCGTGCGGTAATCCCCCATGTACAGCACCCGCTCCGCCCCCATCCTGTTTTGGGCTTGCCGGAGAACGTTCCATACTATGCGCGCGGGCGAAAACGGTTCCGAACGCTTCCGGGGTCGGGCCGCGAGCGGAAAAAAAACCGGTTTGCAAAGTTTCTCCGCCGCGGGTATAATATTTCTGGCGGGAAAAATATCCGCCCCATGGCCCGGTTCGGCATGGGGCAAAAGGCGGTCTGCATATGCTGTCTATCAGCGATTCGGATTTTCTTCGGCTCACCGGTTTTCTGAAAGCGCAGTACGGGATCAACCTTTCCAAAAAGCGCACGCTGATCGAAGGGCGTTTGAGCAATCTCATCCTCACGAAGGGATACCATTCTTTCACCGAATACCTCGACGCCGTGTTCCGCGACAAAACGGGCAGCGAACTGACCGTTCTGCTGAACCGTCTGACCACGAACCATACGTTTTTCATGCGCGAAACGAGCCATTTCGATTACCTGCGCGATAAAATTTTCCCCCAAATCGAACATTCCGCCGCGGACCGCGACCTGCGCATCTGGAGCGCGGGCTGCTCAAGCGGAGAAGAACCGTATACGCTCGAAATGCTGGCGCAGGATTATTTCCGTCCCGCCGATCACGGCCTCAGCACCTGGAATACCCAGATTCTCGCCACCGACATTTCCGCCCGCGCCCTTTCCATCGCTCTGGAAGGCGTTTATCCGGCCGAGGCGGTGGAATCCGTTCCCGCCCACTGGAAAACGAGTTATTTCGAAAACATCGGCTCGGCGCGCTACCGCGTGGCGGAGCGCATCCGGCGGGACGTTGTATACCGCACGTTCAATCTCATGGATTCCTTTCCCTTTCGCCGTAAATTTCATGTCATTTTCTGCCGAAATGTGATGATTTATTTCGATCAACCCACCAAGGACGCTCTGGTAAACAAGTTTTACGAGTTCACGGAGCCGGGGGGCTATCTTTTTATCGGCCACTCCGAATCGGTGAACCGAGAGGCGACCAAATACCGCTATGTGATGCCGGCCGTCTACCGCAGGGAATGACCGCCCGGCAGCAAGCAAGGAGGTTCTCATGGCTATCAGGCGGGCGATCCGTGTTTTCATTGTGGACGATTCCATCCTGTTCCGCGAAACCATGGCGCGCGAGATGAGCCGCGACCCGGGAATCGAGGTCGTGGGCGAGGCGGGAAGCGCCAAAGAGGCCAAAGCCCTTCTGGAAACCCTGACCCCCGACGTGATGACGCTGGACGTGGAAATGCCCGGCCAGAGCGGCGTCGATTTTGTGCGCGAGCTCATGAGCGAAAACCCCATGCCGGTGGTGATGGTGAGCAGCCTTTCCGACGCCGTGTTCGACGCGATGTCCTCCGGCGCGGTGGATTTTGTGGTAAAACCCGGCACCCTGGGGCGCTCCGGCATGGATTCCTTTATCAATGAGCTGCTCATCAAGGTGAAGATCGCCTCCACCGCCAAGGTGGGCAGGCTGCGGCAGGCCGCTCCGGCGGCGGCGCAGCCTGCCGCAGCGGCGAAGGAGAATACGCTGATCGTCCTCGGAGCTTCCACGGGCGGCACGGAGGCCACCGCTTCCGTGATGCGGTGCCTTCCGCACGATCTTCCGGGCATCGTCATCGTGCAGCACATGCCCCCCGTTTTCACGCGCATGTACGCCGAACGCCTCAACAACATCAGTAAGGTGGAGGTGCGCGAAGCCGTCGACGGGGACCGTATCCGCCCCGGCCTCGCGTTGGTGGCGCCGGGCAGCTTCCAGCTCCAGGTGAAGCGCGATTCCGAAGGCTTTTTCGTGCACACCTACGAAGCGGAAAAGGTCAACGGCCACGCTCCTTCCGTGGACGTGCTGTTCCTTTCGGCGGCAAAGGCCGCCGGCGCGAACGCCGTGGGCCTCATCCTCACCGGCATGGGCAACGACGGCGCCAAGGGTCTGCTTGAGATGCGGCAGCAGGGCGCGTTCACCATCGGGCAGGATGAAAAGAGCTGCGTCGTTTACGGAATGCCGAAGGTCGCCTACGACATCGGCGCCGTGGAACGGCAATGCCCGCTCGAATCCATTCCGGGCGAGCTGCTCGCCTACCTGGGCAAAAAAGGCCTGCTGTAAGCGGCCGCGCCCCCTCCATTCTTCGATCCCGGTCGATTTTCCGGCGGTTTTATCCATTATTGCCATTCGCGCGGAAAAAGCATTAAATGTTTTCCGTCCGCTGACGATAAAAAGATCGGAATAGATTACTGCATTTCCAGAAAAGAATGATATGTTCCGAGGCATTTCGCCTTTCAGCCGAAGGCGGACAGACGAAATACGGCTTCTCCCAATCTTTAATGGAATTGCTGTAGCGGAGGGGTGTAGAACATGGCAGGCAGCATTTCCGCTTTCAGCGCCGCGGCGCAAACGGCCGGCTGGCAGGCGGGGCACGGGGTTCAGGAGAATACGGCGGGTGTTGCGGCGCAAAGCGGTTCGGCACGGAACGGCGCCGGCGGTCTGTCATCCGCAAACACCGTGTCCGCCGGTGTTTCGGGCGCCGGCTATTTTCCGCCGCGCGTTCCCGAAAATTCTTCCGGCAGCAAAACGGACACGCCGGCAAATTATTTTCCGCCGAAGGCCGAAACCGGCGCCGGCATAAAGGAAAATGAAACGAGCGCCACGCACGTCACCTTCGGGCAGGATAAGGACACGGGCCTTTCCGTGATCCGGTTCGTGGACGACAGCGGCCGCGTGGTGGATCAGGTCCCGCCCGAACAGCTTTTGAATTCCATTTCGGAGCTTTGGAAGACGGCGGGAATACTTGTGAACAAATCGGTATAACGGGAGGGATCGCTATGTCAGGCGTCAGCAGTTCCTCGGGCAGCGGAACCGTCAGCAACGGGCGGTACTGGGGCCTCGCCAGCGGTTTGGATGTGGACAGCATCGTAACCGCGCTGGTTTCGGACGAACAGGGAAAAATCGATAAGGTCAAGCAGCAGCAGCAGACCCTCCAGTGGCAGCAAAGCGCCTATCAGACCGTGATTTCGGATCTGCAGGCCTTTCAGAGCACCTATCTTTCCATCACCGGCAGCTCTTCGATGCTGAAATCCAGCACCTACTCCACTTACGACGCCAGCTCCGGCAACACGGCCCTGCTTTCGGCCGTAGCCATGGCGGGCGCCACCGGCGGCACGAAAAGCGTGACCGTGGTGCAGAGCGCCACCACCGCGGAGGTGGGTGGAACCTACAACGGAGGCGCCGCGACCGGAAGCATCTCGCAAAGCGAAACGAACCCGACTTTTACCGTTACGGTGGATGGCGTCACAAAGACGATCTCCCTGACAAGCGCTCAATTGGCCCTGATTAGCGGCGATTCCGACGCAACCACCAAGGCAAATGATTTTCAGACTGCGCTGAACACGCAATTGGAAAGCGCTTTCGGCGATGTTCTTGGAGTATCCGGCGACGGCACCGTAGGCGGCAACATTCCCAAAACGACTGCTACTGTCACGGCTTCATCCGGAACGTATTCCATAGCGTTTTATCCCGCCGCCAATTATCAATCCACCATCACGGTTTCCTCCTCGGCGGAGGGAAGCACGTTTGCGAACTCTTCCAACCATCTGGACACGGGCGAAACCCTCGCCACGCTGTTGAATCTTTCCGGCTCCGCTGCAACGGGACATATTTTCGTTTCTCTAAACAACGTTGCAAACCCCATCGACCTCGGCGAAGCGGATACAACCTCCGTGAGCGCCGCGTTCAGCACGATCAATGCGTCCGCGGCGGGGGTTTCCTTTTCGTACAATAGCTCCACGAACACGGTCACGGCACTTTCCACCACAAGCGGCGAAGCCGGCGACATGACGCTCAATTCCGATACGGACGCCACGACCCAAACCGCGAGCTTTCTATCGGCCCTGGGGCTGAACGTAGCTGCCGGCGCGCAGCAAACCGGGCAGAACGCCGTTGTCGTCATCAACAGCAACGTCTATTCGCGCCCTTCCAACAATTTCACCATCGACGGCGTCAACTACACCATCAACCAGAATGTAACCACCTACCTTTCAAAGCAAAACAAGAGCGCCTATACCACGAATGTCACGCTGACACAGGATACCAGCACGCTCCAGAAAAACGTACAGAACTTCGTAACGGCCTACAACAGCCTGGTCACCACACTGTACAGCTACATTGGCACCAAGCCCAATTCCGATTACCAGCCGCTGACGGATGCGCAGAAATCGGAAATGAGCACCGACCAGATCACGGCCTGGAACCAAAAGGCCCAGCAGGGTATTCTGTTTAACGATTCCACGCTCCAGAGCGTCGCGGACGACCTGCGCGGCATGCTGTACCAATCGGTGACGCTTTCCGACGGCAATACCGTTTCGCTGTTCAATTTCGGCATCACCACGAGCGACGATCCGGATCAGCACGGCACTTTAGTGATCGATCAGAACGGCGGCACGGATTTTGAAGACGCCCTGGCAAACAACGCCGCCGAATTCCAGGAGTTCTTCACCAAAACCTCGACGGATTCGCTCAGCTTCACCTCTTCCAACGCGGACCGGACCAGCCAGGAAGGCCTTATTTCCCGCCTTTCCGACGCCGTGCAGCTGGCCTCCGGCTCTTCGGGCGGGTCGTACGGTTCCCTGCTCCTCATCGCCGGCACCACGAGCAGCACCACGCAGTACAACAACTATATTTACAGCGAACTGCAGGAGCTTTCTTCCCAACTCACGGATCTCAACACCGAGATGACCACCAAGAAAAACCGGCTGTACTCGCAATTCACAGCGCTGGAATCCTACATGCAAGAAGCCAATACGCAGAGCTCCTATCTGAGCTCCATGCTGAGCTGACGGGGAGGGTCCGACTTATGCCCATCAATCCATATGAGCGTTACCGCCAGCAGGATCTTGAAACCTGCAACCAGCAGGAACTCGTGGGGCGCCTGTTCAACGAGGCCGCTCTCTGCCTGCGGCGCGCCTGCACCGACATCGAGAAAAAACAGTTCCAGACGGCCAACGAAGCCATCAAAAAGGCGGAAGTGATCGTCAACACGCTCAACAGCAGCCTGGATATGCAGTATTCGATTTCCAAAATGCTCCGCTCTCTCTACCAGTACATGAACCGGCGGATGCTCGAGGCCAATTTAAAAAAGGACCCCGCCATTCTTTCGGAGATCGCCGGCATCCTCACGGAACTGCGCGACGCCTGGAACGAGGCCATCCACCGCAGCCGCAAGCTGCAGGCGAACGGCTGAAATGGGAAACCGGGAGAAAGCGCGCGAAACCTCCGCCTGCGGCAGGGCCTCGCGGAAACCGCGTGCCGATTATTGTCGTTTGCCGTCTGAAAACCGCGATTTTGGGAATCCGCTGCGCGCCGTTCGCAGCTTTCGAAAGGAAGATGTGTGTTGGAAACCGCGGAGGAACAGCTCCGGGCGCTGTATAACGCTTCCCGCGACGTGCTGGACGCCGTGGAAAACGGGGAGACCGATGTGATCGGAGCCGCGCTCCAATACCGGAGGCACTGTATCGAAGCGCTCGCCTCCCACGCCTCTTCCATGGCGGAGCCCGGCGAACGCAAGCTCGCGCAGGATATTCTTTCGATGGACCGGAGAATCCGCATTCTGCTGGAAAAGCGGCGGGACGCGGCGGAAAACGATCTGACGCAAAGCCGCCGGAAGGCGGCGATGCTGCCGCGCTACTTAAACAGCCAGTACAATCTCTCCAGCGGCCAGCTGCTCGACAGAAGCAAATAACGCGAATCTCCCCGAAGCAAAGCGGAGGTTCGCGGCAGAGCCCGCGCAGGCAGGTATCCCGCCACCGGCTTTCGAGCCGCGCAAAATAAAGCGCCCGCCCAGACAAAGCGGATATGCGGCGCCGCGGCGCCGCTTTCATCCAAGGGTACCGGGCGTTTTTTCATGGCAATATTCCACTTTTTGGGGGATCTCGAATGAACATTGTGATGGTCATCGGCTTTCTGATCGCTTTCGGCGGCATCCTGTATGGGTACCAGCTGGAAGGCGGCGTTTTCTCCGCTCTTACGAGCCACGTTTCGCCCTTCCTGATCGTGTTCGGCGGCACGATCGGCATCGCGCTGATCGCCTTCCCGTTCAAAAACATCCGCCGGATTCCCGGAGCCCTCAAGCTGATCGTCCTGCCGAAAAAGCACAACTACACCGCACTCGTGGACATGCTCTGCGATATTGCCAACAAGGCCCGGAAAGACGGCCTGCTTTCCCTGGAGGCCGAAGCCGACAAGGTGCCGGACCCTTTTATCAAAAAAGGGCTCGGCTATATCGCGGACGGCGTGGACCCCGAGTTTCTCAAAAAGGTCATGAACAGCGAGATCGATTCCGAATACAAAAAATACGACGATGCCGCCAAAGTGTTTGAAAGCATGGGCGGCACCGCGCCCACCATGGGCGTTATGGGAACCGTCATGGCCATGATTACGGTGCTCTCCCAGGGCACGAGCGACACGAACGCGCTCGTCAAGAACATCGCCACCGCTTTTCTCGCCACGTTCTTCGGCATCGGCTCGGCCAACCTGCTGTGGCTGCCCATTTCGAGCCAGATCAAGGTGGTGGCGGAATCCGAAAGCGACTACCGCGACGTCGTGGTGGACGGGCTTCTGGCCATTCAGGCCGGCGAGCCTTCCTCCCGCCTCAAGGACAGGCTCTATTCCAAAGTGGGCGATGTCAAATCCGGAGCGAAGGGAGCGCGCGGGCATGGCGATTCCGAGAACAACCATGAAGAATAATTGCCCGAATCCCACCGGAATTCCAGGAAGGGAGCGCCGTTATGCGCGGGGATAAACCAGCGGAAAAAGACCGGAGCGAACGTTACCTGCTGACCTATTCGGACCTGATGAATCTGCTTCTGATTCTTTTCATCGTGCTGTTCGCCACCTCGAAGCAGGATGTGGTGAAAGCGGCCGCCGCGATGTCGGCGATCGGCAAAGGATTCGGCTCAAACTCCTCCCATGTCTCTGCGGGCAACGGCGCTGCGGGCAATCAGGCGTCCGGCTCGTCTTCCCCCGGAACGGGCCTGGCCTCCTCCAACAGCAGCGATTACAGCGATTTTTACAGCCAGCTCATCGGGCTGCTCAAAGCCCGCGGTTTGATCGACAAAGTGGGCATCACCGCGGATCAGAACGAGGTCATCATTTCGCTCAAGGACAACGTGCTTTTTTCGCCCGGCAAAGCCGATCTGAACGCGGATGCGACGAGTCTGCTTTCCAATATCGGTTCTTTGCTCACTAAAATATCCTACGGGCAGGTGCTCATCGAAGGGCATACCGATTCGGACCCCATTCACACCTCCCAGTTTCAGGATAACCGCGAGCTGAGCCTTGTTCGCGCCTACAACGTTTCGGAAGTGTTCCAGAAAGCGGGCGTGGACCCGAAAAGGACGCTGCCGGTAGGCTACGGCGAATGGTGGCCCGTGGCTTCCAACAGCACCTCCTCCGGCAAGGCGATGAACCGCCGCGTCGTCATCACCATCCTGCGCCGCGCCGTAACGCCGCCCGATCAGTCCTACCATGCCGAAGATCTTCTTCAGGCGTTTGAAAACACCGCGGCGGGCGATCTCGAATCCTCCTCTTCCAAATCCGGCAAATAGATACGAACGCAAACGGCCGTTGCGCGGCGCAAGCCGGCCGATTGGGCTTTTTGCAAGAATATATTGACACCGCGGCCGTTGCGCGGCGCAAGCCGGCCTAGCGGGCTTTTTGCAAGAATATATTGACACCGCGGCCGGCTTGCGCTAAAATAAATGCAAGTTCAGCGCGCTACAACCGAATAAACAGCAAAAGCGATGAGGGAAACAGTACCTGTTTTTTCGATGCTCAGAGAGAAGATGGCCGGTGAAAATCTTCGTGAGAAAAGCGGAGAAGTCCTTCCCGAGCTGCCGGGCCGAACGGTTTAGTTCCAGTAAGCCCTGCCGGACCGCCGACCGTTACAGCGGGTTCGGCCTGCGCCGCAGGCCGGCTGAGTGCAGAGAGCTTCTCTGAATTTAGGTGGTAACACGGATGTTCATTCGCCCTAAGCTGCTTTGGCAGCTTGGGGCGATTTTTATGATACCGCCCCGCGGCGCTCCGGAACTTACGAAGTAACGCATTTCCCGGGCGCACCGTGAACGGCGGGCCGATGGAACCGACGGAACCGACGGAAAGAAAGGAACGAATACACATGGAGAAAAAGAATTTGGATTGGGCGAACCTCGACTTCAGCTACCGCAAAACCGACAAGCGCTTTGTGGCGAACTACAAAAACGGCGCGTGGGATGAAGGCGCCCTCACGGAAGACGACCAGGTGACCATGAGCGAATGCGCCTGCGTCCTCCAGTATTCGCAGTCCTGCTTTGAAGGGCTCAAGGCGTATACGACGCAGGACGGCCGTATCGTGGCGTTCCGCCCGGATAAAAACGCCGAGCGCATGGAGAACAGCGCCCGGCGGCTGGAAATGCCGGTATTCCCCAAAGAGCGTTTTGTAGAGGCCGTTATCCAAACCATCCGGGCAAACGAAGCGTACGTCCCGCCCTACGGCTCGGGCGCCACGCTCTACGTGCGGCCGTATATGTTCGGCTGCGGGCCGGTGATCGGCGTGGCGCCGTCCTCCGAATACCAGTTCCGCATCCTCACCACGCCGGTGGGCCCGTATTTCAAGGGCGGCGTCCGCTCGCTGACCCTGTGCGTCAGCGATTACGACCGCGCGGCTCCGAACGGCACCGGCAACATCAAGGCGGGCCTCAACTACGCCATGAGCCTGCACGCCATCGTTTCCGCCCATAAGAGCGGCTACGACGAGAACCTGTACCTCGACGCGGCCACCCGCACCAAGGTGGAGGAGACCGGCGGCGCGAACTTCCTGTTTGTAACGAAGGACAACAAGGTCGTCACCCCGAAATCCGACAGCATCCTGCCCTCCATCACGCGGCGTTCGCTGCTCTCCATCGCGAAGGATTACCTGGGTTACACCGTGGAGGAGCGCGAAATTCCGTTCGCCGAGGTGAAGGATTTCGCGGAGTGCGGCCTGTGCGGCACCGCGGCCGTCATCTCGCCGGTTGGCAAGATCGTGGATCACGGCAAGGAGATCGTGTTCCAAAACAGCCAAAACGGCATGGGCCCCGTTACCAAAAAGCTTTACGATACGCTCACGGGCATTCAGATGGGCCGCATGGAAGGCCCCAAGGGCTGGATTCAGGTCATCGACTAATCCCCGGTATATTTGCGAGAAATCCGCTTCAAAGCCGTGCGTTTTTGGCTTTGAAGCGGATTTCTCGCGTTTTTATTCAAAGATTACCGTTGGGATTCCGGCGGATAAAATCCGCGATAAAACTTTCCCGACGGCCTGGCGCGGATTTTAGCCGCAGGCCAAAGAATCGGTTCAGATCAGGTCGAGCGTACGCATATCCAGCCGGTAGGTGACGTCCTTGCGCTCCACGATGATCGCGATTTTCCGCCCCAGCGCGTTATCCTCCCGTACGCGCTCGAGCAGTTCCCGGGTGGGGTTTATTGCGAACGGATGCCCCGTAAGCCCCAGCATGAGGAAATCGCCGTTGGTATCCCCATAGGCATAGCTTTGCGAAAGATCGAGGTCGTATTTTTCCGCCATCTCCGAAACGGCCCGGCATTTGCTTTGCGAATCCCACATGGGGATAATCCGGCCGTTATAGGCGCCGTTTTCCCCGATCTCGTAAACCGTTCCGCGGTAATCGTCCATCCCGTATTTCGCCGACATTTCGCGCACCAGCTCCACGGGGGAGCCGGAGATGGCGATGACGACATGCCCCTGCTCCTTGTGCCACTTGATGCGGTCGCGCGAATAGGTGTAAACCCGGTCCCCTTTCTGTTCGATGACCTTCCGCGCGATATACGCGATATGGAAAGAATCGGTGCCCTTCACGGTTTCCGAATAAATATCCACCATTTTCTGCAGGTACGCGTCGTACCCGCCCTCGCGCTTATCCCATCGGATGAAATCGGGCTCCACTTCGCTCACCCATTTTTTGTCGCTGATCAGCTCGTACTTGATCATCTTTTTGAACATCTCGCTGATGAGCCCTTCCCGCGAAATGGTGCCGTCGATATCAAAAAAGGCCGCGCAGCGTTTCATACGGATTCCCCCTTTCCCGCAACTATTTCTATGGGCGCGCGCGGCGGTTCATGCCGCCCGCAAAAAACGCGCCGGGCCAAAACGGGGCGCGGGGAAGGCATCCCTTCCGCGCGCCCCGCAGCATTATTTCACTTCGAGCTGCCCCAGGCTCGCGGCCTTGAGGTACGCGTTGATGAACCCGTCGAGGTCGCCGTCCATCACGGCGTCGATATTGCCGTTTTCAAAGCCGGTGCGGTGGTCCTTGGCGAGGGTGTAGGGCATGAACACGTAGGAGCGGATCTGGCTGCCCCAGGCGATCTCCTTCTGGTCCCCCTTGATATCCGCGATCTTGTCGTAATGCTCGCGCTCCTTGATCTCCACGAGCTTGGAGGCGAGCATGCGCATGGCCGTCTCCTTATTCTGGAGCTGGCTGCGCTCCGTCTGGCACGCCACCACGATGCCCGTGGGCAGATGCGTGACGCGCACGGCGGACGAGGTTTTGTTGACGTTCTGCCCGCCGGCCCCGCTCGAATGGTAGGTATCCACGCGCAGGTCCTTCGGGTCGATGTCCACATGGACGTCGGCGTCGATTTCAGGCGTCACCTCCACCGAGGCGAACGAGGTGTGGCGGCGCCCCGAGGCGTCGAACGGCGAAATGCGCACAAGGCGGTGCACGCCGGCCTCCGATTTGAGAAAGCCGAAGGCGTTTTCTCCCTCCACCACGATGGTGGCGCTTTTCAGGCCCGCCTCCTCGCCGTCGAGGTAATCCATGAGGTTCACCTTGAACCCGTGGTTCTCGGCCCAGTGCATATACATGCGGTAGAGCATGGAGGCCCAGTCCTGCGCCTCGGTGCCGCCCGCGCCCGCGTGGAACGTCATGATAGCGTTTTTGGCGTCGTATTCGCCCTTGAGCAGCGTCGTCAGGCGCATGGCTTCCATCTTTTCGGCAATCTGCCCCACCGCCTCGGCGGTTTCCGCGGCCATCGAATCGTCGCCGTCCTCGTCGGCCATCTGGATGAGGGTGAGTGTATCGTCGAACGATTTCTGCAGCGCCTCGTAACCGGAGATCTTATCCTCCAAATGACGCGTGTGCCGCAGCACCTTCTGCGATTCTTCCATATCCCCGTTCCAGAAATCCGGCTGCGCGGCCTTTTCGTGCAGCTCGGATACCTCCCGGCGCGCCGCCTCCAGGCCGAGAGACTCGCCCAGGTCGTTCAGCTCGGGGCGCATACCCTCGAGCTTCAGGCGCTGTTCTTCATAAACCAGCAAGCAAACCATCCTTCCGGCAACGGCCGTGCGCCTTTTGCGGGGCGCACCGGCCGGAACACTCGAAAAAGGCGCCGCTCCGGGCGCCGCTTACGTAAAATTTCAGGCTGCCATTCAGCCGATGTTAAAATAATATTATACCCGACTTTCGCATTGGTGTAAAGGAAAAGCATCCCCCCGCGCTTTTCGCTCCCCGTCCGCCAGCGCCTTCACGCGCCGCGCGGCCGCCGCCACGGCCTGCGGAAGCGGCTCCGAGCCGACGCCCACCACCTCGATGCCGCAGCGGTTAAGCGGCACGAGGATTTTGCGCGCGGGGCTTGCCGCCACCGCGCGCGCCATGGCGGGGGTCACTTCTCCCAGCATGGAATCGGCCGCGATAATTCCGATGGTGCCCACGATGACGTCCATCCGGGGCGCGTTCACCACGATGGCGTTTTCACCCGAGGCGCCCTCGCTCGCTCCCGCGCGAAGCATGAGCGACGTGGCAAGCGGGTTCGTGCCCAGCGCCAGAATATCCTGCTCCGCCCCAAGCTCCGCGCGCAGGCGCTCCACCAGCGCTTTGCCGATGCCGCCGCCCTGCCCGTCCACAACCGCGACGCGCATAAAAGTCCCCTCTTCTTCCGTTTTAACGAATCCCGCAGGCGGGAATCAGGGTTCTTTCCCGGAATGCTCCGGATTTTCTCCGTACCGGTAGCTGCTGCAGCAGCCGCTGAAGCCGCCTTTGATGGGCGACAGCAGAAAACCGCCGATTACGCCGCTCAGCAGCGCGATGGCTGCAATGAGGATTGCCGTGCTCTTTTTCATCGGAAAGCCTCCTTCGCCGCGTTTCGCGCGGTGCGTCATGCCCGGTTCCGTGCGCCCGGAACCTTTTGCTTTATTGTACCATATGGGCGGCATCGTGTCCAGCCGGGCCGCCGTTCCGGCGTTTTCCGCGTCACAGATTGTCAATCAATTCCATTTTTGCGTTGTATCGGCCGGGCATCTGTGCTATGATAAGAATGGAATTTGTGTGCGCGGCCGGCTCCGGCCGCGCCGGCAGAGGGGGAATATCCTATGGCAGCCGACCGTTTTGTGGAAGGCGTGGCGCCCGGCGGGCTGGTGAACGCCGACGACATCAAAATTCTGCTCTGCTACCTGCTCAAATCGGTGCAAAAGCCGCTTTCGTTCGAAAACCTCAACGAAATTCTGCAGCAGGACAGCCTTTGCAATTATTTCGGCTTTGCCGGCGCGCTGCGCGACCTTTTGGTTTCCGGCCATGTGGACCTGGTGAAGCAGGACGGCGAGGACTACTACAAAACCACGCGCCTGGGGCGGGAAACGGCCGCCCTGTTCGAGCGGCGCCTGCCGCTCTCGGTGCGGGAAAAGGCAATGGCGGCCGCCGTGCAGCTGCTCGCGCGCATCAAGCGCGAAAGCGAGAACCGCGTGGAGATCGAGGAAAACGGCAAGGGCGGCTGCACCGTCACCTGCAGCGTCCTCGATATGGGCGACCCGCTTTTGCGCGTGAGCGTCTACGTGCCCGAGCGCGACCAGGCCGAAGCGGTGAAAAAGCGGTTTCAGAGCGACCCGCAAACCGTTTACCGCGGCGTTCTGGCGCTGCTCACGGGTGACGTGCGCGCGGCGGCGGATCTTGTGCGCGGCGCGGATACGAAAAACGCGCCTTCCGGCGGCGAGCAGGGCGAATAAGCCGATTCTCCGCTCACTGTGCGGAGAAATCCGCTCTTTTCTTGCATTGGAAAACCGGTTTGCGCGTCAGGTGCGCCCGGCGAGCGTTCTTTGGTTGAGCAGATAGCCGTACGCCTGCACGAGCCGCTGGCAGACAAAGCTTTTGCCGAAGCGGCGGATGCAGTCCTCCCGCAGCGTGAACGGGTTGAAGCTCTTGGCCCGGCGGTACATATAGATGAGCGCGCGCTCCATGGCCAGCACGTCCCCGGCGTTGATGAGCAGGCCGTTGCGGGCATTTACAATCTCCTCCGGCCCGCCGCAGCGCGTGGAAATCACGGGCCTGCCGCACGCCAGGGCTTCTACAATGTGCATCCCGAACGGCTCCGAAAAGCTCGCGCAGACGAAACAGTCGCACCCGTTGTAAAAGCCGGGCGAAAGCGCGCGCGGCAGCGGCCCGGTGAGGCGGACGCTTTCCGAAAGCCGCAGCTCGCCGATCAGCGCTTCCAGTTCCCGTTCCTGCGGCCCCGTTCCCGCAATACGGAGCTGCGCGCCCTGCATGTGGGGCAGCGCGGAGGCAAACCCCCGCAGCAGGATTTCAAACCCCTTATCGGGAAGCAGGCTGCCCGAGGCCGCGAACACGAACGGCCCCTCCGGCACCACGCCGGGCATAATGCGGAAGTGCCCCGAATCCACGGGGTCCGGAATCAGGAGCGTATCGGGCCGCGCGGTCACCATCTGCGCGCGCAAATCCTCGCTCACCGCGATGGGGAGGTCGCACTCCTGCAGCGTTTTCCGGAAGCAGCGCTTCAGAACCGAATCCGCCGCGCCTTCCCCCGGGCTGCGCAGCAGCCCGCCGGTGTGCTCGGTGTAAACCAGAGGCAGGCCGTGCCGCGCACACAAAGCCGCCGATTCCGGCCCAAGGCGGCACGAGAGCAGATGCACCAGGTCGGGCTTGCCCATATCGCGGCAGACCCGCTCATACAGTTCCTCAAGCATCCGGCCGCGCCGCGCGCTTTTGCTCTGCTCGGTGAACGCGGTGAGCCCGCTTTGCCGGCAGTAATACGTGGGCACCTTGGCGCCGTAATCGCGGAACACGCCCTTGCGCATCCCGCCGAGGCGGGGGCGCAGGTCGGGATACGCTACGGCGATGGTCAGCCCGCTTTCCTGCAGCAGCATCGCCTGTTCCTTGAAAAACGTCCCCTTGCCCGGTTTATCTTCCGTCTCGTACCAGGACGGAACCATCATCACTTTCATGGCTTTTCCTTACCGATTTCCATTCTGCTCCGTTTCTGAACCGGCTCCCATCGCGCGCCGTTTCCGGCCAGGATTTCTGCCGCGGCGGGCGCCCGCCGCGGATATGCGAAAAAGGCGCCCGGCGGAATACGGGCCGGCCGCCCTGAACAAAATGCTCCCTATTGCCCGCGGATGATACGATTCTCCGATCAATATATGGAATACGGATAAAATCCGCGCCAAAATCTATAAAGGAAAGCTTTTACGCGTTGCATTTCGCTTTTTATTATAAAATTCCCCGCCGGTTTTGTCAATCAAACCGGGGGGAACGGCGCGGCCGCGGGCGTGCGACGGAACTGCGCCGTTTGCTCTGGCGGCGGCGCCGTTTTTACGGTATACTGGTAATGCGGCCCGCGGCAATTCCGGCTGAGAAGGTTCCGCTCTCAAGCGGAGCGTGTTCCTGTCGAAAAAGGCCGGAAACCGGCGGGCATTTTTCGCCTTTCCCGCAGTGAAAACAGAAAGAGGGTCGACTGTGAAGAAATTTTTTAAAGAATTCCTCCAATTCGCCAACCGCGGCAACGTGCTGGATCTGGCCGTCGCGGTAATTCTGGGCGGCGCGATAACCAGCGTGGTGCAAAGCCTTGTGAAGCAGATTTTCATGCCGCTGCTGAGCATCATCATCGGGTGCATCAACTTAAGCGGCCTGAAGCTGGATATCCACTCTCCGCTGATCAAGGGGCAGATCATCACATTCGGCTTCGGGGATTTCCTCAACAACGTCATCGTCTTTCTGGCCGACGCGTTCTGCATCTTCCTTATCATCAAGTTTCTCACGTGGCTGCGTTCGTTCAACCTGCTGAAAAAGCGGGAGGAATCGGACCCGGACGAGCCGCCCGCTCCGCCCACCACCGACGAGCTGCTCACCGAGATTCGCGACCTGCTGCGCGCGCAGCAGCCGTTCGACGTGCCCGGGCATAGCAGATCCGCCTCAGAACTTCCAGATGATCTGGAGGGCAAGCATTGAAACGACGCCCGGCAGGCCCAGCAGCCCGGCCGCCGCAATCGTCCAGCCGCTGAAAGCCAGCCCGATACCCGTGTAGGCCTCGGTAAGATGGAGCACCGCAAGCGTGGAAAGGCCCACGGCCGAGGACGCCGCGAACCGTTTGAAGAAGCCGGGTTTCCGCAAAATGGCGATGATCAGGCCGCAGGCCAGCGCGGCCCCCGCGATGATCCAATATGTACGCATGTCCGTTTCCTCCCTGCTTTTTCGGCTTTTCCCGTTTCATAATCTGGTTTATCCGAATTCCAATGAAACACATCCTGAATTTTTACCGGCAGCTTTTGCCCCAAATGGGATTGCGTCCTGATTCTTGCGAAACTGCATTTTGAGCCAGAGTCGCTTTTCCATTGGAATTTGAATCAGGCGCTTCGCCTTTTCGAAACGCGGCTTCTCTGCCGGAAACAGAATTACCGGCGCCGGGCGCTCATGCCGGGCTTTTGCGGGATGCGGGCGGCGTCTGCCGCGGACATCCCGCTTTCGATGCCCGTTACGAATGCTCCGTATGCGCAAGGCTGATGTTGCCCTGTGCCCGGACGCCGTTCCGTTTGGCTTCCCGCAGCAGATAGCGGTGTTTGGCCGTGAGAGATTTCATCTCGTAGATGCACGCCTCCACCAGATCCGGGTCCTTCAGGAATTCGTAGCGTGCGGCACAGGAGGCCAGCTCCATCCGCACCGCCTCAATTTCCTTCAGAATGGATTTTTCACCGTTCTCCTTCCGCTGTTTCGGAAACGCAAAGGGAAAAACGCCCGCAATAGCGCTGTCCATACCATTACCGCCTTCCAACCGGCCGGGCCGGAAGCAACCTGCCCGTGTTCCGTTTTCGATATGCGTTATTTTGGACATCGCTTTGCCTTTTTATTCCATTCCTGATAACCAGTTTATTTTTTCTCTCTTATGAATATACTATTCGGTACGGCGCTTCTGTGCAAAATTCCGGAGGCGGGAGCATTTCCCGCGCCGCGGGATGCGGGTATTTTACTTTTTTCTCGCCCCAGGGCCGAAATTTTGCCGGCGAAGTGCTCCGGAATTGCCCAGCTTTTTCGAAAATGCGGTAGGGAGGGTTCCAAACTGGAAATTCAGGCTGAAAACGGCGGAGTCCGCGGCGTGCGCGCCGTGAGCGAGCGCTACTGCCCCGTGGCGGGGCGCAACGTCGCCGTGGAGATCACCCGCCGCGGCTTTGCGGAAACCGATGCCAAATGCCTTTCGGACTGCGCCTGCAAGGGCAGCCCCGGCGGCTGCCGCAATCGCTTTCTGCCCGCCGCGCAGTAAGCGGCCGGCGTCCGGCCCCGCGCAGCACAAACCCCGCGGCCCTTGTTGGGGCCGCGGCGTTTGTGCTGCGAAAGAGTGCGATTCATTCAGCCCTGTGCGGGGCAAAACGGGCTTCCGCTATTACAGCAGCGTGAAATCGATCTGCCCCGAGGGAACGTCCGCGCGGGCCACGAGCACGCGCACCGCGTCGCCAACCGTGTAGGCGCTGCCCGTGCGCGCGCACCGCAGCGACATGCTCTGCTCGTCGTAGTCGTACCAGCCGCCCGGAATGGTTTCCACGCGCACGAGGCCCTCTATGGTGTTGTCGAGCGTCACGTACATGCCGAAGGATTTCACGGAGGTGACGGTGCCCGCGAACTGCTCGCCGATATGCCCGGAAAGGAATTCCGCCTTGTAGGCGTCCTCGCAGTCCCATTCCGTCTGCATGGCGGCCACCTCGCGTTCGGAGGACTGCGCGGACGCGTCCGCGACGAACGCGCCGTACCGCGCGCTCAGCTCGACGTCGGCGGCTGAGGCCGCGTCCGAAAGGATGCGGTGAATGGCGAGATCGGGATAGCGGCGGATGGGCGAGGTGAAGTGGCAGTAATATTCCAGTGCCAGACCGAAATGGCCTTTGCATTCCGGGCTGTAGCGCGCCTTCGCCATGGAGCGCAGCACGATGGCGGAAAGCGCCTGCGCGCGCGGCGAATTCGCGATCTTCTGGAGCGCGTGCGCCACGGCCGCCGGTTTGAGCCCGGGTTTAATCTCCTTTGCGCTGATGCCCGCGGCGGAAAGCGCCTGCGCGAGGGTGCTCAGCTTTTCCTGCTCCGGCTCCTCGTGCACGCGGTACAGAAACGGCAGCTTTTTCCCAAACGCGTAGGTGGCCACCGCCTCGTTGGCGCACAGCATAAATTCCTCGATGAGCCGTTCGGCCTCGCCGCGCTCGCGCTTTTTCACGTCCACGGCCACGCCGTTTTCGTCGATGACGAGCTCGGATTCGACGGTGTCGAGGTCGAACGCCCCGCGCTGCGTGCGCGCCTCATGCAAAAGCTTTGCGAGCGGAAGCATTTTTTCAAGCTCCGGCAGCACTTCGGCGTACTTTTTCAGCAGAGTTTTGCCCGCGGTGCCCGCGAAGATGCGGTTGACCTCGCCGTAAACGCCCTTGACGCGCGAGCGGATGACGCTTTTGGCAAGCTGAAAGCCCTTCACTTTCCCCTGGGCGTCGATATCCATGAACGCCGAAAAAGCGAGCCTGTCCTCTTTGGGGTTGAGCGAACAGATGCCGTTGGAAAGCTCCTTCGGGAGCATGGGCACGACCTGATCGGCATAATACACCGAGGTTCCGCGCCCGAACGCCTCGTTATCGAGCGCCGAGCCCGGCGTGACATAGTGGGAAACATCCGCGATGTGCACCCCGAGGCGCACCCCGGCCTCGCATTCCTGCACCGAAACCGCGTCGTCGAGATCCTTCGATTCGGCGCCGTCGATGGTGAAGATGGGCAGCGCGCGCAGATCCAGCCTGCCTTCGGCGTCCACCGCTTTGGGCAGCGCTTTCGCCTGCGCGATCACCTCCTCCGGGAACGCGCGGCGGATGTGGTGCCGGTCGAGAATGGCGTTGCAGCAGGCGCGGGCGCTGTCCGAAGGGCCGTAGGCCGAAACGACCTCGGCCACGGCCTCCTGCCCCTTGTGCGGATACTGCCGCATCTTCGCGAGGACCATGTCGTTTTCGCGCAGCAGGCGCGTGCCGCGCCCGTCCACCCGGATCTTCTCGCGGTATTTGCTGCTGGGCAGCACGTAGCCGTTTTTTCCCACCCGGTGGAACGTGCCCAGGAATTCCTGGAACCCGCGCTCGGAAACGGACATCACCACGCCCTGCGGCGGACGGCCGCGCTGTTTCACAAGCCGCAGGCTTACGATATCCGTGGGCATGGCGCCGTTGAGGTCCTCTTTGGGCACGAAAAACGGGCCGGGGTCCTGCGCCGGGTCGAGCAAAAGCGCCTGCCCGCCGCGTACGCCAACCGAAAGGATCTTCGCCTTCTGCTCCCCGGCTTTGCGGGCGCTGAGAAGCCGGCCGTTTTCACTCACGGCAACCTCGCCCGCCTGCTGCAGGCGGTGCACGAGAACGGCGAGGCGCTGCCGCCCCTTCGCCGGAATCTGCAGCTTCACCGCGATCTCCTGAAGCGTGGCGGGCCGATAGCCCGGCGTTTCCAGAAGGAGCCGCAGCCTTGTTTTCAGCGCCTGTTCGTCCATTTTACGCAATCACCCGTCCTTTTTTCACTTCGTTTCGGAGAAAAAGCGGCTCCTGCGAACCTTCAATAAGCGGAGCGCTTTTTTCCGGCAAAGCCGTTCTTTGTTCCAAACCCCGCGTAAAGCCCGCAGAAAGAAAACGGCGCCCCGCCAAGGCGGAGCGCCGTTTGCATCATCACTTCGTGAACAGGGCTGCGGCATCGACTACGACGATCAAAAGCACCATCACGATGGACAGCACACGCGTCAGCTTGGTGAGGAAAGCGTCGATCGATCTGGCCTTGCCCTTCCCCAGGAAGGATTCCGCGGCGCCGCCCGCTATCGCTCCGCCCAGGTAATTGTCCTTGCCTTGCTGGGCGAGGACGATGGCGATTACGGCTATGGCCACCACCATCAATAGGATGCTGAGAATCAGCTCAAAAATACTCACAGAAAGGTTCACCTCCACGCCGAAGCACACAAATCATACGTATTTTACCACAATCGTGCGGCGAATGCAACCAATTTCGCGCAAAGCGGCGCATTTTGCCCGGCATTTTCCAACATATCCCTCGCGCGTTTTTGCGCGGCGGCCGGTTATTCCATCCCCGCGCGGGTATTCTAGAACCGTCAGCCGAAAAAGAATCCTTCTGCGTTTGCATTTTTCGGCTGCCTGCCGCCGCGGCTTTGCCCGGCGGCATTTTTGTTGCGCGGCATTTGGGCGCATGTCAGTCGAACGTGAGCTGTTCGGCGGGAAGATCCCCGTCCGCCGGGGAGCGCCCGGCTGCGGGCAGCGCTTTCACGCGGAAATGATGGGGCTTTGCGAACATCCCCTCCTCGTAGGCGCGCACGGAGGCGACGTACTGCCCGCGCCGCAGCGTCATCACCGCAACGCCCTGCGCGCTGCGCGTGCTCTTCGCGGCGATGGCCCCGCTGTGCGCCAGCAGCAGCTTGCCCGAAGAGGAGGCGACCAGGAACTCGCGGTCCTCGGGAATCTGGAAAGCGCGCACCAGCGGCGAGGCGTCGCCGTAGGCTCCCACCAGCCGCTTGCGGTTGGTTTTGGTGGCATAGGCCGCAAGCTCGATCTTGGAGGCCTTACCGTTTGCGAAGAAAAACAGCATCCAGCCCGCGTAATCGGTGGTGACGGCCATGTACGCCACGGATTCGCCCTCTTCAAAGCCGAGCCGCGCGGGGATATAATCGCCCAGAACGCTCGCCTTGCCGTCCTCAAAATCGGCGGCCCGCGCCTTGTAGGCGCGGCATTTGTCGGTAAAGAACAGCAGCTCGGCGGCGTTGCCCGCCTCCGCCGTCTGTGTGACCTCGTCGCCCTCCTTGAGCTTCTGGTCGCTGCCGCCGCGCAGCGACTGCGGCGTGATCTTTTTGAAATAACCCTCGCGCGTCAAAAAGAGCGTTACGGGATAATCGGGCGTTTCCTCCACCAGCGCGCCTTCCTCGGGCAGGTCGTAGAGGATCATGCTCCGGCGCGGCTTGCCGTACTTTTTGGCCACCTCGCGCAGCTCGTCCGCAATCACGGCGAGAATCTTCTTTTTATCGCCGAGCGTGTCCTTCAGCTCCGCAATGCGGCGTTCGAGCTCCGAAACCTCTTTCGTACGGTTTAAGATGTACTCGCGGTTGAGGTGCCGCAGCTTGATCTCGGCCACGAAATCCGCCTGCGTTTCGTCGATGCCGAAGCCGATCATGAGGTTCGGCACCACCTCGGCCTCCTCCTCGGTTTCACGCACGATTTTTATGGCTTTGTCGATATCCAGCAGAATTTTGGAAAGGCCCTGCAGCAGATGCAGCTTGTCGCTCGCCTTTTTCATCTCGTAATAGAGCCGCCGGCGCACGCATTCGGCGCGGAAAGCCGTCCATTCGTTCAGAAGCTCGTGCACGCCCATCACGCGCGGCGAACCCGCGATGAGCACGTTGAAGTTGCAGGCGAACGAATCCTCCAGCGGCGTCTGGCGGTAAAGGCGCGCCATGAGTTTTTCCGCGTCCGCGCCGCGTTTGAGGTCAATGGTGATTTTAAGGCCCGAAAGGTCGGTTTCGTCGCGGATATCGGAGATTTCGCGCAAGCCGCCTTTCACGAGCTCCACGATGCGGTCGATGATGGCTTCCACAGTGGTGGTGGGCGGAATCTCGGTGATCTCCACGGCATTGTTCTCCGCGTCGTAGCGGTAGCGCGCGCGCACCTTGAAGCTGCCGCGCCCCGTGCGGTAGATTTCCGCAAAGGCCGCCTTATCGTAGAGGATGGCGCCTCCGCCAGCGAAATCCGGCGCGCGCAGCGTGGAGAGAATGTCGTGCTCCGGGTCCTTCATGAGCCGTACGGCGGTTTCGCACACCTCCGCGAGGTTAAACGAACAGATGCTCGACGCCATGCCCACCGCGATGCCGGTGTTCGCGTTCACGAGCACCGAAGGGAACGTGACGGGCAGCAGCGTCGGCTCCTTGAGTTTGTTGTCGTAGTTATCCGCAAAATCCACGGTGTCGCTGTCGATATCCCGGAACAGCTCGGCGCAGATGGCGTCGAGCCGCACCTCCGTGTACCGGGAGGCGGCGTAGGCCATATCGCGCGAATAGGCCTTGCCGAAGTTGCCCTTGGAATCCACATAGGGGTGCAGCAGGGCGTCGTACCCGCGGGAAAGACGCACCATCGTTTCGTAGATGGCGGCGTCGCCGTGCGGGTTGAGCTTCATGGTCTGGCCCACCACGTTGGCGGATTTAGTGCGCGCGCCGCCAAGCAGCCCCATCTGGTACATCGTATAGAGCAGCTTGCGGTGCGAGGGTTTGAAGCCGTCGATCTCCGGAATGGCCCGCGAGACGATGACGCTCATGGCGTAGGGCATGAAGTTGATCTCGAGCGTCTGCGTGATGGGCTGTTCGAGGATCTCCCCCCCGCCCTTGATAACGGCGCCGGAGCCCTGGCCCCTGCGCTTTTGTTCGGGTTCGCTGTCGCTGTGCTTGCGCGGCATTCGATCACTTCCGTTACAGAATAAAGAGCGTTATGAAATAGAAAAACAGGCTGTTTTGGGCGCGCTTGATAAATATGCCCCGCTTTGTGGCACGCGCCCTACAAAAAAATGGATATTTGAATATCGGGTCTTCAAACGGCGTTTTGCGCGGGACCTCGCCCGGCTCCGCGGGCTTTTTCAGCTCACGTCCGCCTGGTCGAGGTAAAGGGAGCCTTTCTCGGCGATGTAATCCTTGCGGCCCGCGAGATCATCGCCCAGAAACAGTTCGAAAGTCTCCTCCGTGCGGCACGCGTCGTCCGGCGATACGCGGATGAGGCGGCGGGTTTTCGGGTTCATGGTGGTTTCCCACATCATTTCGGGCTCGTTCTCACCAAGTCCCTTGGAACGCTGCGCCGTGAACTTTTTGCCCGCGAGCTGCGCCATCACCTCCGCCTTTTCCTTTTCGGTATAGGCGAAATAGGTTTTGTCCTTGGTGGTGATTTCGAACAGCGGCGATTCCGCGATGTAGACGTAGCCCTGCTCGATGAGCGTGGGGGTCAGCTTGTAGAGCATGGTGAGGATGAGTGTGCGGATATGGAAGCCGTCCACGTCCGCATCGGTGCAGATGACGATCTTGTTCCAGCGCAGCTGCGAAAGGTCGAAGTTCTGCAAATCGCGGTTGGCTTTGGTTTTGACCTCCACGCCGCAGCCGAGCACCTTGACGATATCGGTTATGATGTCGTTTTTGAAGATGCGGCCGAAATCGGCGTTGAGGCAGTTGAGGATTTTGCCGCGCACGGGGATGATGGCCTGGAACTCGGCGTCGCGCCCGAGCTTGCAGGCGCCCAAAGCCGAATCGCCCTCCACGATGTAGAGCTCGCGGCGTTCGATGTCGCGCGTGCGGCAATCCACGAACTTCTGCACGCGGTTGGCAAGGTCCATGCCGCCCGAGAGCTTCTTTTTGAGGTTTAATCGCGTCTTTTCGGCGTTTTCGCGGCTGCGCTTGTTCACGAGCACCTGCGCGGCGACCTTTTCGGCGTCCGCCGGGTTCTCGATGAAATAGACCTCGAGCGAATGGCGCAGGAAATCCGTCATGGCCTCCTGAATAAAGCGGTTTGTGATGGATTTCTTCGTCTGGTTCTCGTAGGAGGTGCGAGTGGAAAACGAGGACGTGACGAGCAGCAGGCAGTCCTGAATATCCTGAAAGCTGATCTTGCTTTCGTTTTTGTTGTACTTATTGTTCTGGCGCAGGTAGGCGTCCACCTGCGAGAGGAACGCGCTGCGCACCGCCTTTTCGGGCGCGCCGCCGTGCTCGAGCCAGCTCGAATTGTGGTAGTATTCGAGCAGCGTCACGCTGTTGTGGAAGCAGAACGACGCCTCCATCTTCACCTTGTATTCGGGCTTGTCCTCGCGGTCGCGCCCGCGCCGCTCCGCCTGCATGTACTGCACGGGCGTCAGCTCGCCGCCGTTTGCCAGCTCCTCCACGTAGTCGCGGATGCCGTTTTTATACTGGAACTCCGTGGTTTCAAAGCCGGAGGGCGTTTCGTTTCGCAGCACGAACAGAAGCCCCGCGTTCACCACCGCCTGGCGCTTGAGGATATCCGCGTAATACTCGAGCGGCACGTCGATATCCGTGAACACCTGCAGATCCGGCTTCCAGCGCGTGCGCGTGCCGGTGCTTCCGCGCTCCGCTTTGGGCAGCTCCTTTTTCTGCAGGCCGCCGATATTCTCGCCGTGCTCGAAATGCAGCGTGTGCAAAAGGCCGTCGCGCCGCACCTCCACGTCCATATATTCGGAGGCGTACTGCGTGGCGCAGGCGCCCAGCCCGTTGAGGCCGAGGGAATATTCGTAGCTTTCCCCCTCCTGCGTGTTGTATTTGCCGCCCGCGTACAGCTCGCAGAAAATCAGTTCCCAGTTGAAGCGGTTTTCGCGCGGATTGAAATCCACC
This sequence comes from Bacillota bacterium, assembly GCA_023391535.1. Classification (GTDB taxonomy): domain Bacteria; phylum Bacillota; class Clostridia; order Oscillospirales; family Ethanoligenentaceae; genus JAEWAU01. The sequence continues at coordinate 11,560 of JAEWAU010000122.1, read as the reverse complement.
GGCATCCCGCGGCCGAAATCCTGCACCTCCACGGAGCGGTCCATATAGCGCGTGATGAGAATACGGTCGCCGAAGCCCTCGCGCGCCTCGTCGATGGAATTCGAGAGAATCTCGAAGATCGAATGCTCGCAGCCGTCGAGGCCGTCCGAGCCGAAAATGACGCCGGGGCGCTTGCGCACCCGGTCGGCCCCCTTGAGCGACGAGATGCTCTCGTTGCCGTAAACGCCGCGCTGTGTTCGTGCCATGCTTTTGCCATCCTTTCGCAACCAGCCGGAAGCCTGCCGGGCGCGGTTTCGCAAAACCGGCTTCCGCCGCCCTTCCGGTTCGGAAGGGCAAAACCCCGGCTGGAAAAACGAAGTCTTTCCGTCGTTTTTTCCGTTTTTTCCAATACGGTTTTCGGAAAATCGTATCCATCCTCCGCCGCGCCGCCGCGGCGCGCGGCTCTTCAAACATTACTCTACCCCAACCGCGCCGCGCCTGTCAAGCGTCCGCGGCCCTACTCGTCCCCGCGCGGGGCGTCCGGCGTCTGCAGCTGCGGCTGCGGCGGCTGCGGCTGCTGCGGCGAGCCGGTTTCCAGAAGGTCCTCGGGCAGCACGGTGACGGAGGCGAGCCGGCGCTGGATCTGCCGGGTGCGCACGCCCACGAGCTTATCGAGCTCCGTGCCCGCCTGCGCGATGCGCTGCTGCGCCGCGTCGAGCGCGCCGGAAAACTTCTCGAATTCCGTTTTCACCTCGCCCAGAATCCGCCACACCTCGCCCGAGCGCTTCTGGATGGCGAGGGTGCGGAAGCCCATCTGGAGGCTGTTGAGGAACGCGGCCATCGTCGTCGGCCCCGCCACGGTGATGCGGTATTCCCGCTGCAGCGGTTCGATGAGCCCGCGGCGCGCCACCTCCGCATAAAGCCCCTCGAACGGCAGAAACAGCACCGCGAAATCCGTGGTGGCGGGCGGGTCGATGTATTTGTCGCGGATTTCCTTCGCAAACGAGCGGATGCGGCGGTCCAGCGCCGCGCCGGTTTCTTCGACGGCGGCCGCGTCCCCCGCCTCGTAAGCGTTTACAAGCTGTTCGTAGGCATCCGCGGGGAATTTGGCGTCGATGGGCAGCCACACGGTTCCATCCCCGCTGCCGGGCAGGCGCACCGCGTATTCCACCACGCCGGAGCTGCCGCGCTTGGTGGCCACGTTCGTGGCATACTGCTCCTGCGGCAGAATCTCCTCCAGAATGGCGCCGAGCTGCACTTCGCCCAGCACGCCGCGGGTTTTCACGCCCGAAAGCACCTTTTTGAGGTCGCCCACACCGGCGGCGAGGCTCTGCATCTCGCCCAGGCCCTTGTAAACCTGCTCGAGGCGCTCGCCCACCATCTGGAACGACTGCCCGATGCGCTCCTGAAGCGTTTTTTCGAGCTTTTCGTCCACCGTGGCGCGCATCTGCTCGAGCTTGCCGCTGCTTTCGGTCTGGATGGCGGCAAGCCGGCCCTCCACCGCGGCGCGGATGCCCTCGAGTTTTTCGGCCGTCTGCGCGGCGTCCGCGTCCAGACGCGCGTCGGTGCGGCGCATCATCTCCAGCACGGCGCTCTGCAGCGTGCGCTGGCCCGAAGCCGTTTGCGCGTTCAGCTCGGCAAGACGCTTATCCTGCGCCGCCGCGGCGGCCTCCTGCCCCTGCGCGAGCAGCCCGCCCAGCGCCTTGATGCTCCCCTGCGCGCCGCTCAGGCTTTCCTGCCGCGAATCCCGCAGATCGTCCAGAATATCGCGCCGCAGCTCCTCCATGCGGCGAAGCACGTCGTGCCCGTCCCCGCTCCGGCGCGAAAGCACCGCAAGCAGCGTAACCAGCGAACACACGAACGCGCCGCCCGAAAGTACGAGCGGCCCTATGGAATCAAACGGCATTCCGCTCCCCCTCTTTCTGCCCCGTTTTCGATTATTCTGCGCGCGCGGACGCCGCCGGCATCCGCGCTTTTTCCCGCTTTTCCGGCCCGCTTTTGCAGGCCCATACCCGTTATTCTACCGCATTTCCCCGTTTTTTGGCAAGCATCGCGCGTTTTACCCTCTTTTTCGCCTTTTCGCGGCACGGGAAAATACGGGATAATATGGATAAATTGCAAGACATAACTTTGTGTATTTAGCTAATTATCTTAAAATAAGAACAGTCATCGGACATATTTCTATGGAACATGGGCAAATAACAATTGAAAATTGAATGTGCGGCATATATACTATAAGTAATCTGCGGGCGGCAGGCCGGAAGGCGCCGAGGACGCAGGGGAACAACGGAACAACGGGACATGCGCCTGAAAAATCAGGTCTTCAGGCAGGGGGCGCTTGCGAGTTGCGGCCCGGAGCTTCGGCTCGGGGCTGCGGGGTGCTCTTTTTCCCGTGCGAAAGGAAGGTCACAACGATGAAACGGTTTTCAGCAGATCAGATCCGGAATGTCGCGCTTCTGGGGCACGGCTCCAGCGGAAAGACGACTCTCGCGGAAGCGATGCTCTTCGCGGCGGGCGCATCCGACAGGCTCGGCAGCGTCGCATCGGGCAATACCGTCAGCGATTTTGACCCTGAAGAGATCAAACGCAAGGTTTCGGTGTTCGCCTCTATCCTTCCGCTCGAATGGAAGGATTGCAAGATAAACGTCATCGACACCCCGGGGCAGCCCGATTTTGAGGGCGAGATGCTCGAAGGCCTGCGCGCAGCGGACGCGGCCGTGCTGGTGGTTTCGGGCAAATCCGGCGTTTCCGTGGGCACCGAAAAGGCCTGGGAAAACGTCTGCGAGCGCGGGATTCCGCGCGCGATTTTCGTCGGCAAGCTCGACGAGGAATCCGCCGATTTTTATAAGGTGCTCGAGGAACTCAAGGCTGCGTTCGGCGCGGCCGTCTGCCCCGTGGTGGTGCCGGCCGGCGAGCAGCCCGGCTGCTTCATCAACCTGCTGGAGATGAAAGCCTTCGCCTACCAGGGAGGCAAAGCCGCCGAGGTCCCGATGCCCGACACCGGCCATAGGCTGGACGGCCTTGTGGCCGCCATCAGCGAGGCCGTGGCCGAAACCGACGACAAGCTCTTCGATAAATATTTTTCCGGCGAAGCCTTTTCGCACGAGGAGCTCGCGGCCGGCATCCACAACGGCATCCGCGACGGCGTGATCGCGCCGGTGTTCTGCGGAAGCGCCGTTTCGGGCGCGGGCGTAGCGGAACTGCTCGACGGCATCGCGCATTATTTCCCGGGTGCGGACACGACCGTAAAAGCTGCGGACGCGGACGGCGCCGAAACGGCCGTTTCGCCGAAGGACCCGCTCGCCGCTTTCGTGTTCAAAACGGTGGCGGACCCGTATGTGGGCAAGCTCTCGTTCCTGCGCGTGTTCGCGGGCGAGCTGCTGGCCGATTCCACGGTGGTGAACGCGCGCACGGGCCATGCGGAGCGGCTGGGCAAGCTCTACACCATGCGCGGCAAAAAGCAGACGGAAGCCGAAGCGATCGGAGCCGGGGATATCGGCGCCGTGGCCAAGATGACTTCCCCGCTGACAGGCGACACCCTGTGCGCCGCCGCGCGCGTCGTAACGCTTCCCGGCATCGAATTCCCGGAGCCTACGCTTTCCATGGCCGTTTCGCCCGTGAGCAAGGGCGACGATGAAAAGATCTCGCTCGGGCTTCACCGGCTGATGGAGGAGGACCCCACCCTGCGCTTCGCGGTGAACCCCGAAACCAAGCAGCAGGTGATCTCGGGGCTGGGCGAACAGCACATCGATGTCACCATGTCCAAACTCAAGACCAAATTCGGCGTGGGCGTGCTGCTCTCGGTGCCGAGCGTTCCCTACCGGGAAACGATCCGCAAAAAGGTGAAGGCCGAAGGCCGGCACAAGAAGCAGACGGGCGGGCACGGCCAGTTCGGGCACGTGGTGGTGGAGTTCGAGCCGTGCGAGAGCGAGGAAATGGTTTTTGAAGAAAAGGTCTTCGGCGGATCGGTGCCGAAAAACTATTTCCCTGCGGTGGAAAAGGGCTTGCGCGACTGTGTGCAGCACGGCGTGCTGGCGGGCTACCCCGTGGTGAACCTGAAGGCCACGCTGCTCGACGGCTCCTACCATCCCGTGGATTCCTCCGAAATGGCCTTCAAGCTCGCCGCGACGCTCGCGTATAAGGCCGCTCTGCCCCAGGCCAACCCCGTGCTGCTCGAACCGGTGGGAGCGCTCAAGGCCGAAGTGCCCGAAAGCGCCATGGGCGACGTCATCGGCGAGGTGAACAAGCGCCGCGGGCGCGTTTTGGGCATGAGCCACGAGAAGAACCTCGGCATAGTGGAAGCCGAGGTGCCCGTGGCCGAGATGCACGATTTCAGCATCGTGCTGCGCTCCATCGCACAGGGGCGCGGCCGTTTCCACTTCTCCTTCGTGCGCTACGAGGAGGCTCCGCCCCAGGTGGCGCGCGCGGTGGCCGTCGCGCACCAGCCCGCGCGCGAAGCGGATTGACGCCTTATACCGCCGCTTGACGGGAAGGCCCGCCGCGCGGTATGATAGGAACAACGGCGGGAGCGTTCGCCCGGGCGGCGGACGCTCCCGTTTTTTGTTCCCGCCGTTTCCGGCCATTTGATGCGGATCTCCGGAAAAACAGAGTATGATCGATTCCGCGGGAGGGAAGCCCATTTGAAATACTGCGTGCGCTGCGGCCGGGCGCTCAACGACCGCGCTGTTTCCTGCCCCGGCTGCGGCATGCGGCAGCCGTTCGTACCGCCCATCCTGCTCTTCCCCGCTTCCGGCCCGCAACCGAAGCCCGGCCCGCGACCGACGTTCGGCCCGCAGCCGGAGCCCGGCCCGTGCGCGCTGCCCGCGCACACAAGCGCGGGGGGCTGCGTCGCGCTCGCGCCCTACGTGCGGCGCCGGAGGACGGGGGCGGTTCCCTGCATCGTGTGGGGGCTGATTCTGTTCGTCCTGTTTAATCCCGTGGGCTCGCCGCTGGCCCTCGCGGGGGCGTTTCTGGGCGTGCGGGCACGCGCGGACAGCTGCCCCGAGGCAAGCCGCCCGCGGCTCGTGGCCGTCGCCGCCGTACTGTGCGGCCTTGCCGCCGTGGCGGATGTGACCACCGCCCTGTTTTTCCTGCTGCCGCGCTGAACCGCTCATGAAATCAAGGCAGGCCCGCCGCATGATACGCGGCGGGCCTGTCTGCCGTTTGGCGCGTTATTTCCCGGCACGGCCGGAAAAGGCATAGAGCGCGATGCCCACGGCGATGGAAAGGTTGAGCGAATCGATCTCCTCCGAGCAGGGAATGACGACGCTCTGGCCCACCGACTGGTATTCCGGCCCGAGGCCAGTGGCCTCGTTGCCGAAAATGAGCGTATACGGGCCCGCGCAGGGAGGCAGGGCGTACAGCTCGCGCGCGCCGTCGAGCATGAATGGATACGCCGCGCGGCCCGGAAAGGCAGCGAGGTATTCCCCCACGCTCTGAAACCGCGCGAAACGGATGCGGAATAAGGCGCCCATGGAGGCGCGCACCGCCTTGGGGTCAAACAGGTCTACGCCGCCCTCGAGCACGGCGAGGTCCTTGACCCCGAAGCCCAGCATGGTGCGCACGATGGTGCCGAGGTTGCCCATGTTCCCGGGGTTTACCAGCGCCACGTGCGGGCGCGCGGAATCGAGCGCACAGGCGTATTTGCGGAACACACCGATGACAAAGCAGTTTTCCTTGGGGCTTAAGCGGCGGAAAACCTTGTCGTTTTGCTCCACGGGAATATTTTGTTTCCGGCAAAGTTCCAGCAGGCCTCCGCCCGGCGCGTCCTCCTCCCGGTAGGCGCTGCTCACCAGCACGGCGAGCGCGCTTTCCGGCCGCGCGCGCAGCAGCTCGAACGTGGGGAACGCCCCGAGCGCGTAGGAATATTCCAGCTCTTTTTTATAGGATTTCAGCGCAGGCTCCAAACCGGCGCCTCCTTTCGTGTTTTGCTCCCCGCTTTTCTCCGATTGAAAAGCTGATTTTATTCACTCGTTAATCGGAGAATCGTATCGGGAGGGCAGCAGAAGCGCGCGCAGCTGCCCGAAGCCGCGCGCGGTGTAATCCGGGCGGACGCCGGACGCGGCTTGCAGAGCGGCATCTGCGGATGCGTCCGCGGCGGATGCGTCCGCGGCGGATGAATCCGCGCGCCGGAACCAGCACGTGGCCGCCCCGGCGCGCGCGCCGCCCGCGATATCGGCCGTGAGCGAATCCCCGATCACCAGCGCGCAGGCGCGCGGAATATCCGGATAGACGCGGAACACCGCGTCGAAAAACGCGGGTTCGGGCTTGCGCGCGCCCAGCTCCTCCGAAACGAACACGTGCCCGAACAGCTCCGCGATGGAGGAGCGCTCGATGCGGGCGCGCTGCATGGCGGAAACGCCGTTCGTAACGATGGCCATGCGGTAATGCGCGCGCAGCTCCTCACACAGCCCGCGCGCACCCTCGATGAGGTACGGGCGGCGCGCCAGCTCCCCCAGATAGGCGGCGTCGAGCTCGTCCGCTCCGCAGGGAGCGGCGGCTCCCTGCCGCGCGCACAGCTGCTCCAGAAACACCGCGAACCGCCCGTGCCGCAGTTCGGCTTTGGTGATCTCGCCGCGCTCGTAGCGCTCCCAGTGGGCGCGGTTGACCGCGGCGTAAAGGCCGAGCGTATCGGCATCGTCCGGCAGGCCGAAGCCCGCGAGCGCCGCCCGCAGCGCCTCGCGCATGGAGCGGGTGAAATCGAACAGCGTCTCGTCCGCGTCGAACAGCAGCAGACTGAACCGGCGTTCCGGCACAAAGCCTTGTGTTTTTCTCTCCTCGGGGCTGGCTGGCATGCGCGCCCTCCCATCCGCGGCGCCGAAACAGCGCCGCACGTTATAACCTTTTCTCCGATTGAAAATTCGCGTGAACGCGCGCAGATATAAAATCCGCGGCAAAAGCTTTTCGCTATGAGCTTTGGCTTTGATTTTATTCCCGTTCTTATCGGAGAACCGTATTGCATGCCCCCATTATACCAGATACCGGCCGGCAAAAAAAGCCGCGTTTGAGCGTCGTCCGGGCTCAGAGGCCAGCCTTTTCCCGCGCGGAGCTTTTCGCTCGGCGGAATATCTTTCCGCGCGGCGGAATATCTTTCCGTTCGGCGGATATCCGGCCGCAAACCGGAAATTATGAATGGCGGAGGTGGAATTAATGTTTGGAACGGTAAAGGCGCTCGACCCCTACACGCGCTCCGGAATCATCTTCTGCGAAGCCACCGGGGAGGACGTGCGGTTCGATTTTGCCGCGGTCGCCTCGCAGAACTACAAGATGCTGCATCAGGGGCAGCAGGTACAGTTCTATATCGAGCAGGGCTCGCAAAGCTCCGAAAGCCGCGTCGCCACAAAGGTGACGGCCGTGAACTGACGCGGGCCGCGTCCGGTGCAAAAAGGGGCCGTCAAAACGAATCCGGTTCGTTTTACGGCCCCTTTTTGCCTGCTGCGGTATCATCCGCTTTTCTCATGCAATTCATGGCTGCTGCTTTTGCGCCCGATAGGTGAAAACAATCCTGCCTACTCCCATGGAGATCAGGGAAATGCCGTTGAACACAAGCGTTATGATCCGGATCGGCTCGGGAATCTCAAACAGCAAAACGATATAAAATGCGGATAAAAATACACCGATCACAAAATTGACAATCCGGAGCTTCGGATTTTCATCGGAAATAGACTGCATGTCGCTGACCGGATAGATGTTCCCAATGAACATGTAACTGACGATTTCTGCCGTATGTAGAGTGCAGAAAGCCCATAGAAACAGCAAAAGAAATATATTTGGGATACGAATCCATTTTATCAATGCCAAGGATAGAAGCGCGCTGAGCAGATTGACGAGAATGCCGCCGTAGCCGATCACAATATTCTGTACGGAGCTCAAGGACTCGCATTTTTCCTCATTCACCGGCGCGGGTGTTGAGAAAAAAAGAGTGGGCTTCACCGTGACACGCAGAAAATTATCTTTACAGCCAAACCTCCAATAAAAATAGGAATGACCGACTTCATGCATCCAAATGACAGCATAAAGTGTAAAATAACCGATGATTATTTGAAAAAGTAAATTCATTTTGCTTGCAGCTTTCTTTTGGACATCGGCCGAATATTGTAAACAATTATTGTTTCCGGCCGCCCGGAAATTCCAATTTTCCATATAGCATTCCATACGAGTAGGGCAGAATATGCCGCGAAAAAGCGGGCTGACTGCCCTTCGGCCCGCTTTTGCACCTGTAAAGCCACCAAAAGCCGTTCGGTTTGCCGCCGTTTACAGCACCTTGTCGAGGAAGTCGCGCAGGCGGTCGTTTTGCGGGTGTCCGAAGAAGTCGTCCGGAGCGGCCTCCTCCAGAATCGTCCCTTCGTCCATAAAGAGCACGCGGGTGGCCACTTCGCGCGCGAAGCCCATTTCGTGCGTGACGACCACCATTGTCATGCCGTCCTGCGCCAGCTCCTTCATCACGGCGAGCACCTCGCCCACCATTTCGGGGTCGAGCGCGCTCGTCGGCTCGTCGAACAGCATGACGTCCGGGTTCATCGCCAGCGCGCGCACGATGGCGATGCGCTGCTTCTGCCCGCCCGAAAGCTGGGCCGGGTAGGAATCCGCCTTCTCGAGAAGACCGACGCGCTGCAGCAGGCGAAGCGCGTTCTCCTTGGCCTCCTCCGGCGTCTGGAGCTTCTGCTTAACGGGCGCGAGCGTGATGTTGCCCATCACCGTGAGGTGCGGAAACAGGTTGAAATGCTGGAACACCATGCCCATTTTGCGGCGCAGCGTGTTGAGATTGCATTTCGGATCGGTGAGCAGCGTGCCCTCGAACCAGATTTCGCCCGAGGTGGGCGTTTCCAGCCGGTTCAGGCAGCGCAGAAAGGTGCTTTTTCCCGAGCCGGAGGGGCCGACGAGCACGAGCTTTTCGCCTTTTTCGATCTCCTGATCGATGCCCTTGAGCACCAGATGGCCGCCGAAGCTCTTTTGAAGATTTTTAACGGTTATCACTCTGCCGGAGCCTCCTTTCCAGCCTGCCCAGCGCCGCCGTAAGGCCCACGACGATGACCAGATAGACGGCCGCCGCCGTTAGCAGCGGAACGAACGCGTCGTATGTCTGGCTTTGGACGATATCGCTGCCCATGGTAAGATCCTGCAGGCCGATCATGCCCACCACAGCCGTTTCCTTGAGCAGCGCGATGAACTCGTTGCCCAAAGCGGGCAGGATGTTTTTAATGGCCTGGGGCAGCACGATGTACCGGTAGGTCTGGCCGAACGTGAGGCCCAGCGAGCGGCCGGCCTCCGTCTGGCCGGAATCCACCGCGAGGATGCCCGAACGGATGATCTCGGAGACATAGGCGCCCGAATTGACGCCGAATGCCACGATGGCCACGAGCACCTGCGAAACATGCCTGACCCCCGCGAACACCACGAAATAGATGATGAGGAGCTGCATCACCACCGGCGTGCCGCGGATGACCGTGACGTACAGGTTCGCCACGAATTCCAGCGGCCGCAGCGCGCGCGAGTGCGCCGAGGCCACTTTGACGACGGCGATGCACAGGCCGATGACAAAGCCCAGCAGAACGGCGAAAAACGTCACAATGAGCGTGATCTTGAGGCCGTCGAGCAAGTACCAGTAATAGCCTTTGTAAATGAGAGAATTGTAAAGCCGGTTTCCCAGCGCGGAAAGCATACCGCTTCCGTCCTTTCTGCGTGCGCCGAAGCGCGGGCAGGCCCTGAGCCCGTCCGCGCTTCGGCGCGCCCGCCGCCGCGTCCTGTTTTTCGCTTCGAACGAGCCAAGGGATACTCACAGCAAAAATGCACAGCGGCAAAAGTACGGCCGCTGCACATTCCTGCAGGAGATCCGATCCCGATGGGTGCGAAGCGAAGTCCGAATCAGGAATATTTTTTGACGATCTTCTCGAGTTCGCCGCTCGACTGGAGCTTTTCAATGGTCTTGTTGATCTGCTGGAGCAGCGCGGTGTTGCCCTTTTTCACCGCGATGCAGTATTTATCCGATTCCAGCGGCTGGCCCACAATCGTGAGGCCGCTGTACTGCTTCACGAACATCTGCGCCGGGAAACTGTCGATGATAAAGGCGTCCACCTTGCCCTGGCTCACGGCCAGCGCCGCGTCCGCGGAAGCGTTAAAGCGGCTGACGTTTTTATCGCCCACCAGCTTTTTGGCGAGATCGTCGCCCGTGGTGCCCTTCTGAACCGAAACCGTCTTGCCCTTGAGGTCGTCCTGCCCCGCAATGGGGGAGCCTTTCTTCACGACGATCACCTGCGAGGCGTCGTAATACGGCTCGGAGAAAGCCACCTGCTTCTCGCGTTCGGCCGTATCGGTGATGCCCGCCACGCCCATATCGTCCTTGCCGGTTTCCACGGAGGTGACCACCGAGTTGAATTCCATGTTGTCGATCTCGAGCTTCTTGCCCATGTCCTTGGCAATCTGGTTGGCGATATCCACGTCGATGCCCACGATCTTATTTTTATCCATGTACTCGAACGGCTGGAACTGCGCGTTCGTCGCCATATAAATCGTGCCGCCCGACGCGCTCCGGCAGCCCGAAAGCGGCAGAGCCGCACCGATCGCCAGCGCGCCGCACAAAATCACAGCCGCGCCGCGCCTTCCGTATTTCCCCCATAACTGTTTCATCTGCCATCCGCCTTTCCCGATGAATATACAAATATCACTTATTATTATACATAATACATGCAGTTCGCGTAAAATGCAAGAGTAAAATCCGAAATTGCAAAATAAGTTTTCAAAATATACGCTTCCGGGCCTGCTTTGGGTAGCGCACAGAGCCCGCGGCGCCTCGTTATTTCTCTGCCGCTTTAGCAATATGCAGCATCGCATCGCACTCCGCCCTTTCGCGGAGAAGGCGCAGGCCCCGGACGCTGAAAATCCGTTAAGGGGAACCAGCGCATTTCCGCACGCCGCACGCCGCTTTTTCCGGGGGCAGATATCCTGCATAAATCGGAAATCCGCGTTCCGTTTTTTGCATTTCGGCGCGCTCTCCGCCGGGCGCGGAGGGATTCCGGGCGCTTTCCCGCCTTTTCCGCGCGGCGCTGAAAATGCCCGCCGAAAAAGCGACCGGCTGCATATGAGCTTTTAAAACAGGAGACGAGCGCAGCCGGGCAAAAGGAGAACCCGCATATTTTATGCCGGTAAACGGCATAAGTATGCGGGTTTGTTCTGGAGCTGGTGATCGGACTCGAACCGATGACCTGCGCATTACGAATGCGCTGCTCTACCAACTGAGCCACACCAGCGAATGCGGGAAGCGAAAACCGCTTCCCTTTTTTATGGAGGCGCCACCCGGAATCGGACCGGGGAATAAAGGTTTTGCAGACCTTTGCCTTACCGCTTGGCTATGGCGCCATAGTACCCGGCTGAGAAACTGCGGGCTCGCTTTTCAAAAAAAGCGGTTGCAACCCGATGAATACGACGATATACCGGCTGGGAAGCGGCATACCGGAATGGAGCGGATGACGAGACTCGGACTCGCTACCTCCACCTTGGCAAGGTGGCGCTCTGCCAGATGAGCTACATCCGCATATTTGGTGCCTCCGGGCGGAATCGAACCACCGACACGGGGATTTTCAGT
>JAEWAU010000072.1 GCA_023391535.1 Bacillota bacterium | reverse complement strand
CCCACGAAGGCGGCCGCCACGAACACCGTGGTGGCGGCGAACATCCGGGAAAGGCCCATGCGCTCCACCCGGCCCGCCAGCGCGCTTGCCAGCAGCACGCCCGCAATCACGCCCAGCGCCACGGCGGAATTGGCCGCGCCAAGCCAGGCGGCGCTCATGCCGTAATGCTTCTGCGCCGCCACCATCAGGCCCACATCGGCGCCGACTACAATGAAGTTCAAAGCCGCGCCGATGGTGAGAAACGACTGCAAAAACGGACTGTGCCGGATATAGGAGACCGCCTCGCGCTGCGCGGACCCGAAGGCGCGCAGATCAAACGGCGCGGCGGGCCCGGAGGCCACGCGGCTGCGCAGGCGGATGCGGCTTTCCAGCACCGCGCAGGCGAAAAAGCTCGCGGCGTTGCAGGCGAACGCGGCGGAAAGGCCGGAAATGCCGAACAGGATGCCGCCGAGCGCCGGCGCGCCCACGGAGGTGAGGTTTGAAAGCACCGCGGCCACCGTCTGCTGAGCGGTGATGTCCTCTTTGGGCACCGCCTGCTGCATCAGGCCTCCGGCGGCGGCGGAGTTAAACTGCTCGAGCGCGGCCAGCAGGAACACGCAGACGTAAACAGCCGGCACCGGCAGACGTCCCCACCCGAGATAGAGCATCCAGAAGCCGAGCGTAACGCCGCCGCTGAGCAGGTCGAACAGCACCACCTGGAGCCGCCGGTCCCAGCGGTCCGCCAGATATCCGCTGAACGGCGCCATCAGCAGGGTGGGCACGATCTGCAGGCAGAGCGTCACGGCAAACTGCATGGCCGAGCCGGTTACCCGCAGAATGTAGAGCGAGAACGCGAACGCCTGGAGCTGCGTGCCCAGGGCCGAAATGCTCCACCCCGCGCGAAGCAAAAGAAAGTTCCGGTTTTTAAGAAGCGCCATCCCAATCACCAACGAGTAAAAAATATTAACGTTAAAATCATTTTAACGTTATTGCCATTATAAAGTAAAACATCCACAGATGTCAAGCGCTTTTTTGCGCCGCAAAATGAATTTGGAACCGGGCTGGCAGGGTAAACCGACGGCTCGCCCCGCTTACGCCGGGTATCGGGCCGCGCCAAGCGGCCATTCTTGCCAGGCAGCCGCGGAGCGGCGCCGGACGGCGGCCCTCCGCGCCCCGGAGGCGCAAAAAATCCCTCCGCGGTTTACCTTGCCGCGGGGGGATTTCTCTGTATTCCGAGCGCTGCGGAATCAGCCCTTGAACGCCATGCCGAGGCCGATGGCCTTGAGGTTTGCGTCCACCAGCTCCGCCTTGCGGGCGGGCACGGATTTGCGCAGGCCCGCCACCACGGAATCGTAGGAGGCGAACTTTGTTTCGGCGAGCAGGCAGCCGAGCACGATCATGTTCGCAAGGCCGCGCAGGCCCTGTTCGTCGGCGAGCCCCGTGGCCGGAACCCGGAGGATTTTCACGTCGTCGCGCGTCTTTTCGGACGTGATGAGCGTGGAATCGAGCACGATGGTGCCGCCCGGCACCACATTCGGCAGAAACTTTTCGTAAGACGGGTTGTTCATGGCGGCAAACACCGCGGGGTTGATGATGAGCGGGGAGCCGATGGGCTCATCCGAGATGGTGACGCTGCAGTTTGCCGTGCCGCCGCGCATCTCCGGCCCGTACGAGGGCAGCCACGAAACCTCGCGGCCTTCCACCAGGCCCGCGTAGGCGATCACTTTGCCGGCAAATAGGATGCCCTGCCCGCCGAAGCCCGCAAGCAGAATGGCGAGTTCCTTACCCATGTTGACGACCATTCCTTTCTTATACGAATATCCGAATAAAAGCAGATAAACTCCGCGGCAAAGGCTTTTATCCACGGGTTTTGATACGGATTTTTTATCCGCAGTTTTACTGGGTATCCGTAGGAACCGCGCAGAGTTCAAACGGAAGCCCCGTCTCAGCCCTGCGCCGTAATGTCCTTGTATACTCCGAGCGGATAGTAGGGGATCATGTTGTCGCGCACCCACTGGAGCGCGTCGGCGGGGGACATGCCCCAGTTGGTGGGGCAGCTCGAGAGGACTTCCACAATGGAGAAGCCCTTGCCCGCAAGCTGCGTTTCGAACGCCTTGCGGATGGCCTTTTTGGCCTTGCGGATATTCGGCACCGTATCCACCGAAACGCGCTCGGCGTAAGCCACGCCGTCGAGCGTGGCGAGCATTTCGCATACGCGCACGGGGTAGCCGGAATATTTCACGTCGCGCCCGTAGGGGGTGGTCTGCGTCACCTGGCCGGGCAGCGTGGTGGGGGCCATCTGGCCGCCCGTCATGCCGTAAATGGCGTTGTTCACGAAGAACACGCTGATGTTTTCGCCGCGCGTGGCGCTGTGCACCGTTTCGGCGGTGCCGATGGCGGCGAGGTCGCCGTCGCCCTGATAGGTGAACACCACGCGGTCGGGCAGGGCGCGCTTCACGCCCGTGGCCACGGCCGGGGCGCGCCCGTGCGCGGCCTCGATCATGTCGCACGCGAAATAGTCGTAGGCCATTACGGCGCAGCCCACGGGGGCGACGCCCACGGTTTTGCCCTCGATGCCCAGCTCGTCGATGGCCTCGGCCACCAGGCGGTGGATGATCCCGTGCGTGCAGCCCGGGCAGTAATGGAACGGCGCGTCCAGAAGCGCGTGCGGTTTTTCAAATACGACGGCCATCAGCGGTCACCTCCTGCGCAGATTTTCTCGATTTCGGCCAGAACCTCGGCCGGCGTGGGGATGACCCCGCCCGTCTGCCCGTAGAAATACACCGGGCGCGCGCCGTTAACGGCGAGCTTCACGTCGTCCACCATCTGGCCCATGTTCATTTCCACGGATAAAAACGCCTTCGCGGTTTTGGCTGCTTTTTGGTAGAATTCCACCGGGAACGGCCACAGCGTGATGGGCCGGATGACGCCCACGCGCAGGCCCTTTGCCCGCGCCGCCTTCACGGCGCTCTTCACGATGCGCGAGGTTGCGCCGAACGCCGTCACGATCAGGTCGGCGTCCTCGGTGTAAAGGCATTCCGCCCGGGTTTCCTTCGCTTTCACAATCTCGTAGCGCGCAAAGCGGGCCTTGTTCTGGGCGTTGAGTTCCTCGGGCTTGAGGCACAGGGAGTTTACCACGTTGTGCGGCCGCTTGCCCCCGTGGCCGTTGGTCGCCCACGTTTTGGGCGGCAGGCCGGCGGCTTCGGGCTTCTCGATGGAAACCGGCTCCATCATCTGGCCGAGCATGCCGTCCGCCAGAATCATGGCGGGCATACGGTAGGTGTCGGCGAGGTCGAACGCGCGGAACACGCAGTCGGCCATCTCCTGCACCGTGGAAGGCGCAAGCACGATGAGCTGGAAATCGCCGTGCCCCAGCGCGCGCGTGGCCTGCCAGTAATCGGACTGCGAGGGCTGGATGCCGCCGAGGCCCGGCCCGCCGCGCTCCACGTTGATGATGAGGCAGGGCAGATCGCAGCCTGCGATGTACGAAACGCCTTCGCTTTTGAGGCTGATGCCGGGCGAGGAGGAGGAGGTCATGGCGCGCACGCCGGCGGCCGCGGCCCCGAGCACCATATTGATGGCGGCGATTTCCGATTCCGCCTGCAGGTAGGTGCCGCCGATTTTGGGCATCCGTTTGGACATAAAGGCGGCTACTTCGGTCTGCGGCGTGATGGGGTAACCGAAGAAGTGCCGGCAGCCCGCCTCGATGGCGGCCTGGGCGAGAGCCTCGTTGCCTTTCATGAGTACTTTTTCAGACATGCTGTGCGTTCATTCCTTTCCGTTGCGGCGCGGTGCGCCGCCGTCTGGCCGGCTGACGGCTTCATTTTTCCACGGTGATGGCGACGTCGGGGCACATCGTGGCGCACATGGCGCAGGCGATGCACTTCTCAATCTCGAACACGTGGGCGGGATGGTAGCCCTTGACGCCCAGCTTGTCGCTCAGCACCACGATCTTTTTGGGGCACACGGTGGTGCACAGCCCGCAGCCTTTGCAGAGATCTTCGTTGACGGTTACTTTCGGCATTCGTTACCCTCCTTGGCGCCTGCACGGCGTGCTTTTTCAGAAAAACGGCTATCGGAATCGCGCGGCGGCCGCGGTTTGGCGGTTTTACGCGCGGAAGAGAACATTTTTAAAAACATATCTGTCGCGGCGGAGGCATGCGCGTTACGGACGCTTTCCGCTTTTCCCCGAAAAGACGAACGGAAAGAAGCCGAAAAGCAGAATAAGGCCGTAGGGCCGGATGCTGCGGAGCGCGAGCGACGCGGCGGTGATGACTACGGCCCCCACGGCGGGAACCAGCAGCCACAGCGGCGCGCGCCGCCTGATGAGCAGCCAGACGCACACGCCCGCGAAGCTCAGATACAGCGCACCGAGCGCAAAAAGCAGAATGCGGAGCATCGCGGCGCCTCAGGCGGCGCCGCCCCACGGCGGCGTCACATAAACGCGCACGGGGAGCAGGTTCGGAACGTCGGCAAGCCGCGGGGCCAGCGCCTCGGGGGCCGCGGTGGCCAAAAGCGGCAGGCCCGAGAGCCGGGAAACCTCGCGCGCAAAGGGCAGGGAGGCGCGGATCACATCCGTGTCCGTTTCGCCGCCGAGGTTCGTGTTGTTCACAATGCCCGTAGCGGGCACATGCCCGGCGGCTTCGATCTCGCGCAGCACCCGTACGGCGTCCTCCGGGGTTTGGGTGAGGATGCGGCGCGCGTTCACCACGTAGAGCAGGGAATAATCGTTTTCCTCCCGGATCAGCCGCGCGAAACGCCCGAGCGCCGCGGCGCCCGCGTCGTCGCCGCCCACGTCGAGCAGCGCGCGGCGGGAACGGTCCTCGAACAGCGCGTAGAAAGCCGGGGGCAGCGCGGGGATATCCAGGTTTGTGCCCGCGTAGGTGGGCGCGAGCACCTCGGCGCCCGCCGCTTCCAGCAGCGCGCGGGAATCCGCCGCGCGGAAGTAGGGGTTTACGATATCGAAATCGGCCACGCGCAGGAAGTCGCCCGTTTGGGCCGCGCCCAGCGCGAGGTTGATGGAAAGATTCGTTTTGCCGCAGCCGTAGTGCCCGGTGACGATGGTCAGCCGGTGTGCGAGCAGGTTCAACGCGATGCGCCTCCCTTCCGTTTTCCCAGCGGAATTGTATTACAGATTATAGCATTTCCGAAAAAATTGATGTGTTTCAGGGAGTTTCGCCAAGGCTTGGAGGCGGAGGACGAAACTCTACTTCTCTTCTAATCTTGAATGGAATTGCTATAGATTATAGCACAAGCGCGCGCGCCGCACAACAGCGCGCGTTCCTGCCGCCTCCACCCGTTTTACGCGAAGGGCCGTCCTGCATTATTTTTCGCGGCTTCCTGCAAAAAATCGGGCGAATCGGACAAAAACCGCATTGAAGACGCTTTGGGAATGTGCTACAATAAAGCACATATCGTCATCATACGGATACCCGATTCAAAAGCAGGTAAAATCCGCGGCAAAAGCTTGCCCTATGGGTTTAAATGCGGATTTTACTCCGTAATTTTGTCGGATATCCGTATCATGCGGCGGCAAGGGCGCCCCGCGGGAGATTCTTTTTTGCAGAAAAAAATCTTTCGGGAACGGCCGGCGCTGAGCCGGCCGTGTTTTTTTCCGTGCCGCGGAAACTCCCCGCGCCGGAGGCCCCGCCTTTGGCGGGATACGGCTCTCCGGCAGCCGAGCGGGCCGGAACCGCTTTTTATCCGAAGAAACGCAGGAAAGGGTGGTCGTCACCGTGATATGGAACCGGGATGCCGAATGCGCCCCGCGCGCGGCGGTGCGAGAGCTTCAGCTTACGCGCCTGCGGCACATCGTTCGCTACGCCTATGAGAACGTCCCCTTTTATCGCAGGCGGTTCGACGCGCTCGGGCTCGCGCCGGAGCAGATCCGGACGTTTGCCGATTTTGAAGCCGTGCCGTTCACCACCAAGGACGATTTGCGCGAGAACTACCCTTTCGGGATGTTCGCGCAGCCCATGGCGAAGATGGTGCGCCTGCACGCCTCGAGCGGAACCACGGGCAAGCCCGTGGTGGCGGGCTACACAAATGCCGACCTGCGAAACTGGACGGAGTGCGTTTCGCGCGTGGCGGCGCAGGCGGGCGTAACGGACGGGGACACGGCGCAGATCGTGTTCGGCTACGGCATGTTCACGGGCGGCTTCGGGCTGCACTACGGCCTTGAGAACATGGGCGTCGCGGTCATCCCGGCCGCGGCGGGCAACTCGGAGCGGCAGCTTATGTTCATCGAGGATTTCCGCCCCACGGTGATCGTGGGCACGCCCTCCTACGTGCTGCATCTGGCGGAGCTCGCGCAGGAGCGGGGGCTGACGCGCGAGCGCCACAGCCTGCGCGTGGGCCTGTTCGGCGGCGAGGGCCACACCGCCGAGATGCGCCGGGAAATCGAGAAGCGCTGGGGCATTGCGGCCACCGAGAACTACGGCCTCACCGAGATCATGGGGCCGGGCGTGGCGGGCGAATGCCTCGAGCACGAGGGGATGCACCTGTGCGAGGATATGGTCTACCCCGAGATCATCGATTCCGACACGGGCCGCGTCAAGCCCCTGGGCGAGCGCGGGGAGCTGGTGCTCACCACCCTCACGAAGGAGGGGATGCCCATGCTGCGCTACCGCACCAAGGATATCACCTTGCTTAGCGATGAGCCGTGCAAATGCGGGCGCACCTCCCTGCGGATGCATAAAGTGATCGGCCGCACCGACGATATGCTCATCATCCGCGGCGTGAACGTGTTCCCCTCGCAGATCGAAAGCGCGCTGCTGGGCATGGAGCACATCGGCCCGCATTACCAGATCGTCGTTACGAAAAACGGCGCCATGGATCAGATCGAAATCTGCGTGGAGCTCATCGACGGCTCGCTGCTCGAGGATTACGGCGAGCTCGAGCGCCTGAGCGCGCAGATCCGCAAACGCATCAAATCGGCGCTGCTCATCGATGCCAAAATCCGGCTCATGGAGCCGCGCAGCATCGAACGCTCGCAGGGCAAGGCCAAACGCGTCATCGACCTGCGGAACCAATAAAAGGGATTGCACCGGGAGGAAACAGCATGAAGCAGTTATTGTTGGGCAACGAAGCGGTGGCGTACGGCTTCTGCGACGCGGGCGGGGCGGTGGCTTCGGCTTACCCCGGCACGCCGAGCACGGAGGTAACCGAAACCATCGCGAAATGCGGGGGCGTTTACAGCGAGTGGGCGCCCAACGAGAAAGTGGCCGCCGAGGTGGCGATCGGCGCCTCGGTGGCGGGCGCGCGTTCGCTGTGCGCCATGAAGCACGTAGGGCTCAACGTGGCGGCCGACCCGGTGTTCACCGCGTCCTATACGGGCGTAAACGGCGGCATGCTCGTGGTGGTGGCCGACGACCCCGGCATGCATTCAAGCCAAAACGAGCAGGACAGCCGTTTTTACGCGCGCAGCGCGCATATCCCCATGCTCGAACCGGCCGACAGCGCCGAGTGCTACGAATTTACGCGCGAGGCGCTGCGCCTGAGCGAGGAGTACGACACGCCGTTTTTCCTGCGGCTCACCACGCGCATCGCGCACGCGCGCAGCGGTGTTGTGCGCGCGCCCGCCGAAAAGCGGGCGAACCGCCCTTACAAAAAGGACGTGATGAAGTACGTGATGATGCCGGGCATGGCGCGCGGCCGCCACGTTGCGGTGGAGCGGCGCGACAACGCCCTGCGCGCCTTCGCGGAGGAAACGCCCCTCAACCGCGTGGAAAAAGGCGACCGCAGCGTGGGCATCATCACCTCGGGCGTCGCCTACCAGTACGCCAAAGAAGCGTTCCCGAAGGCGAGCTTTCTTAAACTCGGCATGGTGTACCCGCTGCCGGAGAAGAAAATAAAAGATTTCGCCGCCTCGGTGGAAACGCTGCTCGTGGCGGAGGAACTGGAGCCGTATCTCGAAACGTGGGTGAAATCGCTCGGAATCCCCGTTATCGGCAAGGAAAAACTGCCGCTGCAGGGCGAGCTTTCGGCGGGCCTGCTGCGCGAGCGGCTGGGAAGCCTGTGCGCCGGGCTTACGGCGGAAAGAGCGGAAGCTTCCGCGGAGGCGCCCGGTCTTTCCGGCTCCGTTCCCGCGCGCCCGCCCGTGATGTGCCCGGGCTGCCCTCACCGCGGCGCGTTCTACGTGCTGCAAAAGCTCGGCCTCACCGTTTGCGGCGATATCGGCTGCTACACCTTAGGCGCGCTTTCGCCCGCCAACGCCATGGATACCTGCGTGTGCATGGGCGCGAGCATCGGCATGGCGCACGGCATGGCCAAGGCGGACCCCTCCTTTGCGAACAAAACCGTGGCGGTGCTCGGCGACTCCACGTTCCTGCACTCGGGCATCACGGGCCTGCTCGACGTGGTGTATAATAAGGGCGTTTCCACCGTGATTATTCTCGATAATTCCATTACGGCCATGACGGGCCACCAGCAGAACCCCGCCACGGGCTACACCATCCAAAACGAGCCCACCCGCGCGGTGAATCTGGAAAAGCTCTGCGAGGCCGTGGGCGTTTCCCGCGTGCGCGTGTGCGACCCGTTCGATCTCAAAGAGTTCGAGCGGGCGGTAAAAGAAGAGGTGGCCGCGCCGGAGCCTTCCGTGCTCATCGCGCGGCGCCCGTGCGCGCTGCTCAAGGGCGTGCATTACGGCCCCGCTTTCGCCGTGGACCCGCAGGCGTGCAAAAACTGCGGGAGCTGCCTTAAAATCGGCTGCCCCGCCATTGTGAAAAAGCCCCAAGGCATGGAAATCGACGCGCAGCTGTGCGCGGGGTGCGGGCTGTGCACGCGCCTGTGCGCCTTCGGCGCCATCCGTCGCGCCGACGCCATCCGTCGCGACGACGCCATCCGCAGAGGCTGAAAAAGCGGGCGGAAAGACAGAGAGGAAATCGTGGGATGAAAGACTGCAATATCATGATCGTGGGCGTGGGCGGGCAGGGGACGCTGCTCGCCAGCCGCATCATCGGCGGGGCCGCCGCGGCCTGCGGGTGCGACGTGAAGGTTTCGGAGGTGCACGGCATGTCCCAGCGCGGGGGCAGCGTCGTCACCTATGTGCGCTTCGGGGAGCGCGTCGCATCCCCGCTCATCGATAAGGGCGGGGCGGATATCCTGCTTTCGTTCGAGCTGCTCGAGGCCGTGCGGTATCTCGATTATTTAAAGCCCGGCGCGGGCACCGTGATTGCAAACCGCCAGCAGATCGACCCCATGCCCGTCGTAACGGGCCGGGAGGCTTACCCGCAGGGCCTTGCGGAGCTTTTGGAGAAGTCGCCGGGGATGCGCGGCGTGGTGTTTGATGCACTGGGGGCCGCCGTTTCATGCGGCGACGCGCGCGCCGTGAACACCGTGCTCATCGGCGCGATGGCGGGGCTTAAGCTCACGGGCCTTTCCCGCGCGGCGTATGAGGACGCGGTGCGCGCCTGCGCGCCGAAAAAAGCGCTGGAACTCAATCTGAAGGCGTTCGCTCTGGGGTTTGAGAAGGGGGCGGCACAATGAGCTATTTCAACGAACACGCCGAAACCATGCCGCGCGAGGCGCTGCGCGAGCTGCAGTCGAGCCGGCTGCGGGGGCTCGTGCAGCGCGTCTACACCAAGGTGCCGCACTACCGGGCCAAGATGCAGGCCATCGGCCTGCTGCCGGGGGATATCAAGTCGGTGGACGATTTGAAGCTGCTGCCCTTCACCGTGAAGCAGGACCTGCGCGACACCTACCCCTACGGCCTGTTCGCCGCGCCCATGGAGGAGATCGTGCGCATCCACGCCTCGAGCGGCACCACGGGCAAGCAGACGGTGGTGGGCTACACGGCGCGCGATATCGACATGTGGGCCGAATGCATCGCGCGCGCCTTCACGGGGGCCGGCGCGAACCGGGGCGACATCGTTCAGATCGCCTACGGCTACGGTCTGTTCACGGGGGGCCTGGGCATCCACTACGGCTGCGAGAAGCTGGGCGCCTCGGTTATTCCCATCTCGGGCGGCAACACGGCGCGGCAGATCCGCACGATGGTGGATTTCGGTTCCTCGGTGCTGGCCTGCACGCCCTCGTACGCCCTGTTCATTGCGGAAACCATGGAGGAGGCGGGCATCAAACCCTCCGAAAACAAGCTGCGCGTCGGCATTTTCGGCGCGGAGCCGTGGAGCGAGCAGATGCGGCAGGAGATCGAGCGCCGGCTGGGGCTGAAAGCCATCGACATCTACGGCCTTTCCGAGGTGATGGGCCCGGGCGTCGCCTGCGAATGCCTCGCGCAGGACGGCATGCACATCCAGGAGGATAATTTCCTCGCGGAGATCGTGGACCCGGAGACGGGCGAGCAGCTTCCGGAGGGCGAAACGGGCGAGATCGTGTTCACCACGCTCACCAAGGAGGGTCTGCCCCTCATCCGCTACCGCACGCACGATCTTTCCACGCTCACCACGGAAACCTGCGCCTGCGGGCGGACCACCGCGCGTATGCGGAAGGTGACGGGCCGCAGCGACGATATGCTCATCATCCGCGGCGTGAACGTGTTTCCGTCCCAGATCGAGGGCGTGCTGCTCGAAACCGCGGGAACCACACCGAATTACCAGATTATCGTCAACCGCGTGGATAACCGCGATGTGCTGGAGGTCCGCGTGGAGATGAACCCCGAGCTGTTTTCCGACGAGGTGCGGCGCATCGAGGATGTGGAGGGCCGCATCCGTTCGCAGCTCGAGAGCGTGCTCGGCATCAATGCCCGCGTGAAGATGGTGGAGCCGCGCAGCATCGGGCGCAGCGAGGGCAAGGCAAAGCGCGTGGTGGATAACCGCCGCATCTGACGCGGAAAAACCCGCGCGGCGGGCTACCGGATACAGATTGAGTTCAAACGGTTTGAGTTCTGATGGAGAAAGGCGGGCGGCAGATATGATCAAGCAGCTTTCGGTATTTCTCGAAAACAAGGAGGGCAGGCTGGCCGACGTGACGCGGGCGCTGGCGGAGAGCGGCATCAACATCCGCGCCCTTTCCATTGCGGATACCATGGATTTCGGCATCCTGCGGCTGATCGTGAGCGACCCGGAGCGCGCGCGGGAGGTGCTGGCGGAGGCCGGCTTCACCGTGAGCGTGCGCGAGGTGCTGGCCATCGGCATTCCGGATACGCCGGGCGGGCTTTCCTCCGCCATGGCGTGCCTTTACGCCGCGGGCGTGGTCATCGAGTATATGTACGCGTTCGTGAGCCAGTGCCAGGGGCGCGCGCTGGTCATCCTCAAGGTTTCAGAGAACGAAAAGGCGCTCGCGGCCCTGAAGGCCGGGAACATCGAGGCGCTGGGCGACGAGGTCTACAAGCTCTGATCCGTTGAATTTTCCCCCGCCGCAAAGCGGGGGGACACGCATAAACGCGCGTGTCCCCCCTATATGCTGGAATGCGGCGCGCGGCGCAAACGTTGATTGAAAGGCGCGCTGCAGGGGGAGAGCGCTATGTGCCGTGTGGATGAGCTTTGCCGCAAGGACGTTATCAACGTCAAGGACGGGTGCCGGCTCGGCTTTGTGAGCGATATGGAGATCGACGCGCTGGAGGGCCGCGTAACGGCGCTCGTCATTCTGGGGCGCGGCCGGTTCTTCGGCCTTCTGGGACGCGAGGACGACATCGTCATCCCGTGGGGGGACATCCAGACCATCGGCGAGGATGCCATCCTCGTCTGCGTCGAGCCGCCGTGCCG
Organism: Bacillota bacterium; assembly: GCA_023391535.1. Classification (GTDB taxonomy): domain Bacteria; phylum Bacillota; class Clostridia; order Oscillospirales; family Ethanoligenentaceae; genus JAEWAU01. The sequence continues at coordinate 18,456 of JAEWAU010000072.1, read as the reverse complement.
GCGGCGCAACAAACCGCACTCCGGCCTGTTCGGCTTTTTCAAATGACGCTTTTCGTGCTATAATAGGCGTATTACGAAAGGCGGAGGAAGAGCGATGCGCGGCCTGGTTGGGTTGCTTTTGCGCGGGAAAAACCTGCGCGACCCCGCGGTGCGGGAAAAATACGGAATGCTGGGCGGAGCCGCGGGCGTGGCGGTGAACCTGCTCGTGTGCGTGCTGGAACTCGTGGTGGGCGCCGTTACGCGCTCGGTCGCCATCGCGGCGGACGCGTTTCACAACCTCACGGACGTGGCCTCCGCGGGCTTTTCCATGTTCAGCTTCCATTTTGCCAACAAGCCGGCGGATAAGGAGCACCCCTTCGGGCACGGCCGGTTCGAATACCTTTCGGCGCTGCTGGTCGCCCTCGTGGTGATGCTCATCGGCCTGGAATTTCTCAAAACCTCTGTGGGAAAGATTCTCCATCCCGTGCCGGTGACGTTTAAGCTGGTGCCGCTGCTGCTCGTATTCGCGAGTATTCCGCTCAAGCTGCTGCTCAGCCGCTTCAACCGCCGCCTTGGCGACGCCATCGGCTCCCAAACACTGGAGGCCTCCTCTGTGGACGCGCTCAGCGACGTGCTGGTGCTGGGCGTGGCGTCGCTCTCGCTCGCGCTTGCGGCGCTTGCGCCGAATCTGCACGCGGATGGCTGGATCGGCTCCGTGGTGGCGCTGTTCATTCTGTATTCGGGCTTTTCCATCGCGCGCGGAGCGTTTAATCCGCTGCTCGGGGAAGCGCCGGACCCGCAGCTTGTCAAAAACATCCGCGAGGGTGTGCTGGCGGCGCAGTACGTCACGGGCGTGCACGATCTGATTATCCACAATTACGGGCCGGGCCGCTCCATGGCCAGCATCCACGCGGAGGTGCCGTGCGATGTGCCGGTGCTCCGCCTGCACGAATCCATCGACGACGCCGAAAAGGCGCTTTCGGAGCGCCTGAACCTCATTCTCGTCATTCATATGGACCCGGTGAACACCGACGACGAGGCCGTGAACGCCGCGCGGAAATTCGTGCTCGGGGTGGCGCGCGGCTTTCCGGAGGTGGAATCCATCCACGATTTCCGCATGATCGGCGACGAAACGCACGCAAATCTGGTGTTCGACGCGGTGGTGACGCAGGCCGTGCGCACGCCCAGGGACGTTTCCTCGTTCAAAAGCCGCCTCGCGGAGGAAATCGCGCGGCGGCATCCCGGCTTCAACGCCGTGGTGAACGTGGATCGCAACTACACCGAATAAAATCGCCGCGTGCGGCGCACCGCATACGGTGGGGTACGAAATCGGAACGGACAGGCCCGGAAGGGCGGAAGGACGGTACAAAAGATGGCGCGTTTTGGCATCATTGCGGCCATGCCGGTGGAAATCGAGGGCTTCGTGCGGGAGCACGGGGCGCAGGAGCGGGAGCAGCGGGGGTTTTACCGCCTGTACGAGTGCGAGGTGGGCGCAAACGAGGTATTTCTCGCCTGCAGCGGCATCGGCAAGGTGAACGCGGCGGCCTGCACCCAGCAGCTCATCGACTGCTTCGGAGTGGACCGCATCGTGAACATGGGCATTGCCGGCGGCATTTCGCCCCAGCTCAAAACCCTTGACGTGGTAATTGGAAAAGACGTGTTCTACCACGATTTCGAGGCGCAGTTCCTCGACCATTACACGCCGTTTCGCAGCCGCTTTTCGTGCGACCCGGAGCTTACAAAGGCGGCCGAAGCCGCCTGCAGGGGGCTTTCGGACGTGGAGCGCTATTCGGTGGGAGACGTTGCCACGGGCGACATTCTGGTGGAATCCGGGGAACTCAAGGCCCGCATCGGCGAAACCGGCGCCGTCTGCTGCGAGATGGAGGGCGCCGCCGTGGGGCAGGCGGCCGCGCGCAACTCCGTTCCGTTTTTGGTGGTGCGCACCATTTCGGATTTGGCGGACGAAGCGGCGGGGCTTACGTATGCGGAGTTCGAGCGCCGGGCGGCGGAGCAGTCCAACCGCATCGTGGGCGCGATGCTCGCGTCTCTTTCGGCGCGCTGAGCCGTCCGGTTTCGAGCGGACGCGGAAAATCGGCTCCCGGCGGCAAAACACGCTGTTTTCGCATGCTTTTTCTGCATGTTCGGGGCGAAACGTCCCATACTAATCCCGGCACCGTTTTTGCCCGCGCGCCGCGAAAGGCCCGCGCGGGCGCGGGGCCGGGATTTTCCGCGCTTTTTGGCGCGGAACCTGCGGGAGGCGGCGGCATGGACGTTTTGATCGATATTCGCGACGTATACAAAATCTATAATCCCGGCCCGGGCGAGGTGCGCGCGCTCGACGGGATTTCCCTGCGCGTGGTCGAAGGCGAATTCCTCGCCATCGTGGGTCATTCCGGCTCGGGAAAATCCACCCTGATGAATATCATGGGCTGCCTGGACGTGCCCACGCAGGGGGAATATTACCTGCGCGGCGAACAGGTGGCGCGCCTGAACGACAGCCGTCTTTCGGAGATCCGCAACGGGCAGATCGGCTTTATCTTTCAGAATTTCAACCTGCTGCCCTCGCTTTCCGCGCTGGAAAACGTGGAGCTGCCGCTGCTCTACCGCGGCATCCGGCACGAGGAGCGCCGCTTGCTCGCCATAGAGGCGCTGCGGTGCGTGGGGCTCGAGCGGCGCATGGGCCACCGCCCGTGCGAGCTTTCGGGCGGGCAGCAGCAGCGCGTGGCCGTGGCGCGCGCGCTGGCGGCGCATCCGCCCGTTATTCTGGCGGACGAGCCCACCGGGAACCTTGATTCGCGTTCGGGCGAGGAGGTGGTGCGGCTGCTGCGGGAGCTCAACGAGGACGGCCGCACGGTGGTGCTCATCACGCACGATATGTCCGTGGCGCGCAAGGCCCGGCGCATCGTGCGCATCGCCGACGGCCGTCTTTCCGAAGCCACCGCGTAATTCCGCTTCGGCCCGGGGCGCCGTTCAATACCGATTTACGCGCCAAAACGCGCGGAGGCAGTTCCCTGCCGCCACGCGTTTTTTTACGCCGCTCCGCTTGTTCCGGAGCGGCTGTTCTTACTCCGAAGCCTTCGCCGTGAGCACCGCGCAGCTTGCGGGTGGCAGCGCAAGCTCGCCCTCTTCGAGCCGCGCGCCGTTTTGCTCAAGGCGCAGAGCGAAGCCAAAGCCCGGCGCAAGGTCGGGCAGCCTCAGCCGCGTTTCCGCGCCGAGGTTCACGGCGCACAGCAGGCTTCCCGCCGGAAGCGCGCCGGAGGACGCGGGGTTTTGCCCCTGCGCGCGCGCAAAGGCGAACAGCCCTTCCCCGGCCGCCACCCGGCGCAGCCCGCCCTCGCGCAGCACGGGGCAGGCGGCGCGCAGCGCGCCGAGCCGGCGGTACCAGTCCGTCAGCTCCGCGTCGCCGCCCCCCCAGGGGAAGCACAGGCGGTTGAGCGGGTCGGCGCCGCCCTCCATGCCCGCCTCGTCGCCGTAATAGACGCACGGCACACCGGGCAGGAAGAACTGGAGCGCGCTCCCGAGCTTTGCCAGCGCCAGGCCGCAGGCGCGCGGCTCGGCGGGGAGGCTGGGCAGGGGAGCCCTGCCGCGGGGGTCCGCCAGAGCCGTGAGCAGGCGCGGGGTGTCGTGCGAGCCGAGCAGATTCATCAGCAGGTCCGCCGCGGGCTTGGGGTAATGCTCCAGCAGCTCCACCACCCGCGTTTCCAGCGCCGCAGCGTCCCCGCCGCGCAGAAAGTCGAGGATGGCGGCGCGCCACGGGTAGTTCATCACACTGTCGAGCTGCGCGCCCTCCAGATAATGCCGCCGCTGCCCGTAGCTGATTTTGTTGGAAGCGTCCTCCCAAACCTCGCCGTAGAGCACCGAGGCAGGGTCGGTTTGCTTGAGCCGGGCGCGCAGCCGCGTGAGGAAGGCGTCGGGCAGCTCGTCGGCCACGTCCAGCCGCCAGCCCGCCGCGCCGCCGCGCAGCCATTTCTGGGCAATGCCGCCTTCGCCCGTGATGTATTCGAGGTAGGAGGGTTCCTCTTCGTTTACTTCGGGCAGGTCGGGCATATCCCACCAGCAGCGGTATTCGTCCGGCCAGTTCTTAAAATCGTACCACGCAAAATAGGGCGATTCCTTGGATTGAAACGCCCCGGGGCCGGGGTACCGCCCCTCGCGGTTAAAATAGACGCTGTCCGCCCCCGTGTGGCTGAACACGCCGTCGAGCACCACACGGATTCCGGCGTCTTCCGCGCGTTCGCACAGCCGGGCAAAATCCGCCTCGTCGCCCAGCAGCGGGTCCACGCGGGCGTAGTCGGCCGTGTGGTAGCGGTGGTAGGCGTGCGATTCAAAGATTGGGTTGAGGTAGAGCGCGGTGACGCCCAGCGCCTTAAGATAGGGCAGTTTCGCCTCGATGCCCGCCAGATTTCCGCCGTAATAACAGTCGGCCCGGTAGGCTTTGCCGCGCGCGCCGCCGTCCGGTAGCGGCGCGCCCCACTCGAGCAGCGTACGGCCCGCGGGCAGTTCCTTTGGAAAATCGCCCTCGCGGCAGAAACGGTCCGGGAAAACCTGATAGAACACGCCGCCCTTGAGCCAGCCCGGGGTTTCGAACGCCGGGTCGAAAACCGTGAGCTGGAACGGCTCGCCCTCCCCGTCGGCGGCGTTTCCCGCCGCGCGCTCCTGCCGCGCGATCATGCGCGTGCCGCAGGCGGTTTCCAGCTCGAACCGGTAAAAATACAGCCCCGGCTCGCCCGCCGTAATCTCGCAGGAGTAAACGTCCCTCCCGTCCTCCAAAGCAAGCCAGCCCATCTCGGCGGCGTAGAGCGTGCCGCCCTCCTGCTGCACCAGCAGCGCCGCACGCCTTACGCCCTCGCTTCGGGGCGGGTAAATCGCAAAACGCACGCGGGTTTCCGAAGCAACGGCCCCGAACGGCCGCTTGCAGGCGGAATCCCACGCGTCAAACATCCAGTCCATCGTATCCTAGCCTTTCCGGCCTTGCCGAAATTTTTATCGATTTCGCTTTTCGAAGAAAAGCGCGGGAATATTCGCACGAAAGCGGCGATGCAATCGGTTGCAAATCGATGCATCCGCGGCTGCCTCGTTCGCCGTTTATCTGGAAAGCTGCGCCGCCAGCTGCGTCACCGCTTTTTCGATCCCTTCGGCCGCGCCGGCAGGGTCGCGGTCGAACCGGGGCGGAAGTTCGAGCAGCATCGCCTGCGCGTGCTGCGTACCCGCCCACGCGCTGAAAAAGCCGTGCTGAAGCCGCGGCGAAAAATCCGACCGCGACGCGCTCTGCATGCCGAGGTTTTGCCGAAACGGGCCGTCGAGCGCCTCGCTGCCGATAAATTCGTTGTACCAGCCGTGCGTATCGATTACGGCGTTCGGCTTTATTTTTTGAACCAGCGCCTCCAGGGCGCGGCTTTCGGGCGCCGAAAACGGCGCGGAAAGAGTGTGCTCGCGCGCGGAACCGATAGGTGTGAAGGAATAGGCGAAATCGCGGTTGATATCCACGCCCAGCGAAATCTGGCAGCGGCCTTTGCCGTAGGCGGTGGTTCCGTATGCGAGCCCGTCGGGGTTCGCGGAGGGCACCACGTACAGCGTGCAGGAGGCAAGCGCCGCGCGGCGGCCCGAGAAATACGCGATGACGGCGTTGCCGATATCCACCAGCGTCTGCCCGTCGCGCGGGTAGTCGTCCTCGAAACCGTGAACTTCATAGGTGAGCAGCAGGCGCGCCCTGGAATCCCCTTCGGGCGCGATTCCCGTGCAGAAAAGCTCCTGCCCCAGCCCGCTTTTTCCGTACACGAAGCGGTTCACGGGCGCCGCCGCGGCCCCCGCTGCGTTTTGCGCGGAAGAAGCCTTCCCCGTGTTCGGGCGCGCCGCGGGCGTTGCGGCCAGCAGAAAATACAGCGCGGCAAGCAGCACGGCCATGCAGGAAAATGTCAGCAGCCCGCGGCCGGTACGCTCGAAATCACCCATCCCGCCGCGCCTCCCATACCCGTTCGGCCGTGCGGAATTTTCCGCACACCCTTTTCATTATACGGGCCGCCGCGGCGTTTGTAAAGCGCGCGCAGTCCCGCGCAGGGGCGAAATTCCCCCTTTTCCGCACCCCGCTCTTATGGTATAATACAATCGGCAAATAAGGGAACAAAAGTCCTGTTACCGGCCGGCTGGAGCCGGGGCAGTTCGCGGGGAAGCGGAGCGGGATTTTTTGCCCGCTTCCGCGCCGGCCGGCGCCGAGGTGCCGGCTGGGCAATATGCTGCGGGGCAGAACAGATTTCGAAAACGCGGGGAGGTCTTGCGGAAATGTCCAAACAGAAACGCGGGAGCGGGCGGCCGGGGAGCACGGCGGCGCTGGCCGTGGCCGTGGTGGCGGCGGCGCTGGTGATCTTTTACGCGCGGGGCGGCTTCTCCCTTTTCACGCATCTCCTGCGCCGCTGACCGCCGGCTGGCGCCGGGGCAGTTCGCGGGGAAGCAGGGCGGGGAAAATTGGGCTGGACGTTTCGGGAGGCGGGCGGTATGCGGCGAACTGTGTTTCTGGTGGATATGAACGCCTTTTTTATCAGCTGCGAAACCACGCGCCGCCCGGAACTGCGCGGCGTTCCCGCCGCCGTGGCGGGCGACCCGCAGCGCCGCAGCGGCATCGTTCTCGCCGCGAATTACGAGGCCCGCGCCTTCGGGGTGAAAACCACCATGCCGCTGTGGCAGGCGGAGCGCCTGTGCCCGAAGCTGATTTTCGTGCCGCCCGACCACGCCTTTTATTCCCGGATGTCGCGCAGCGTGATGGAGCTGCTCGGGCGCTACACGCCCGTACTCGAGCAGAACAGCATCGACGAGGCGTGGCTCGATATGACGGGCGGCTCCCTGCTGTTCGGGGAGCCCGCCGCCTGCGCGCGGCGCATCATGAACGAGATCGGCCAAAGCCTGGGGCTATGGTGCTCCATCGGCATTGCGCCCGGCAAGTTCCTCGCCAAAATGGCCTCCGAAATCAAAAAGCCGCTCGGCATCACGGAGCTTTGGGAGGAGGATATCCCCGCGAAGCTGTGGCCGCTGCCCGTGGACGCCTTTTACGGCGTGGGCGAGCAGACGGCCGCGCGCCTGCGGCGGATGGGTATGCGCACCATCGGGGACATGGCGGCCTACGGCGCGGTGCTGCCGCAGACGCTGGGCAAATACGGCGCCCTGCTCTACGACCTCGCCCGCGGCGTGGACCCCGAGCCCGTCACCCCCCGTGTGCGCGACGCCATGAAGTCCATCGGGCGCTCCACCACGCTCCCGCAGGACATCACGGATTTCGCCAGCGCCCGGCGCGTCCTGATGGGGTTGGCCGAGGAGGTGGGGGCCGACGCCCGCCGCCACGGCAAGCAGGGCTCCACCGTCACCGTCACCATCAAATACGCCGATTTTTCCGTCGTGACACGCCAGGCCCCCCTGCCCGCCACATGCCTGACGCGCGACCTCATCGCGGCGGGCGCGGAGCTGCTGCGCAAAAACTGGACCGGCCGGCCCGTGCGGCTGCTGGGCATTTCGCTCTCGGGATTCGAGAAGGCGGAAAGCGGGCAGCTTTCGCTGTTCGAGCCGCCCGAACGGGATACCCGCGAGCGGCAGCTCGAACAGGCCGTAGATACCCTGCGCGAACGCTTCGGGGAGGACGCCGTTCGCCGCGCCGCGCTGCTGCCGCCCTCCGGCGCGGAAGGCCGGCCGGTCGACTTGGGTGCCAAAAAGCCGCCGAATACCTCGAAATAAACCGCTTTTTTTCGGCAAAAATCCGCGAAAAGCGTTATAAAACGATAAAAATATCCCTTAAGTATAGAAAAAAGCCCCAATTAGATGCGAAAATTCCGCTTTCCCGCTGCGAAGCGCCGGAAAACAGCGCCGCACCCGCCCCAAAATCCCTGTGGATGCCGCTCGGCGGCAGACGCAAAAATCCGTGCCAAAATCGTATATTTCGGCACGGATTTTCCTGCTTGTATATAGCGCGCGTTTTCCTGCGCGAAGCAGGGCGAAAAATTCCGCTCTTGCAATCCCGCGGATTGCCCCGGCGCAGCCGGTTAGGCGGGAGGAATTTCGAGGAAGGTGATCTCCTTGTTGTGGCTGGCGATGCGGTTGAGAATCCATTCGCCGGAGAAGAGCACCACCTGCCGCCCGCGCTGATCCTCCACAAGCCGGGCGTCGCCGGTGTAGCCCAGCGCCGTTTCGGGCAGCGCGGAGCTAGTCCACCGCGCCATGGTGAAGGGCAGCGTTTCGATGCGCAGTTCCACGCCGTACTCGTTTAAAAGGCGGTAGGAGAGCACGTCGAGCTGCAGAACGCCCACCACGCCCACCACGAGCGATTCGTAGGCCGCGTCCGGGCGCTTGAACAGCTGCACGGCGCCCTCCTGCGCAATCTGCTCCATGCCTTTTAAAAATTGCTTGCGCTTCATGGCGTCCTTGATGGACACGGCGGCGAAATGCTCGGCCGGGAACATGGGGATGCCCTCGAACGAGAAGGTTTTGCCGCCGGAGCAGAGCGTATCGCCGATGCTGAACACGCCGGGGTCGAACAGGCCGATGATGTCGCCCGCGTAGGCTTCCTCCACGGCGGCGCGGTCCTGCGCCAGAAACTGCTGCGGCTGCGCGAGCTTGATGGTTTTGCCGGTGCGCGCCTGCTGCACCATCATGTCCTTTTCAAAGCGGCCCGAGCAGATGCGCAGGAACGCGATGCGGTCGCGGTGCGCGGGGTTCATGTTGGCCTGAATCTTGAAGATGAAACCCGAAAAGGTTTCGTCCTCGGGCGAAATATCGCCGATCTCCGTTTTGCGGGCCGAGGGCGCCGGGGCCAGCCGGAGGAAATCCTCGAGGAAGGGCTGCACGCCGAAGTTTGTCATGGCGCTGCCGAAATAGAGCGGCGTCAGCTCGCCGGAGCGCACGCGCGCAAGGTCGAACGAGTCGCCCGCCACGTCCAGCAGCTCGATATCCTCGCGCAGCTTGTCGCACAGGTCGTCGCCCAGAACCTCGCGGAAGCCCGCGTCGTCCACGCTGCCTACGTGTTCCGCCACGATGGATTCGCCGTGCCCCTGGTTTTCAAACAGTTCCACGCGGCCCTTCGCGCGGTTGTAGACGCCGCGGAAGGTATCGCCGTTGCCAACGGGCCAGTTCATGGGGCAGGAGCGGATGCCCAGCACGCTTTCCAGCTCCTCCATCAGTTCGAACGGATCTTTGCAGAAGCGGTCCATCTTGTTCACGAACGTGAAGATGGGAATCCCCCTCATGCGGCAGACGTGGAACAGCTTGATGGTTTGCGCCTCCACGCCCTTGGCGCCGTCGATGAGCATTACGGCGCTGTCGGCCGCAACGAGGGTGCGGTAGGTGTCCTCGCTGAAGTCCTGATGCCCCGGCGTATCCAGAATGTTGATATGGAACCCGTCGTAATCGAACTGCATCACGCTGGAGGTTACCGAAATGCCCCTCTGCTTCTCGATCTCCATCCAGTCCGATACGGCGTGTTTCTGCGCTTTGCGCCCCTTCACCGCGCCGGCCAGCCGAATCGCTCCGCCGTAGAGCAGCAGCTTTTCGGTGAGCGTCGTTTTGCCCGCGTCGGGGTGGGAGATGATGGCGAAGGTCCTTCGCCGTGCGATCTCCTGCGAACGATTGTTTTTCTGCGGCACTGCCATCCACCTTGCCCGAACGCCGCCCGGGGCGGCGTATATTTTTCATACGGCTCTCCGCTATTGCAGTTCCATAAAAGTTTGAGAGAAGCTGCGTTTCGCCGTTCCGACTCCGGCGAAAAAACGAAACGCTTTGGAATTTGTAAACCTTTTCTGGAAATGCTGTAGAAACGCGGGGCTGGAAAATTTCCGCGGCGTTTCCTGCGGGGAGAAGTATCGTGCGGCCCGGCGCGCCGGGCCCATAGTATAGTATTATACCTTTTTTAGCGCCGCGCCGCCAGTGTTTCCCGCAAAAAGGGCGCTTCGGGCCGTTTTTTCGGAAAGCTGCGTCCCCCGCCGACAAACAATATTCAATGAATCGGGAAAAAAGGCCCGCAGGGGTGTGCTCCGGGTCTCCGCAAAATTGCGGGAGAAACTATGCACCATCGAAAGCAAAACAGGAAACCGGATAGAGAACCGCATGGAGAACGGCGGCGTTTTGCGCCCTTTTTGCAGAATTGCGGGAAAACGCGGCGCACAAATTGAAATTCCGGGGAGAATGGTATTATACTAAGAAAAGTGGGTGCCGCGCATGCGGCGGAAAGAGAGGTATTTTATGGCGGACTGCGAAAACTGCCCTTCCAAGGGCAACTGCAGCAGCGAACAGCAAAGCGGCTGTTCCTTCGAGCCGCTCAATTCGTTCAGCAGCATTAAAAACACCGTCGCCGTGATGAGCGGCAAGGGCGGCGTGGGAAAATCCAGCGTAACGGTGCTGCTGGCGCGTGAATTCGCGCGCCGCGGCAAAAAAGTGGGCATTTTGGACGCGGATATCACCGGGCCGAGCATTCCGCGGCTCATGGGCATTCCGGCCGGCACACGCTGCGGCCAGAACGAAATGGGGATACTGCCCGCCCAAACGGCGGAGGGCATTCCGGTGGTTTCCCTCAACTTTTTTCTGGAGGACGAGGAAGAGCCCGTCATCTGGCGCGGGCCTATTCTTTCGGGCGCCGTCAAGCAGTTCTGGACCGACGTGTTCTGGGGCGAACTCGACTGCCTGTTTATCGATATGCCTCCGGGCACCGGCGACGTGGTGCTCACGGTGATGCAGTCGCTGCCGCTCAGCGGGGCCGTGGTGGTTTCCACGCCGCACGACCTTGCCTCCATGGTGGTGGCGAAATCGGTGCGCATGGCGAAAAAGCTGGATATCCATGTGCTGGGTCTTGTGGAAAACATGGCTTACCTGCGCTGCCCGGATTGCGGAAAGGCAATCCGCCTGTTCGACGAGGCCCCGCTGCGGGATTTCCTCGCGCGCGAACAGCTGCCTCTTCTGGGAAGCCTGCCCATGCTGCCGCAGGTGGCGGCGCTGGGCCGGCAGGAAAGCGGGCTTTCCGGCGAGGCGGGCGAGGTTCTGCGCGCCGTGGGGGACAAAATCGAACCCTCCCTGCGCTGGGGCAAAGAAGCGGGCGCGTAAGCGGCTTAACGCGAAATAAGGCAACAGGCGCGCCGAAACGGCGCGCCCTACAGAAAAGCGGAGCAACTTACCCGAAAGGGTTTGCGGCTCCGCCTTTTTCTATAGAGGCATCCGTTCCCGAACCAAACCGGAAGCGCCGCCGCAAACTTCGGAGGACACTTCAAACGGCAGGTTAAATATGGTACAATATTTTAAAACTGAGAAAAATATGGGGATGATGAAATGCCGGACGATGAGCAGACCGAAAAAGAAGCAGGTTTTAGCAGCGACAAGCCAGCGGAAGAAAATTACCTGTATGAAGTAAAGAAATCTCTGGTTTCGGAAACGGAAAAGGCGTACTTAAAAGCGATTAAAAGCGTTTTACCCGCCGGATACTATTTACAGCCGCAGGTGAACCTGGCGAGCGTTGTTTACAGAACGGACAACTTCAAATTTCAAAATGAATTGTACCGGAATATAGACGCCTGTGTTTTTGACAGGGAATACAGGCCGGTTCTTTTACTCGAAATCAACGATGATACACATAACGCCCCCGACCGCAAGGAAAGGGACCGCAAGGTGCGGGATATTTGCGAGGAAGCGGGAATCCCCCTCATTACGCTTTGGACTACTTACGGAATCAACCCCGAGTACATCGGTAAACGAATCACCTCCGGCATTGAGGAATCGAAACATCCGGTTCGGATTGCGCACAGTAAAAACAAACAGGCCGGGGCGGAAAATACGGCTGCAAAGAAAAAACAGGAGAGTAAAAAAGAAGGGTGCTATATTGCCACCGCGGTATACGGGTCTTACGACTGCCCGCAGGTAAGGATTCTCCGGCGATACCGCGACGACGCCTTATCCGCCACGATTCTCGGCAGAGCGTTCATCAGGGCTTATTATTTTATCAGCCCGTGGCTCGTGGCGAATTTTGCAGATAAGAAATGGTTCAACCGCTTTTTCAGAAAAAGGCTCGATAAAATGGTGGCCCGCCTGAAATAACCGCATGAGACTAAACCGCTCATGGAACTTTCGAAAACGGAAGCCGCCGGAGCGGCAGACTTCTGCGTTACCGTACCGCCGGGGCCGGCTTTCCAACAGCAACAGGGCTGCCGTAAAACCTGCGTTTTGCGGCAGCCCTGTTTTGAAGCCGTGTGCCGGGCAAAAAAATCCCCCTTCCGCTCGCAGACGGAAAGGGGAAGAACGGGAGGAAAATCAGTGAAAAAAGGAGGAGTCATGAAAAAGTCTATGGTTAGAATACCGCACGGATATGAACAGGGTGTGAAGAACCGGCGAACATTTTGAAAACCCGGCGCGGCGGAGAAAAAAGCCAAAAAAACTCCCGCCAAAGGCGGGAGGAAAGAGGAAGTGTAATAAAAAAAGGAGGAGGAAAGATTCATGAAAAAGTCTATGGTTAGAATACCGCGCGGATATGAACGGGGTGTGAAGAATGGGAGAACAATCTGAAAACCCGCGCGAAGAGGAAAAAAGACGATGTCGTTTTCTTTAAAGGGAGAAGAAGAAGGAGCAAAAAATTCCGAAAGAGCGATTCGATCCGGAAAAGACGGTCAGCTTTTATCGCCGGGCTTGAAAATAAGCGAAATCAGATAGCCGAAGAACACGGCGGCCGCGATGCCGCCCGCCGTGCCGGTGACGCCTCCCGTAAAGGCGCCCAGCAGGCCGTGCTCCCGCACGCCCCTGAGCGTGCCTTGGGCCAGCGCGTAGCCGAAGCCCGTGAGCGGAACGGTGGCGCCCGCGCCGCCGAATTTCACGATCGGCCCGTAGATTCCGAGCCCGGTGAGCACCACGCCCGCCGTGACGTAGATGACGAGGATGCGGGCGGGGGTCATTTTGGTTTTGTCGATGAGAATCTGGCCGATGAGGCAGAGCACGCCTCCCGTGACGAAAGCCGTGAGATAATCCAATTCAGACGCCTCCTTTCGGGGCGGAAACCGGCGTTGTGGAAAGGTGCACGAGATGCGCGACGGACGGGATGGATTCCCCCTGCTGCACGCTGGTGGTGCTCATCAGCGCGCCCGTGGCCACGAACAGCACCTCTTTGAAATTCCTGGCGCGCATGTTCGCGAGGATGTGCGCGCAGAGCACCAGCGCGGAACAGCCGCAGCCCGAGGCCCCGGCGTGGACGTCCTGTTTTTCGCGGTCGAACAGCAGCAGGCCGCAATCGGTAAAATGCGGCAGGGGCAGCCCCTCGCGCTCGAGCAGCTCGCAGGCCAGCGCGTGGCCCACCTGCCCGAGATCGCCCGTGACGATGAGGTCGAAATCCTCGGCCCGCGCGCCGGTGTCGTCGAAATAGGCCTTGAGCGTGGCGGCGGCGGCGGGGGCCATGGCGGCGCCCATGTTGTTCTGGTCCTTAATGCCGAGATCCATGATGCGGCCGATGGTCACCTCGCGCACGAACGGCCCGGCGCCGTCGCGCGAGAGAATCACGGCGCCGCTGCCCGTGGCTGTCCACTGGGAGTTGGGCGTGCGCTGGCCGCCGTATTCGAGCGGGAAGCGGAACTGCCGCTCCGCCGAGCAGAAATGCGACGAGGTGAGCGCGGCCGTGACGTTCGCGCAGCCGTTTTCCAGCGCCAGCGCCGCCAGCACGAGCGATTCCGCCATGGTGGAGCAGGCGCCGAACAGGCCGATGAACGGGATGCCGAATTCCCGGATGCCGTAGCTCGTGCCGATGCACTGGTTGAGCAGATCGCCCGCGAAGATGATATCCACCGTGTCGGGCGTGACGCCCGCTTTGTTCAGGGCGCGGTTCAGCGCGTCCTTCTGAAGGCGGCTCTCGGCTTTTTCCCAGGTTTTTTCGCCGAAGCTGTTATCCTCGGAAATATAGTCGAAGCCGTCCGCGAGCGGCCCTTCCCCCTCTTTTTTGCCGGCGACGGAGGCGTAGCCCTTCACCGCCGCGTTTCCCTCGAGCCGGATGGTATAGCGCCCTACGCGCACAGCCATGCGAATTCCTCCTTTTTGTATTGCCTTGCCTGCTTTGTCCGGAGGTCCGATACGAAACTCCGGCCGGATTCCGGGTAAAAATCCGCGCTGGAACCCAACGGGGAAAAGCGCTTGCGCGGATTTGATCTGCGCTTGAATCGGAGCGGCCGTGCGGTTAGTACAGGCGGAACAGCCAAAGCACCAGCCCGTACAGAATCGACGTGGAAATGCCGAACACCAGCACCGGCCCCGCGATGGTGAACATCTTGGCGCTCATGCCCAGCACGAACCCTTCGCTTTTGAATTCCAGCGCGGGCGAAACGATGGCGTTGGCGAACCCCGTGATGGGTACGAGCGACCCGGCGCCCGCGTGTTTGGCCAGATTGTCGTAAACTTTCAGCCCCGTGAGGAACGCGCCGATGAAAATGAGCGTGATGGAGGCGGAAGCCGCGGCGTCCAGCTCGTCCAGATGAAAATAGCGGTAGAGGTTGAGGATCGCCTGCCCCACGACGCAGATGGCGCCGCCGGAGCAGAACGCCCAGATCAGGTTCCGGATGAAATGCGAGTTCGGCGATTTCTGCTGCGTAAGCTTCGCGTATTCCTGTTTGGTCATGAATGAAACCACATCCTATCTGAAACGGATTGTTTTGCATGGAAGTTTTGTAGAGGGTTCCGAATGGAATCGTTATAGTTTGCCCCGTGCACGGCGGCGCTAGCGCGGAAAAATCTGCCCGCGGAAACCGCAAAACGGCATTTTTTGCGGGAGCCGATGCAAATTGCGCGCAGATATGCGGATTCTGCAGCCCGCCCCTTGCAAAAAAACGGACAAACGGTTAAAATAAATAAAATACCTGATTTACAGCACCCCGTTCAAATTCGGAAATACTGCGCCTGCCTTTCCACCAGCGGCGGACAAAGCAGGGCGCGTTTCTCCATTTGAAGGGAGCTGCCACCGATGACCTGCGGCCGCCACGGAGCAAAGCGAACCGCGGGGTGTTTTTATATCGTTTCCCGTATGGAACAGGCTGACCGACCAGACGCGCTGAAAGGGGTTTCGCATGCTGAATACAAATCCGGGCGAAAAGTTTCTGAAGGAAGGGCTGACCTTCGACGACGTGCTGCTCATCCCGGCGGAATCGAACGTTCTGCCCAAAGAAGTGGACGTGCAGACCAAGCTCACGAAAAAGATCACGCTGAACATCCCGCTGCTGTCCTCCGCCATGGACACCGTCACCGAATCGAAGATGGCCATCGCCATGGCGCGCGAGGGCGGCATCGGCATCATCCACAAGAACATGTCCATCGAGCGGCAGATGGACGAGGTGGATAAGGTGAAGCGCAGTGAGAACGGCGTCATCGTCAACCCGTTTTTCCTTTCCCCCGAACACTACGTCTACGACGCCAACGCCCTGATGGGCAAGTACCGCATTTCCGGCGTGCCCATCTGCGAGGGCAGGAAGCTCGTGGGCATCCTCACAAACCGCGACCTGCGCTTCATCACCGACTACAACATCAAGATCAAAGAGGTGATGACCAAGGACCACCTCGTCACCGCCCCCGTGGGCACCACGCTCGAGCAGGCCAAAGCCATCCTCATGAAGCACAAGATCGAAAAGCTGCTCATTGTGGACGACGCGGGCGAGCTGAAGGGCCTCATCACCATCAAGGACATCGAAAAATCGGTGCAGTACCCCAAATCCTCGCGTGACAGTTCGGGCCGCCTGCTGTGCGGCGCCGCCATCGGCGTCACCAACGACGTGCTCGACCGCGTGGCCGCCCTGCTCAAAGCGCAGGTGGACGTGATGGTGCTCGACAGCGCCCACGGCCATTCCCGCGGCATCCTCGAATGTGTCAAAAAAATCAAGGCCAAATACCCCGAAGCGCAGATCATCGCCGGCAACGTGGCCACGGCGGACGGCGCGCGCGCACTCATCGACGCGGGGGCCGACGCCGTGAAGGTGGGCATGGGGCCGGGCTCCATCTGCACCACGCGCGTGGTGGCCGGCATCGGCGTGCCGCAGATCACCGCCATTTACGACTGCGCCAGCGCCGCCGCGAGGGACGGCGTCCCCGTGATCGGCGACGGCGGCATCAAATATTCGGGCGATATCGTAAAGGCGCTCGCCGCCGGGGCCGACACCGTGATGATCGGCTCGCTGCTCGCGGGCTGCGAGGAGGCCCCGGGCGAGATCGAAATCTTCCAGGGCCGCAGCTTCAAGGTCTACCGCGGCATGGGCAGCCTTGGCGCCATGGCCAACGGCAGCAAGGACCGCTATTTCCAGGAGGACAGCAAGAAGCTGGTACCCGAGGGCGTGGAAGGCCGCGTGCCGTACAAGGGCCCCGTTTCCGATACGGTGTTCCAGATGATCGGCGGCATCAAATCCGGCATGGGCTACTGCGGCTGCCGCGGCATCCCGGACCTGCAGCAGAAGGCCCAGTTCGTGCGCATCACGAACGCCGGCCTCAAGGAAAGCCATCCGCACGATATCTATATCACCAAGGAAGCGCCCAACTATTCCATCAACCCGTAACGGAGGCAGCACCGTGCGCTCAAACGCCGCGAAGTTCGCCCTTTCCTTTTCCGTCACGCTCGCGGCGGCCGGCATCGCGCTGGCCGCCGTTTTCTGGCTGCGCCCGGGGCTAAACCCGCTGCGCGCGCAAAGCCGCACCGCTTCCGGCTCCGGCCCGTCGGGGCCGTCCGGCCCATCCGGGCAATCCGGCTCGTCGGGCTCGTCGGGCGCTTCCGCGCCGCCGAGCTCGGCTGTGCCCGCTTTGCCCGCCGGGTGGGAGGATAACGGCGTCTTTTCCAAATGGTACCCGCAGGCCTACCGGAAGCTGCAAACCATGACGCTTTCGCAGAAGGTGGGGCAGGTGATGCTCGCGCGCTGCCCGGAAAACGGCGCCGCGCAGGCCCGGGAATACCAGCCCGGCGGCTACGTGCTGTTCGCACGCGATTTTTCGGGCAAAAACGCCGCGCAGGTGCGCGCGGCCACGGCATCTTATCAGGCCGCCTCCAAGATTCCGATGCTGCTTTCCACGGATGAAGAGGGCGGCACCGTGGTGCGCATCAGCAGCAACCCGCGTCTGGCCTCCTCGCCGTTTCGCTCGCCGCGCCGGGTATACGACGCGGGAGGGCTTGCAGCCATCCGCGCCGATACGGCGAAGAAAGCCGCCCTGCTCGAAAGTTTGGGACTGAACCTCAACCTCGCGCCCGTGGCGGACGTTTCCCGCAACCCGGGCGATTACATCTACCCGCGCGCGCTCGGCCTTTCCGCGGCCGCAACGGGGCGCTACGTGGCCGCGGTGGTGGAAACGGCGCGGCAGGCGGGCATTTCCTCCACGCTCAAGCACTTCCCGGGCTACGGCGACAACAAGAACACGCACACCGGCATCTCCATCGACCGCCGCCCCTATTCCACGTTTGAAACAAGTGATTTCATCCCCTTTGAGAACGGCATCGCGGCGGGCGCCGAAAGCGTGCTCGTTTCGCACAACATCGTCACCTGCATGGACGCGGACACGCCCGCGTCGCTTTCGCCCGCCGTGCACAAAATTCTGCGGCAGACGCTGCGCTTCACCGGCGTGATCATGACCGACGACCTTTCCATGGACGCCGTGAAGCTCTACGCGCACGGAAAAGACCCTTCTGTGCAGGCGCTGCTCGCGGGCAACGACCTTCTGCTCACCGACGACCTGCCCGCCTCCTGCGCGGCCGTTACCGCGGCGGTGGAGGACGGTACCGTGCCGCAGGCGACGCTCGACCGTGCGGTATGGCGGGTGCTGGCGTGGAAGTACGCCGAGGGGATGCTCAAATAAGCGCAACGGCGGCGTATTGCAAAAAGAGGAACGATTTGATAAAATTGGAAGCAGAAGATTTCTTTTCGTGCGGAGCGTTTGCCGGAAGAAGGGGAGCGCGTGAAACGCAAAGCGGCGACGGCGGCCTGCGCGCTGGCTGCCCTGCTCGTGCTGGGGGCGTTGGCGGCGGCGTATTTCCCCCGATGGACGCAGCCTGCCATGAGTGCCGAAGAGCTGCAAAGCCTTGCGGGCGCGTGGCGGATGAGCATTGCCGACGGCGGGCCCGCCGATGCTTTGCATGACGCGGACGGCCCGCAGAAAACCGCGCGGGAAGTCTCGGCGTGGCTCGCGGGGGCAAAGAGCTACCGGGGATTCGTGCGGCAGACGGATATCTGGACGCAATGGAGGCTTCGCGCATATAAGGAGCAGATGGAAACTCCTGAGCTTTTTGTTTCGGAGCCGGGAGGTGCTACGCTTTCGGTTCAGCCCGCGTACTACCGGAGCATCGACAGGGGAGTCTACACGGTGCACGCCATCCCCGATTTCCTGACGCTGACCCGAAACGGCAAAACAAGCTATATCCGCTGCGCGCCGCTTTACGACTGGTTGGAAAACGGCGGCTGGAAAGCCGAATTTCAAGCCGATTAAGAACCGTAATTCAGAGAAAACGCAAGAATCCCCGGGCGGAAC
>JAEWAU010000116.1 GCA_023391535.1 Bacillota bacterium | reverse complement strand
CGGGCGCCCCGCGCTTTACGGCGGATTTTTCGGCCGTTCAGGAGCGGTTCGGTTCCGGCTCCGATGTCCACGGATTGCGGCCGGAAAAGTACCCAAGACTTTCCCAATAGGCGTGGTCGGTGGGATTCCAGGAAAAACGCTGCTGGACTTTTTTCATGATGCCGAACAAAAACCGGGTGGAAAGGCGCGGGCCTTTCCACCGCGCGCGGAGGATCTTTTCCGCGAGCGCGCGCATCCGGTGCTCAATGAACGTGCGGTTCTTCGGGCTAACGCCCTCCCAATCCACGGCGGCCACGGGCTTGCCGAAGGTAAACACGCGCCTGCAGCACCAGAACGTGAGGCTTTTGCGGATGGTGCCCAGCGTGCGGCGCGCGCCGCCGCCCGCCGTGGTGCAGAGCCCCACGCCCACGGCGCGGGCAAGCCCCGGCGAGGGGCGGTGCGGCATCCAGCGATAGGCGAGATGATCGAGCAGCGCCTTGAGCGAGCCGCACACGTCGTAGACGTACGTGGGGGAGCAGAGCACGACGACATCCGCCGCTTCCAGCGCGGCGGCGATGGGCTGCACGCTGGCGGCGTGGGGGCAGGCGTTCTCGCCGCGCGCGAAGCAGGAGGAGCAGCCCGCACAGAAATGCGGCATATCGCGCGGGAGGGTAAATTCCGTGAGTTCGAGCGGTTCGCGCGCCGCGAGGGCGGAGAGCAGCAGCTGCGCGGTGTGCCAGGTGCTTCCGTGGCGCTGTGTGCCGTAGACGACGGTGACGTTCATGGCGATTCCTCCGGACGGACCGGTTGTTTTTTATTTTTATTGGATCGGCACCAGTATACCACACCCGCGGAAAGAGAAAAAGAAAGATGACGTCAAAATTCGGCGCAGGCCGCTACGGGCGCGCCGAGAACGCTGCAAAGCAGGCTTTTTCCCGCGGCAAACGGGAACAAAATAATATACATATTGTAATAAAACATTATAATATGACAGAATACATGCAGAAAATTCGTGGATTGACAATCGATATTTACCGCACGTATAATTCAAGGCACAGAACGCGAACGGAAAAAGGAGGAAACCGCATGCCGAAAACAACGGGAACGGAAAAGCCATTGGGAAGCGCGCCGGCCAAACGGGAACCGGCGGACCTGACTCCGCAGGTGGGGCTGGGCACGGAATTCGGCGGCGCGCGCAAGGACTGGAACCGCCTGTGCCGGAAGATCAACGAATACCTGCGCGCCGAAAGCCTGCACACCTGCGCGGGGCTGGCGGTATATCTGCGCTGCCGCCCGGAGCACCTGCTGGAGCTGGAGAGCGGAAAGCTCGACGCGCCGGGCAGCGCCTACCGCGTTTCGGACCTGCTGCGGCAGTTTCGGCTGGTGACGGAGGACGAATGGTGCCGCCGGCTCCCCGTGAAAACGGAGGAGGCCGTGGAGCGCATGACGGGGCGGACGCCCGACGCGGCCTGGCAGGAGGCCGATGCCGACGCGGCGCTGCGGCAGTTTGCCGGGTGAGCGCATGGAATTTGACCCGAGCCGTTACCGCCCCACTCCGAGGCAGCTCGAGTTCCTCAAGGCCGCCGCGCCCTTCGTGTGCTACGGCGGGGCGCGCGGCGGGGGAAAATCGTGGGCGCTGGATTTCAAATGCTGCTGCCTGGCAAAGGCGTACCCGGGCATCCAGATTCTGATTCTGCGGCAGACGCAGAAGGATGTGAAGCAAAATCACCTGGCGCCTCTGCGCGCGATGATCCGCGACTCGGCCCGATGGAACGAGGCCGACCTGCATTTTACCTGGAAAAACGGGAGCGGCATCCGGTTCGGCTACTGCGACGCGGATGCGGACCTCGACCATCTGCAGGGGCAGTCGTACCAGATCGTGTGCGTGGACGAGGCCACGCAGCTTACGGAAAGCCAGTTCGCCGTGCTGTGCGCCATCTGCCGGGGCGGAAAAGCCGAATGGCCGCGGCGCGTTTACCTCACCTGCAACCCGGGCGGCGTGGGGCACGCGTGGGTGAAGCGGCTGTTTGTGGACCGCGTGTACGCGCGGGCCGAAAACCCGGAGGACTATGTGTTCATCCAGTCCTTCGTGTGGGATAACCCCCACAACGGCCCGGAATACCGGCATATGCTGGAGCTTTTGCCCGAAAACCTCCGGAGCGGGTGGCTGAACGGCCGCTGGGACGCCGTTTCGGGCCAATTTTTCAGCGAATGGCGGCAGGAGATCCACGTGGTGCCGCCGCGGCAGCTCCCGGGCGGCGCGCGGCGCTATTTCACCATGGATTACGGCCTCGACATGCTCGCGGCCTACTGGATTGCGGTGCTGCCGGACGGCGGGGCGCTTGTGTACCGGGAGCTGTACCAGGGCAAGGACCTGCCCGGGCGGCAGGGGCTGATTATCAGCGAGGCGGCGAAAGCCATTCTTGCGGCCGAGGAGCCGGACGAGCGCGTTTACCTGCGCCTCGCGCCGCCCGACCTGTGGAGCCAGAGCCGCAGCACCGGAAGGACGCAGGCAGAGGAGTTCGCGCAGGGCGGCGTGTTGCTCACGAAGGCCGACAACGCGCGCATCGACGGCTGGATGGCCCTGCGCGAATGGCTGAAAATCTACCGGGAGCCGGGAACGGGGCGGGCGACCAGCCGGCTGAAGATTTTTTCCACCTGCCCGAATCTCGTGCGCGTGATGCCGCTGCTGCAATACGATGCCAAAAGGCCCAACGACGCTGCGGGTGCGCCGCACGAGCTGACCCACGCGCCCGACGCCCTGCGCTACTGGGCCGTGATGCGGCCGTTTGGCGTTCGGACGCGGCGGGAGGAGCCGGAAATTGAAAACGGGATGCCCGAGCGGCGCCCGGCCCGCTATGCGGGCGGCGAGGTGACGCACGGTTATGTGTACGGAGGGTTTTGACATGATGAGCGTGCTTTTGGGTGCCGCGGCCGGGGCACTCGCGGCCGTGTTCGGGCTGCGCTGCTATATTAATGGCGAGAACAACGGTCTGCTGCTGGCGAAAAACGAGCCGGCGCGGCTCCCCGGCTTTCCGGCCGCCCGGGTCGAAACGGACGGCCCGGGAAAAACCCGAGGCCCGGCGGAAGCCGAAGAACCCGAGAACGGAATCCCCTACGAAAAGCAGCTGCGGAACATCCTGGCGTACAACCCGGAGCTGCCCGCGGATAAGGAGGAAGGCTGATGGCCCAAATCGAGGCCCCGGACGCCGCGCGCGTCTACCAGCTCTATCTTTCGGGCGTGGCGGCGAAATCCGCCATCGACCTCTACGACACCGTGAACCGCAACGAGCGGTTTTACGCCGGCGACCAGTGGTACGGCGTGAACGCCCCCGACCTCCCGAAGCCGGTGGTGAACTTCATCAAGCGCGCGTGCCAGCAGAAGATTGCGAACGTGGGGAACACGCCGGCGAAGGTGCAGTTTCTGGCCTCCGACCTGCCGGCCCGCGTGGTGACGGGCGGCGCGGTGAAAAAGCAGGGCGAGCGGAACCTGCGCCGGATTGAGGCGCTGCGGGAGGAACGCGAGGGGCGCGCGCCCGCCGCCGCCGCGCCCGAAGACCTTGCGAGCGAAAGCGACGCGGCGGTGCTTACCGCCATGTTCGAAATGGACTGGCAGCGGCTGAAAATGGACTACGTGAACCGGTGCGGGCTGCTCGACGCCTGCGTGAGCGGCGACTATGTGCTCTACGGCTACTGGGACCCCGACGCCGAAACCGGGCAGGAAAGCCGCGGGCAGATCGCCGTGGAGCGCATCGACAGCGTCAATTACTACCCCACGAACGTAAACGACCCGGACGTGCAGAAGCAGCCCTCCGTGATCCTCGCGCGGCGCGAACTGCTTTCGGACGTGAAGGCGCAGGCCAGACGCTGCGGCGCGAAGCCCGCGGACATCCAGAACATCGCGCCCGACTGGGAGCGCCAATGGGAGGCCGGGGACATGGCGCAGCGCGAGAGCGGCGACCCGGAGGCGCAGAAGTGCGTAACGCTGCTGTACCTGTGGCGCGACGCGGCCACGGGGCGCATTTTCGCCCAGAAAACCTGCCGCGCCTGCGTCATCCGCCCCGCGTGGGACACGCTTCTCAAACGCTATCCCCTGTGCGCGATGAACTGGGAGCTGCGCAAGAATTCCGCGTTCGGGCGCGCGGAGATCACGGGGCTTATTCCGAACCAGGTGGTGGTGAACCGCATCTACGCCATGGCGGCGCTCTCCATCATGCAAAACGCGTTCCCGAAGGTGCTGTACTCGCAGGCCGCGGGCATCCACGAATGGAGCAACGACCTGACGCAGGCCATTCCCGTGAACGTGCCGGATGTGAGCGCGGCGGCCAAATATCTGACGCCGGCCGGTATGGCTTCGGACGCCTACGCGTTCCCCGAAAAGGTGATGCGCACTTCTATGGAGCTGATCGGCGCGAACGACGTGGAGATGGGCAACACCGACCCCGTTAACACCTCGGCGTTTCTGCTCGCCAAGCAGCAGGCGGAGGTACCGCTCCAGACCGTGGCGAGCCGGTTTTATACCATGATGGAGGAATTCGCCCTCAACTGGCTCGATATGACCTTCGCATACCTCACGGCGGGCCGGTGGGTGACGCTGCGGCACACGGACGGCACGCGCTTCACCGACGCCTTCGCGCCCGAACGCTTTCGCAGCCGGCTGTGGAGCGTGGAAATCCAGGCGGGCGGCGGGGTGCAGTGGAGCTACGGCACGGTGCTCGACCAGCTGGGGAAAGCGTTGCAGGCGGGCCAGATCGACTTCGAAACCTACCTGCGGGCGATGCCGGAGGAGTATTTCCCAAACCGGGAACAGATTCTGACGGCGATTGAAAAAGCGCGGAGGCAGAAATCCGAGCCGGACGCGGGAAGCGCGCGCGAAGCCGGCGCGGGCGCGGCGTATCCGCGGGCAACTGCCGGATAAACAGGAAAAATCCGCATTAAACCGGCTGCAAAACGGCTCCGGCCGAACCTCGCCGAAAACCGGAAAAGGAGTGATTCCATGGAGGAAAATCAGGCTGCCAAAGCCTTCACCGCGGCCCCCGCCGCGGGCGCTGCGGAGGAGAACCCCGCCCGTTCGCAGAACACGGAGCCGGAAGACGCGCGCCGGGAGCCCGCCGAAACCGATTCCGCGCCGAAAGCGGAACAGCCGGAGGGCACGGAGCCGGACGTGACCAAAACGCAGGCGTTCGCGCGCAGGCTCAAAGAGGAAACCGGCAAATGGAAGCCCTATGCCGACTTTGTGCGGGAGCTGGCGCAGGCGCGCGGCGAGGACGACCCCGCAGCGTTTATGGAGCGGGAGCGCGCTGCGCTTTCGGAGGGCCTTGCGGCGGATGAGCGCGAAAGGCTCGAGCACGAGCGGGACGAAGAGCTTGGCGCGATGCTCGAAGCGGGCCGTGACCGCGCGCAGGCTCTGGACGCCGCCAACCGGAGCATGAACGAAAAGGGGGCCGCGCTGCTTTCGAGACGCGCGGCCGCGCACGGAGAACTGGAGAGCCGCGTGGAGGAGCTGACGCGGCAGGTGGAGGAGCTGACAGCCGGGAACGCCGCGCGCGAGGCGGCGGAAACGGCGGCGCGCGCCAGCACCGGCTCCGCCGCGAGCGAAGCTGCGGGCGACCGGGAGTTTTACACCTCGGAGGAATACGACCGCCTGCCGCAGGCCAAAAAGGACGAGCTGTTCGAAAGCGGACGCGTCTTCCAGCTGATGGCGCGCTGGGCGAAGTGACCGGGCGCGGCCGCAACGCCGCGCGGCGTAACCGCATGATGCGGCTTGGCCGCGTGTGAAAGAAAGGACGATGACTATTGAGCTGGGCCAACTTTAAACCCGAGATCTGGAGCAAAACCGTGCTGAAAGAGCGCGATACCAAGTGCATCGCCGTGCAGAACTCGTGGAGGCAGTTCGAGGGGGATATCAAGGACGTGGGCGACCATGTGCACATCCAGGGCGTGAAGGGCGTGCCCATCCGCGATTACGACCCCACGGTGAAAATCGGCGACCCCGATCTTCTGGAGGACGAGAGCCTCGAGCTTCTGATCGACCAGAAGAAATACGTCAATTTCGGCGTGAAGGACATCGACCGCTACCAGATGAACGTGCAGGTGATGGCCTCCGTGCAGGCCAAAACGGCCAACGACCTCGCCAAGACGCAGGACGCCTTCCTCTACGGGCTGATCCGGCAGGCGGGCGTGAAAACCATCGGAGGCAGCTCCGCGGCGGTGACCAAGGACAGCGTCATCCCGCTGCTCACGCGCGCCGTGGCGTGGCTCAACAGCAACAACGTGGATACGGGCGAGGTGTTCCTGGAGGTGCACCCCTTCGTATTCCAGAAGTTGCAGCTCGCCTACGTGATGCAGGCGCTCCCGAACGCCACGGCCCTCACCAACGGCTACCGCGGCGATTTTCTGGGCGTGCACATCTACGAGAGCAACACCATCCCGTTCGACGACGGGGCGGGCAACGCCGTAGCCGTGGACGACCCGAACGCCGTGTTCTGCAACGTCATCCGCACGCGGCAGGCCGTGGCATTCGCAGAGCAGAAATCCATGAACTACGAGGCCTACCGCCCGCAGAACGACTTCATGGACGCCATCAAGGGCTTTAACCTCTACGGCGGCAAGGTCATCAAGCCGCAGGAGCTCGCGCTCATCACCTGCAGGGTGGATATGACGCAGAACTGACGCGAACGCGCAGGGCAGAGGAGAAAGGGAGGATTTTATGGCACTCATCGCCGCAACGAAAATTCCGGCCGGGGCCGTGTTCGGCTCCGTGGCCTACGCCGACGCGACGGGCGCGGACAGCTTTGCCGCCGACAACGCCGACGGCCGCATGATCGTGCTGCTCAAAAACACCGACACCGCAAACGCGGCCGCCGTGGTGTTCAAGGCCGGGGACGGGCTGTTCGGGGGCCTTGGGGACGTGGCCGTGAGCGTGCCAGCGAACGCCACCGTGGCCGTACCCGTGGCAAGGCTTGCGAGCGCGCGGGTAAAAAACCTTACGGGCGTAAACCAGGGGCTGGTGCTGCTGACGGAAACGCTCGGCACCATCTCGAACCTGAAGCTCGCGGTGCTCTCCGTGGCCTGACGGGCGCACACAGGGGAGGAAAGCGGGGCGGCGCGTCCGCCCCGCCTTTTGCGGAACGGAAAGACGGCCCAGGAAACCGGGCCGGGGAAGGACGGGACGAACATGGCCGTGACGGTACGCGAGGCCACAAACCGGGCGCTGCTGCTGTGCGGGCACATCGCGCCCGACGCGACGTATACGACGACCGCAAAGCAGGCGGCGGATATCGCCGTGACAAAGCTTGCGCACGTGAACGCGGCGGGCGCCGTGGACGAGGCGCGCGCGGCCCGGTATTACGGGATGGCGGTGCCGCTGCTGGCGGAGCTGCAGGCGCAGCTGTGCCGCGACGAGAACCCGTTCGAGGCCGTGACGGCCCCGGTTTCCATGGACAGCGTGCTCTCGCTTTCCGACGGCAACGCGCAGCGCGTTCTGCCCGCCGCGCTTGCCATGGGCTTTGCGCTGGCCGACCGGGACATTCTGGCCTACAACGCGCTGGCGCAGGAATATTACGAGGTGAAGCTGCCGGAGCTTGAGGCGGTGGCGACGGGGGACGCGCACAAATACGCGAAGGCCGCGCCGGAATACTGCAACATGCTGCAGGCGGAGCTTTTGCATCTGGAGGGAAACCACAACGGCGCCGACCCGCTGCAAACGCTGGACGACTATCTCTCCGTCACCGACGACACGGGAATCCGCGTGCTGCCGGCGGGGCTTGCCAAGCTGTTCGCGCTGCTCGACGGCGATACGGAGCGGTTCCCGGTTTTCGCGGCGGAATACGAGGCCGCGAAGCAATCCGTGAGCGCGGGGACCTCCCCGGTGAACGACTGTTACAACTGTCTGCTGGACGGAAATCTGGCGCGGTAGAAAAGCGGAAAGGAGACGGAGCATATGGCAAAACCGCTGAAAGCGCCGCAGATCACGCTCGAAACGCTGCGGCTTTCGGAGCGCGTTACCCAAACGGCGCAGGCGGATTTTTCGGGAGGGCTCAACGCGCGCGACCTGCCCACGGAGATTGCCGACACGCAGGCGTGCGACCTGCTGAACCTGTGGTACAAGGACGGCCTGACGCGCACGCGCCCGGGCCTTGCCGCTTCGGGCGGGCACGCGGACGGCTCCAAGCCCGCCCTTGCCGCGGCGCTGCTCGCGCGGGTGGCGGCGGTGGAAGCGCCTTATATTCCCACGCTGCTGCAAAACTGCGACAGCCGGGGCGGTGGCGAACTTTACGAGGACCGCAACCTCCTGACGCCGTGGGTGAAGCAGCAGTTTTCCCCCGCCTCGGGGGATAAGCAGTTCAAGCTGGCCGACACGCTGCTCGACGCGCAGGACGTCGTGATCGATTATCAGGCGCCGGTATACACCTACGCGGAGCACTATGTTATTCCGCACGCGAGCGCCGACCCCGTGACCGGGCTTCCCTACGTGACCTTCCAAAACCCCACGTCGGGCATGCATTACAAGGTGACGTGCGATTACACGCAGGGGCTGATCCAGTGGAGCCGGCTCGACGGTTCCGGAAACGCGGACGAAACGTGGCCGGGCTTCACCGACGACGCGGCGTACAACGTAAGCAACAACCTTACGGTGACCTATGCCAAAACGGCGCGCGCGCAAAACCCGCTTGCGGCCTGCACCATGGCGCAGTGGCTCGGCGGCTCGCTTTCGGGGCTCGGCAACGGCTCGTGCCTTTTGGCGGCGGGCAGCCCCGGCGAGCCGAATACGTTCCGCTGGAGCGCCGCGAACGACCTGACCTACTGGCCCGAGAACAATTTCAACTCCTGCGGCGACGCCTCCGACCCGTTCACGGCCATGGCGAAAGCGCCCGGAGGGCTCATTCTGTTCAAGGCGAACTCCACCTACGGCGTAGCCTACAACGCGAGCCAGCCCACGAGCACCACCGTTCCCTACGAGCCGTTCCCGCAGCGATTGCTCCACCCGTCCATCGGGTGCGACTGCCCGGACACCGTGGAGCTGATCGGCAACGGCCTGACGTGGCTGCACAGCGACGGGCATATCTACCGGCTGGTGTCGTATTCGAACACCGGCGAGGGGAACATCGTGCCGCTTTCGCGCAACATCGAGCCGCTGCTTGCGCAGTACGGCGCGGCGCAGCTGCGCGCGGCCACCGCCTGCGACACCGGCGGCTACTACCTTCTGTTTACGGGCGGCGACGCGTGGGCGTGGGATTACGGGGACGCGCCGTACGCGGCGCGGGAAACGCAAAACGTCGCGCAGTTCGCGCTTGCGTGGTTCCGCTGGCAGTTCGCGGGCCTTGGCGCTGCCTCGCGCGCCTTTTTCGCGGACGGCGTGGTGTATTTGAACGGCGGGGCGTGGATGCTCGACGAAGCGCGCGGAGACGACAACGGCCTGTGGTTCAACGCCTGCGCCGTGAGCCGCGATACCGATTTCGGCGAGCCCACCGTGTGCAAGGAAGTGCTGCGCGAGTGGTTCACCGTGACGGCGGACGAGGGGACCGCGCTGATTCTGGAGATGAAAGACGACGTGGGCGCGCTCGACTGCGCGGAGAGCGTGACGGGGGCCTCGGGCACCACGCTGACCGTGGCGTACAACCAGGTTTCCGCCGTTACGCGGCATTTTCAGGCGGCGGTGCGGCGCGTTGCCGGGGATACGGGCCGGTTCGGCGTGAGCCGCATCGCGATGAAGGCCGCGCTGGGGCGGGACGTCGCTCAGGCGTGAGCTTGGAGGACAGGAGAAAAGGGGGAGCGGAAATGGCGGATCTCACCGCGTGGATGAACCAGATTCGGGCGACGCTGAACCCGGCGAACCGGATTCGGCTCGACGCCGCGAAGGAAGCGTACCAGGCCGGGGTGAGCGGGGAAAACGCCGATTACGGCAGCGCGCTCGCGCAGGCCCGGCGGGAACTGAGCCAGATTCCGGGCGAATACGACGCCCGGCGCGCCGACGCCGCCGGAGCCGCCGGGCAGGAGCTTTCCTCCCTGCCCCGGGAGCTGGCGGATTCCGGCGCGGCTCCGGGCAGCGGCGCGGCACTGGGGGCGGCCGCCGGCATCCGGAGCGCCTGGCGCGGCGCGATGGAAAACATCGGGCAGGCGCAGGGAAAAGCGGTGCGGCGGGAGCAGGACGACATCGCGGCTCTGAACGGGCAGCACCGGGCAAAGCTCGAAAGCCTTGCGCAAAGCGCCCGTGCGAAAACCGCGCAGCTCGCGGCGGAGCAGGCGGCGAAAAAAGGAAAATGAATCCGCCGTTTCCCGCGCGGGAAACGGCGGCGGAAAGGGGGACTTGCGCGATGCGGGCCGGCACGACGTATTTTGACGGCATCGAGTGCGCACAGCTGAAGATCCGGGGCGGGGGGAGCAAGCTGCTCGCGCTTTCCGGCGCGAACAACCAGGAGCGCGCCTCCGTGGCGCAGGACGGCACGCTTTTCGCGCCGCTGGGATGCTATGCCGCCGCAAACAGCGGCGCGGCCTATTCCGCGGCGATTCCGGGCTATGTTCCGGGGCGCGTGTACTACATCCGGCTGAACGCCGAGCTCACGGGCGCGTCCACGCTTTCGGTAAACGGCGGCGCGGCGCTGCCCCTGCAGGATATCCGGGGGAAAAATATCACGGGCGCCCTTGCCGGGGCCGTGCTTCCCATCTGCCAAAGGGACGCCGCGTCAAATTTTCTGTGTCCGCTTAAAGGGGGCGCATTCGACGTCGGGGACGGCATCACCGAGGATTTGAACATGGCGCTGACGGTTCCGGGAGGCACGCTGATGGGCACGCACGACCCCGGATACATCGTGGCGCGCGGCGTGACCGTTGCGCCCTCCGGCAACATCTATTTTGCGGGAAACGGATTCCATATCATCGGGCCTCCCTGGGGTGTGATGAAGTGCGATTCGGGCTTCAACCGGATTTGGGCAAACGCCGCCCCCTGCTATTCCACGAAGATTGCGCTGGACGCTTCCGAAAACGTCTACGCGGCGTACGACAACGATCCCGGAACGG
This sequence comes from Bacillota bacterium, assembly GCA_023391535.1. Taxonomy (GTDB): domain Bacteria; phylum Bacillota; class Clostridia; order Oscillospirales; family Ethanoligenentaceae; genus JAEWAU01. The sequence continues at coordinate 5,007 of JAEWAU010000116.1, read as the reverse complement.
TGAGCGTGCAGAAGTTCGACCCGGACGGCAATTCGCTCTGGGCGCTCGCGGATATCGGGAACGCGTGGGGTATTGCGGCGGACGCCGCCGGGTATGTCTATGCGGCCTACCGCAACGCTTCGGGCGTAACGCTCCGCAAGCTGGACCCGGACGGCCGCACGGTTTGGGCGCTTTCCGACGTTCCCAACGCAAACGACGTGGCGGTGGGCTCCGACGGATACCTGTACGCGGTTTACCGCAACGCCGCCGGCGCGGCGAACGTGCGCAAACTCAGCGCCTCCGACGGCTCGCAGGTGTGGGCGCTGACGGATATCGGAAACGCGTTCGGGGTGGCCGCAAGCGGAGATTCCGTGTACGTGACCTATGACAACGCCGCCGGCGCGGTGAACGTGCGCAGGCTCAGCGCCTCCGACGGTTCCCAGGTGTGGGCGGATTTCAGCGTGGGCAGCGCGCGGAGGGTGGCGGCGGATCGGTGGGGAAACGTCTTTGCCGCCTATGAGAACGGATTGGGCGGCGTGTACGCGCAGCGGTTCGATGCGGACGGCAGAACCCGCTGGCGTTGGGGAGGGAGCTTTTCCGATTTCGACTGCGGCTATGGAATCGCGGCCTGCGCGGACGGCACCGTACTCGTTACGTCCCACGACCAGGCGAGCATGTGCGCGCTGTGCGCGCAGCTTTACGGGCTCGACGTCTACACCGTCACCGCATGAAGCTTTTTTTCGCTTTTGAATCGGAAACCGTATCGGGAGGATGCCATGCCGGTTTTGAGAAAAACGCTGAATCTGACCCTTTCGGGCAATACGCTTTTTCCGGTGAACGAATCCGGGCAGCCGGACCACGACGCCGGGGTGCAGGGGGAAAACGGCGCGGTGGCGCTGCGTTTTGCGCTCCCCGCGGACTGGCAGGACTTATCGGTGAACCTCTATGCCACCGCGCAGGACGGCGCGTTCGACGTGGCATCGGATGCGGACGGCGCCGTGACGCTGGAGCTTCCGGGCGTGCTGCTCGCAGCCCCGGGGCGGCTGTTCGTGCACGCGGAAGGCACGGACGGTGTGAACACCCGGAAAACCGAGGACTGCGTGTTCCGCATCCATCCGGGCGCGCAGGGTGTCCGCCCGGTTTCGGCATAAGGAGGCGCGGATGAACATCGTTCGGTATCAGTCGGCAAATTTCGGCTCCCGGCAGGGCTGGAAGCCGGATAGAATCGTCTGCCATATCACGGAGGGCGCGTTCGACGGGGCGTGCGAATGGCTGTGCGGCGGGGCCTCCGGCGTTTCGGCGCATTTTGTTGTGGGGCGCGACGGCAAAATCGCGCAGCTCGTGGATTTGAAAAACGCCGCGTACTGCAACGGTACGCAGAGCGGGAATCCGCTCGGATATGAGTTTGTAGGGCGCGCCACGGCGCAGCTCGTCAGGGACCGGCGCGTGAACGCGAACCTTTACACCGTGAGCGTCGAGTGCGAGGGGTGGACGGACTCCACGCACGGCATCCTCACGGACGCGCAGTTCGCGGCGCTGGCCTGGCTGATCGGATATATCAAGCAGCAGGTGAAGATTTTCTTCGGCGCGGATATTCCGTGCGACCGGGCGCACCTGCTCGGCCACAACGAGATCGCGCCCAAAGAGAAGCCCGACTGCCCGGGACGCGATTTCCCGTGGGACAAGCTGATTTCCGCACTCAACCGCCCTGCGCCCATCACGCATTTCGATATGCCGGGAGCGGCGGTTTCGGGCGCGTTCGACGCGGGCGGCTGGGCGATTTCGCCGGCGGGCATAACGCGGGTTGATCTTTACGCGGATGCAGGAAAACCGGACCGGAAGGGACTTGCAAGCGTGCGGGAGCTTGGATATCGCCCGGACGTTGCAAAGGCATACCCGCAATATCCAAACGGATCGGAAAGCGGCTGGCGCGCCACCGTGCGTACCGGAACACTCGCGCCCGGAACGCACACGCTCGACGCGGCGGCAATCGGAAAAGACGGCTCCGTATGCTGGGCGCACAAAAAGATCGCGGTGAAGTGAGGGGTGCAAAATGGAGGCGGCAATCGGGGTGGGGCTCGCCATCGTCGGCTGCTTCGTGGGGCTGGCCGGGTGGCTCGCCGGGCGCGATAAGCGCATTGCAACCGACGCGGAGTGGAAAGGGCAGGTGAACGCCAAGCTCGACATCATCGTGGGAACGCAGAAGGACGTGGCGGCCGTGAGCAAAACCGTGAACGACCATGAGAGCCGTATCCGGGTGCTTGAGGCCGCGCGCAGGAAAGGGGAACCGGAATGAACAGAGATATTCTCGCCGGCGCGACCGTCGCCGGCATCGCGCTGATTTTCTACATTGGCGTGACGCTCGCGCAGAAGTTTGCCGCGCGGCACAAGCTCAGCGTGCAGGGCGCGCTCGACGCGGCGCGGAAGGAAATGCCGGTGTTCGAAACCGTTTCCGGGCTGCTCGGCTGCCTTCTCCCCGCGCCGTACAAGGCGCTGGCGGGTACGCTTGCCGCGACCGTCAAGAAAGCCGTGGAAGTTGCGGAAAGCCTGTGGCAGAGCGGCGCGCTCACGGAGGACCAGCGCAAGGCGAAGGCGACCGAGCTCATCGACGCGGCGCTGGCGCTCGAAAAGGTGGACGTGACCGGCAAGATTCAGAACGCCGTGAGCCTGACGATCGACCTCGCGGCCGTTTTGTTCCTGCCGAAATCGCATGCAGACACGCAGTCCGCGGGAACCGCGGACGTCCCGGCGGCGGGATGAGTTCCTTTTGCACAAAAAGCGGCGCGCCCCGGAACGAACCCGATTCGTTCCGGGGTGCGCCGCTTTTCATAAGGTTTCGGACGCGACGGCCTGCTCTTCCGCGCCGCGCGCGCAAAACAGCGCGCGGTAGCGTTCAAGCTCCTGCTTCAGCTCCTCGTTTTCGAACGCGAGCTGCACGACGAGCCTGCGCAGCGCGTCCCCGTCATAGATGCGTTCCATAAACCCCTCCTTCCGCCGGAATTCGCCCGGCGCAGCCGGAGGCGCGCGGGGCGGCGGTCCTCGGGTGGTGTAAAATAATACGCTTCCGCCCGGAAAAAGCCCGCGTCCCGCAAACGGTCCGGCATCTCAGCGCCCTCCTCTGCCCGGCTCCGCCGTTTCCCCGGCACGTTTGAGGTTCGACGGCAGGCCCCGCGTTTTGCGCCAGTAGCGCACGGAGCGCACGGGAATGCCGGTACCCTCCGCAATCCGGTTATCGCTGCACCCCTGCGCGTAGAGCGCCGCGGCCTGCGTGTAATCGTAGCGCACCGCCGCGCGCGCCGCCTCGCCGCACCGGATGGCGGCGCTGGGCGCAAGGCTCACGCCGTGCTCCGCCGCCAGACGCTTCACCTTGCTCACCGGCAGCAGGTTGAGCTGCGCCTCGATGTGCACCTGCTCGGAAATATCCCGCGCATGGCGCAGGCGGCCGAGCATTTCCCACAATTCCTGAGCGTCCATGCCGCGCCCCCTCCCCGGTCAGGCTTCCCGCGCGTAGCCGCCCGCCATTTGCAGAATGCGCACGCGGTACGCTTTTCCAGGCCTCCGGCCGTGGATGATGAGGTCGTAGTAGGTGACGCTGATGCCGAGGCGCCGGCAAAGCTCGGCTTTTGGGATGCCGCGCGCGCGCCGCAGCGTCTCCGCACGCTCCCCGAACGGGCACAGCAGCCAAGCGGGGCGCGCCGCCGCGCCCGTTTGCCTTGTTTCGTCTTTCTCCGCGTTCATAAATCCATCCCTTTCTTTTTCCCGTTTTTCCGCGCCGCCGCGCTCCCCTTGACAAGCGCCTTTCGGTTGTTATAATGAGGGTGTGCCGGAGCCGCGAACCCGTTCCGGAGCGGCACGAACGCCAATAAGAGAATGATGTTCTCTTATTACGGTATCAGTATAGTTCGTAAAATTCTGAATGTCAATATAATTTCAGAATAATTCTGAAATTATGCCGAAAAACGGGAAACAGCCGTATTCCGGCCGGGGCTGGAAAGAGCGGGGGAGCGGAACAAATGGATACTCTGAACGTGATTCTGGGCCTGATCCGCGAAAAGGGCATCACGGAACAGAAATTTCTGGCCGATCTCGGGTTCAACCGGACGCTTCTGAGCGACTGGAAGAGCGGAAAATCGAAATCGTACCAGCGGCACATCGCGCGCATTGCCGATTATTTCGGCGTTTCGGCGGATTACCTTCTGCGCGGGGAGGAAGCCGCGCAGAAAGCCGAAGTGCCCGAGGATTTCATGCTGCTCGCGCGCAAGGCCGAGCGGGTGCCCGAGGAATACCGCAAGGACATCTACCGCCTGCTGGAATCGACGATTGACGTATACATCGAGGCGATTGACCGTGAACGAGAAAAACGGCAGCGATAGACGCCGCCTTATCGCCGAAGCGGCTGCGCGCGCACTGCTGGAAGGGCATGTGTGCCGGTTCCCGCTGGAGCTTTCCGCGCTGCGGCTGCCGGATGTGGCGCTGATTTCCTACCAGGATTACAGCGCGCGCACCGGCGTGGCGCTGCGGGAGCTCACAAAGGACGGCTTTTTTCCGGACGGCTATACCGTGCGGAACCTGCGCGGCCGGAATCTGATCTTTTACGACGGCGCGGCGTATTACCCGCGCCGCACGTTCACGGTGTGCCACGAGCTGGGGCACCTGCTGCTGGGGCACGCCGCGCGCGGGCGCTGCGAGGAGGCGGAGGCCCACGCGTTCGCCGCGCAGATGATGGCGCCGGACGCGGCCGTCCGCTGGCTGGAACGGCACGGCGCGCCGGTTTCGGGGCCGCTGCTCGAATCCGTTTTCTGCCTTTCCGCGGCGGCGGCCCGGCGCAAGGCGCAGGAATACGCGTTGCTCGGCCCCGCGGAAACGGAGCTGGATACCCGGCTCTGCGCGCAGATGCGCGGGTACCTGCTCTCCATCGCGCCGCTTGCGCCGCGCGGCGTGGATATTTCCGCCGAAGAGGAGCCGCGTGCGGCGCGGCTGGGGTAAGCTCCGAAAAGAACAAAAGGCGCCCCGTCCGAGGCCGGACGG
>JAEWAU010000118.1 GCA_023391535.1 Bacillota bacterium | reverse complement strand
TCCGTGTCGGCGCCTTTATTCTGAGCCATGCGGCCATGATGCTCGCGGTGTTCACCATCGGCGGTATGACGGGCAATTCCAATAACCCCGTGGTTCTCGTAATCGGCAACGCGTTCGTGATCGGACTTGAGGGCCTGATTGTCGGCATTCAGGTGCTGAGGCTCCAGTTCTACGAGGTGTTCAGCCGGTTCTACGAGGGCGGAGGCAAGGCCTTTTCGCCCGCCCGCATCAAATACGGCAACTGATTGCACCCCCAGCTGATGTCAGCTTGGAAATAATGCTATGAGAGTTATGGAGGAAATTGTATGCTGTTTCTTATTCCGCTCGTTTTGATCGCCCTGTTGTTCCTGCCGCTGTTTGCCCATTACCGTGCCCTCGCTACGGGCAGAGCCCACACCACAAGCAAAAAAGTGATGATGCTGAACCTTTCCGCGTTTGCGCTCGTGTGCCTTGTTTCGGTTGTTCTGCCTCTGGGCGGCGCGGCTGCCGCGGCGTCAGCCGGCGGCGTCAGTATCGGTTCAGGCCTCGGCTATCTCGGCGCTGCGCTCAGCACCGGCCTCGCCTGCGTGGGCGCCGGCATCGCCGTTGCGCATGGCTCTGCCGCCGCAATCGGCGCTATCACCGAGGATTCCAAGGTTTTCGGCCGCGCCATGATCTTCGTGGTGCTCGGCGAAGGCATCGCGATCTACGGCCTGGCGATCTCCATCATGATGATCACCCGTCTGTAATTTTAAACGGACTTTCGGCGCATACGGCTTGCCCGCATGCGCCGCGGGCGGCGGGCGGCGCCCGGCCGCCGCTGCCTTTCGTGCCGTGGCCTTTTCGCGTCACGGCGTTTTCTTCCGGGCCCACAGGGGAACGCGGCGCCGCCGGGCGGGCACCTGGCGTATCCGGCCGGCCGTACTTTCGCCCCGGAAAATCAATACGAACAGAAATCGGGTGAATCCAGTGAGATTCTATCTTATCAGCGACAACATCGACACCCAGATGGGGATGCGGCTTGCCGGCATTGAGGGGACGGTCGTCCACACGGCCGACGAGGTGCGCGCGGCGCTCAAATCCGCCATGGGCAACGAAGCGGTGGGCGTGGTGCTGATTACCGAGAAACTGGTGAACCTCTGCCCGGATCTGGTTTACGAGCTGAAGCTGAAATGCAAGCGGCCGCTCATTGTGGAAATACCCGACCGACACGGCTCGGGCCGGGCCAATGATTCCATTACCCGATACGTCAGAGAAGCCATCGGAGTGAAGATTTGAGGTGTGCCTGATGTCCCAGCCAGAGAATAAATTAGACAAATTCAGTTCGGCCGTGCTCCAGGACGCGGAAGAAAACCGCCAGAAGATCCTGCGCGAGATCGACGAATACCGCAAAAGCGAACTGGAAAAAGCCGAGGAAGAGGTTCTGCGCGAAGCCTACGTGCTGATCCAGAGCGAGATCGCGGATGTCAAAAATAAGCACAGCCGCCAAATCTCCATCGCGGAGCTGGAAGGGCGCCGCAAGCTGCTTCTCGAACGCGAGGAGCTTACCGACAAGGTGTTCGCGGAGGCGGCCGACCGCCTGCGCACGTTCGTCGCGTCGGAGGGCTACCTGCCGTTCCTGTGCGAGGTCGTCAAGCTCCACGGCGAGAAGCTCCCCAAGGGGAAGCTGCTCATCGAGGTGCGCAGCGACGACCTGCAGTATTCGTCGGCGCTTTCCGCTGCGGGCAGCCGGGAAGCCGAAGTCAAGGCGAACCCCGCTATCCGGATCGGCGGCGTCGTTGTGAGCTGCCCTTCGTGCGGGCTTGTCATCGACGAGACGCTCGATTCGCGCTTAAACGGCCAGAGGGAATGGTTTACGTCGCAGGCGGGCCTTTCCATCGGGATGTGAGGCGGGCGCGGGCGGAAGCGCGCGCCTGTTTTTCCTATTTGTGGACGCTTACGTTTGCAAACCGCCCGCGGGCGGCGCATCCCTCGCATGTTCCGCTTCGCTGTGCCGGGAACAGCTCCGGGCGCGGTGTTTGATGCAAAAGCTTCAGGGCCGAAGTCCCTTTTTCAGGGCGGGCCCTCATTATCCGGCCGGCGCGCCGCACCCATCCGTTTTTCGCGCGGAGGGCTATGTGCCCGGCAGTAAGCAGGTGAAAATATGAGCTCCAGCAATATCATTTTCGGCATCAACGGGCCGGTCGTCACCATCCGGGACACGCACGACTTCGCCATGAACGAGATGGTCTATGTCGGCGATGCGCGCCTGATCGGCGAGGTCATCGGCATCACCGACCGTTCCACCACCATTCAGGTTTACGAAAACACCACGGGCCTGAAGCCCGGCGAGCCGGTATTCACCACAGGGCACCCGATGTCGGTCACCCTGGGGCCGGGCATCATCTCCAACATTTACGACGGCATCGAACGTCCGCTCAAGCTCATCGAAGAGAAGGCGGGCGCCTTCATCGAAAAGGGCCTCGACGTTTCCCCGCTCGACGAGGAAAAGGAATGGGATGTCACCCTCACGGTAAAGCCCGGCGACAAACTCGCCGCGGGCGCCGTGTATGCCACGCTGCCGGAATCCTCGCTCATCACACACAAATGCATGGTGCCTCCCGGGCTTTCCGGCGAGGTCGTCACGGCGGCTCCGAACGGCAAATACCGTGTGAACGACACCGTGGTAGAGCTGCGCGATACGCTCGGCGCCGTGCATAAGCTGACGCTCTGCCAGGTATGGCCGATCCGCGCGCCGCGCCCGTTTACCAAGCGTATTCCGATCGACCGCCCGCTGCTCACGGGCCAGAGGGTTATCGATACCTTCTTCCCCATCGCCAAGGGCGGCACGGCCGCCATCCCGGGCGGGTTCGGCACCGGCAAAACCATGACGCAGCATCAGCTCGCCAAGTGGTGCGACGCCGATATCATCGTATATATCGGCTGCGGCGAGCGCGGCAACGAGATGACGCAGGTGCTCGACGAGTTCGGCGAGCTGATTGACCCCAAATCGCAGAAGCCGCTGACCGACCGTACCGTGCTCATCGCCAACACCTCCAACATGCCGGTGGCGGCCCGCGAGGCTTCCATCTATACCGGCATCACGCTGGCGGAATATTACCGCGATATGGGTTACCACGTGGCCATCATGGCCGATTCCACCTCCCGCTGGGCCGAGGCTCTGCGCGAGATCTCCGGCCGCCTCGAGGAGATGCCCGCCGAGGAAGGTTTCCCGGCCTACCTGCCTTCCCGCCTCGCGGCGTTTTACGAGCGCGCCGGCTATATGGAAAACCTAAACGGAACCGAAGGCTCGGTTTCCATCATCGGAGCCGTTTCGCCGCAGGGCGGCGACCTTTCGGAGCCTGTTACGCAGAACACCAAGCGGTTCATCCGCTGCTTCTGGGCGCTGGATAAGTCCCTCGCCTACGCGCGGCATTATCCGGCCATCAACTGGATTACGAGCTATAGCGAATATGTGAACGACCTGCGGCCGTGGTACAACAAGAACGTCGGCCCCGATTTCCTGAAGGACCGCAATGAGCTGACCTCCATTCTTCACGAGGAAAACCAGCTGATGGAGATCGTCAAGCTCATCGGCGCGGATGTTTTGCCGGACGACCAGAAGCTCATCATGGAGATTTCCCGCGTCATCCGCGTAGGCTTCCTGCAGCAGAACGCCTATCACGCGCAGGATACCTATGTGCCCATCGAGAAGCAGCTCAAGATGATGGACGCGATTCTTTTCCTCTATCATCGCTCCAAGGAGCTGATTGCCGCGAACATCCCGATTTCCCGCATCCTCGCCACGGGCATGTTCGATAAGATCAACCGCATGAAATACGATATCCCCAACGACAAGCTGGAGATGTTCGACGCATACAAAAAGGATATCGACGAAGCATTCGGCAAGATCACGGCGGCCGCCTGACGTGCAGGGCGCTTCCGCTCCGGCTTCCCCGGGGCGGCGCCGCGCGCGGCGAACGATGTACCTGCTGATCTCCGATCAAGCAGCGGCTGAAAATCATCGTCAAACCTGCAACAGAGCTTTTGACGCGAACGGCCTCGCCTTTTGAATCGGATATTGGTATCAGAAAGGAATGGCTTTCAGTATGAGTCTTGAATTTATCGGCCTCAAGGAGGTCAATGGCCCGCTGATTGTTCTGGACGGCGTGAACGACCTCTCCTATGAGGAGATGGTGGATATCTCCCTGGACGACGGCAGCCGCAGAACGGGACGTATCGTCCAGATCGAAGGCAACAAGGCCATCATCCAGGTGTTCGAGGGCACGCGCGGCATTTCCCTGACGAACACGCACACGCGGCTGCAGGGCCGCCCGATGGAGCTTCCGCTTTCGCGCGAGGTGCTCGGGCGCATTTTCGACGGCGCCGGCCGTCCCATCGACGGATTGGGAGACATTTTCCCGGATGAGCGCCGCGATATCAACGGCAGCCCGATCAACCCGGTTTCGCGCGTGTATCCCCGCAACTATATCCGCACGGGCATTTCGTCCATCGATGCTCTGATGACGCTGATTCGCGGGCAGAAACTGCCCATCTTCTCCGGCTCCGGCCTGCCGCACAACGAGCTGGCCGTACAGATCGTGCGCCAGGCGCAGATTGCGCACGACGAAGGCGCCCAGTTCGCCATTGTGTTTGCCGCCATGGGCGTTAAGAACGACGTGGCCGACTATTTCCGCCGCTCGTTCGAGGAATCCGGCGTGCTCCAGCGCGTGGTCATGTTCCTCAACCTGGCCAACGATCCGATCATCGAGCGCATCATCACGCCGCGCTGCGCCCTCACGGTGGCCGAATACCTTGCGTTCACGCAGAACATGCACATCCTCGTCATCCTCACGGATATGACGTCCTACGCCGAGGCCCTGCGCGAATTCTCCTCCTCCAAGGGCGAGATTCCGGGCCGCAAAGGCTACCCCGGCTACCTGTATTCCGACCTCGCCTCCATGTACGAGCGCGCCGGCATGATCAAGGGCAGGAGCGGATCGGTGACACAGATCCCCATTCTCACGATGCCCAACGACGACATCACGAACCCGATTCCGGACCTTACCGGGTACATCACCGAGGGCCAGATCGTGCTCGACCGCACGCTCGACCAGACCGGCATCTACCCGCCCATCGGGATTCTGCCCTCGCTTTCCCGTTTGATGAAGGACGGCATCGGCGAAGGCTTTACGCGCGCCGACCATTCCGCCGTAGCCAACCAGCTGTTCGCCTCCTACGCCAAGGTACAGGATGCTCGTTCGCTGGCCTCCGTTATCGGCGAGGAGGAGCTTTCCGATATCGATAAGAAGTACCTCGAATTCGGCCGCAAGTTCGAAAACAATTTCATCCGCCAGGATTTCAACGAGAACCGCACGATGGAATACACGCTGGATCTCGGCTGGAAGCTGCTGTCGCTGCTCCCCAAGGAGGAGCTCGACCGTGTGGACGCCGACATGCTCGCCAAGCATTACAATCCGAGCGCCACACAGGAGCTCAAGGCGGACTGACCCTTCGGCAGGTTTCGGTTCCGGTTGAAAAATGGCGGAGCGTTTCGCCGAACCGCCGCGGGCGGCCGAAGCCGCAGGCGGCCGAAGCCGCAAGCGGCCCGGGCAAAGCGTTGCGTTTTTACATTCGGAGCGGAATTGCCACAATGGGCCGAACAGCCGGCAGGAAAGGAATGGTCACGGCATGGCGGAAACCATTTTCCCCACAAAAGGCAATCTCATGGCGGTCAGGCGCTCGCTTTCCCTCGCCAAGCTCGGCTACGACCTGCTTGACCGCAAGCGCAATATCCTCATCCGCGAGATGATGGAATTGATTAATACGGCGGGCAAGGTGCAGAGCCAGATCAACGAAACGTATTCCAAAGCGTACGCGGCCCTTCAATCCGCCAATATCACGCTGGGCGTCATCGACGACATCGCCAAGAACGTCCCCGTGGAGACGGGCGTCAACGTCACGTTCCGCAGCGTTATGGGCGTGGAAATCCCCATCGTTACGCTGGAGGACAATCCGCCCCAGCCCACGTACAGCTTTGTTTCCACCAACTCCATGCTCGACCGCGCGTTCGTCTCCTTCTACCAGGTCAAACGGCTCACGGCCGTGCTGGCCGAGGTGGAGAACAGCGTCTACCGCCTTGCGGATTCCATCAAGAAAACGCAGCGGCGCGCAAACGCGCTCAAGAACATCATGATCCCGCGCTTCGAAACCACGGTGAAGATCATAACCGAGGCATTGGAAGAGAAGGACCGCGAGGAGTTCTCGCGCATGAAGGTCATCAACAAGACAAAGCTCAAGAAGAAGGAACTGGAAGAGGAAGAAACGGCCCTTCGAGCCTCCCGCGCGGAAAAGGGAGCCTGAAACCTCAGGCGATCCGCACGTTTTATCCGCTTTTTTCCGCGGCCCGGCGGATGCCGGGCGCGGGTGTGCCGAAAATAAAAAATTTCCGCCGGGCGCGTAAGCCCTGGCGGATTTTTTGTTTTTTATATGAAATACTATAAAAGATGTGCGCCTATAAAAAACCGTTTTTGCATAAATTCGCGGGAGGCGCTCATACTAAAAACGTGTTGCGGGAACACGCCGCAGGTTCCGCAATATCACCCGCGAAAAGAAAATCGCACTCAAGGGCCCGGGAGTAATGTAATACGAATATCCGATAACGTTGTGGATAAAAATCCGCATCAAAACCCCTAGCGAAAAGCTTCTGCTGCGGATTTGATCTGTTTTTGAATCGGATATTAGTAGTAAGGAGTTGATCATATGATTGACCGAATCGCGCTGATCCTCGTCATTATCGGAGCACTCAACTGGGGCAGCATCGGAATCTTTTCATTCGATATCGTGGCCTGGGCGTTCGGCGGGCCGACGGCCGCGGTCAGCCGCATCGTATATACGCTGGTGGCCATCGCCGGCATCTGGTGCATCTCGCTGCTGTTCCGCGACCGCGAGATCATCGAAAACAAGGGCGAGGTACACTGAACGCGGTACGTCCGCTTCAAACGGTTTCAAAATAAGGCCGAATCGCTCCACTCGAAAGCCGCCCCTGTTCGGAGCGGCTTTTGGCGTGCTGCTTTTTTTCAGGAAACGCGGCTGAGCACGGCCTGTACGGCGGGCTGATTTTCGAGATCGGCGGAGACGTTGTCGGACTGCACGCTGATATCGGGCTCGGTGCCGGCTTCAAAATTGGAGGAGCCGTTCGGATTCAGCCCCATTTCCATTGGAAAACGGAAGATATAGCCGCTGTTCGGGAGCATGCAGAGCGCCGGGTCGCAGCCGATGCCGTCGCCGCCCGTCCGCGTCCCCACAATCGTGGCGAACCCCGTGCTTTTGCAGAACACGGCGAACTTTTCGGAGGAGGAAAACACATTTCCGCTCACCAGAAGATAGATTTTTCCATGAAAAGCAACCGGTTTATCCGGGGATATCTGAGACGTGTCGGAACGCCAGCTTGCAAAATCGGTTTTTACTTCGGGCGGCAGCTTCGGAACGTTTTTCAGCGTGGAAATGGGGAAAAACGGAACGCCGCTATAGGAGCTTTGGAGAAACGGCTTTTCGTACGCTCCGCCACGGAAAACCATCCGTTCGGTAAACGTTACGGGGCGGCGAATCAGGTTTGCAACGAGGTTCATCCAATAAGCGTCGTCGCCGCCGCCGTTTGAGCGGATATCGAGGATGAGCGCCTTCGCGCCGCCGATGCTTTCCAGAAAGGGCCGGATGATTTTCTGATCGGGTTCGACGTTGAAGTGGTTGAACGAGTTCATACACAGATAAGCTACAGTGTTGTTTTTCAGCATGCGGGTGGAGACGTTATTAGGGCTTATTTGATCGGAAGATTCCTGCGCGCCGCTTTGGGGGCTGACGGAAGAATTGCCGGCAACGCCGTAGCGGGCTTCCGCCTTCGGATTATTCATTACATTTTTCCAGGGAGCACGCCCTTGCATGGTATTGTATAAAGAGCGGGAATATGTATATGATCCGGGAGAGTCGGCTCCACTCTTAAACATACTTACATGGCCGTTCTGCAGATCCTGCAGGATGCTATCCAGCATGGCCCGGAATTCTTCGTCGTTCCGGGTTTCCTTAATATCTTTCCGGTACGCGGAGTGGTTGGCCAGCCAGTCGATGCCCTCCCGCTTCGCAACGCCGAAGTAGGGGTAATTGTCGCGCAGAATATCGTACATATACTCGAAATCCGCGAGCTTTTGGGCCTGGGTGAGCTGCTTTTCGGAACTGTTTGCCGGAGGAGTTTTCCCAGAGGCGCGGAAACCGCAGCCGGAGAGAAACGTTGTGCTTAGAAGCGCGGCGCAGAGAAAAGCCGGAACGAGGCGGAAAAAGCGTTTCATATGCGGCAAACATCTCCTGTAATTAGCATGAATACCATATTACACCGTAAAATTGCAAAAAGCAAGCCTCCGCGCGGCCGCGCAGAGGCTTGCTTTGGAGCATTCAATCGACGCTCTTACTTTTTGAGAGCGTTTACAATTTCCTGCGTATCCACGGCGATCATGTATTCCTCGTTGGTGGGAATCACCCAGGTGCGGGTCGTGGCGTCGGGCAGCGAAATGTCCGCTTCCTTGCCGCGGATGGTTTCCTCGTTAAGCTTCGGGTCGACCCGGATGCCGAGGAAGGCCATATCTTCGCACACTGCGCCGCGCAGCAGCACGGAGTTCTCCCCGATGCCGCCGGTGAACACCAGCGCGTCGATGCCGCCCATGGCCGCCGCGTAGGAGCCGATGAACTTCTTGATCTGGTAGCGCTGGATGTCCTGCGCGATCTGCGAGCGAAGAATTCCCTTGGCGGTGGCTTCCTCGAGGTCGCGGTCGTCGCTCGAAATGCCCGAAACGCCGATGAAACCGGATTCCTTGTTTAAGAGATTTTCCATCTCGCGCGGGGAAAGCTTTTCTTTTTCCATGATGAACGTAACCACGGAGGGGTCGAGGTCGCCGCTGCGCGTTCCCATGACGATGCCGCCCAGCGGGGTGAAGCCCATGCTGGTATCCACGCAGCGTCCGCCGTCCACCGCCGTGATGGATGAGCCGTTCCCCAGATGGCAGGTGACGATCTTGAGCTCCTGCGGCTTTTTGTGCATCAGCTCTGCGCAGCGCAGGCTCACATAGCGGTGCGACGTGCCGTGCGCGCCGTAGCGGCGCAGCTTATACTGCTCATAATATTTGTAGGGAACCCCGAAAATATAGGCCTTGGGGGGCATGGTTTGGTGGAACGCGGTGTCGAACACCAGCACGTTGGGCACATCCTTGCCCAGAATCTCCAGGCAGGCTTTGATGCCCGTCATGGCCGGCGGATTGTGGAGCGGCGCGAAGTTGATGACCTCGCTGAAATCCTTGAGCACCTGCTCGGTGACGAGCACGGATTTCGAGAAGCGGTCGCCGCCGTTGACGATGCGGTGGCCCACGGCGTCGATCTCCTTCGTGCTTTGGATCACGGCGCAGTCGCCCTCGGTGAGCGCGGAAATAACGGCCTGGAACGCGGCGTGATGGTTCGGAAGCGCCAGCTCCTTTTTAAAGCCCCGGCCGTCGCTCGTGGAATGCTTGAAGCGGCCGTCGATGCCGATGCGTTCGCAATTTCCTTTGGCCAGTACGGTTTTACTGTCGAAATTGAAGAGCTGGTACTTGAGCGAGGAGCTGCCTGCGTTGATGACCAGTATATTCATGGAATTCTACCTTTCCCGCGCCGCTTTCGGAAACGACCGTTCTGGCTGGAACCGGCGGGGGACCCCGTGCTTTGGGACCGCCCGACAAAAAAAGAGAGCGACCGTGCCGCACCGCCCAAAAAGCGGTGGCCGGCATCGGCCCTGCCCTTGCACCGATACGCCGCCCGCGCCGGCGCCGCACCGAAACCGGCGGCGGGCCAAACGCATAGAATCGTATTTTCCGGGACGCTTTTTAAATTGTGGTTGGACGAAGTGGAAGCCATGTATTATTATATAAGTATGCTCGCCTTTTTTCAATAAAAAACCGAGTATTTCAGCATTTTGCAGGAGTTTTCGGCCGGCGCGGGCCGGGGCGGGCGCGAAACGGAAGGGGGGGAAGCCGTATGGAACCGGCAAACGGGATGGCCGGAGGCGTGGTGGCGGAGTTCAACCCGTTCCACAGCGGGCACGCGCTGCTGCTCCGAAAGGCGCGGGAGGCGGGCTGCACACACCTTGCGGTAGTGATGAGCGGGAACTACACCCAGCGCGGGGAAGCAGCCTGCCTGCGCAAGGAGGCGCGCGTGCGCGCCGCGCTCCTGTGCGGCGCCGATCTGGTGCTGGAGCTTCCCCTCCCGTGGGCCGTGGCCTCGGCGGAGCGGTTTGCGGCGGGCGCCGTGGGCGTTCTGGAGGCGCTGGGCTGCCTGGACCTGCTCTTCTTCGGCAGCGAGTGCGGCGATACGGCGCGCCTGCAGGGCTGCGCCCGGCGCGTGCTGGAACTGGACGGCGGCGAAGCCCTTGCGCGGGAGCTCAGCTCGGGAAAATCCTTCCCGCAGGCGCGGGCGGCGGCGCTGGGCGGCGAAGCGGCCGAGTTGCTGCGTTCGCCCAACGATACGCTGGGCGTGGAATACTGCAAGGCGCTGCTGCGCCAAAACGCACGGATGCGCCCGCTCGCCGTGCCCCGGCAGGGGGCGGCCCACGACGCCCCGCCGGAAGGTGGCGCGATCGCCTCGGCCTCGGCATTGCGCGAACTGCTGGCGCGGGGGGAGCTTTCCCGCGCGGCGGATTTCGTGCCGGCTCCGGCGTGGGAAATTTACGAGCGGGAGTTGCGGGAGGGGATGGGGCCGTTTTTGCCCGCGCGCATGGAACCGCTGCTGCTCGGGCAGCTGCGCCGCCTTGCGCCCGCGGATTTCCTTCGCCTGCCCGATGTGTCGGAGGGCTTGGAAAACCGCCTATGGCGCGCCGCGCGCGCTTCCTGCAGCGTAGAGGAGCTGTATGCCGCGGTCAAAACCAAACGGTACGCCCTTTCGCGCATCCGGCGCGTTTTCCTGTGCGCGTTTCTGGGCGTGCAAAAGGAGTGGGCCGCCCGGCCGGCGCCCTATCTGCGCGTGCTGGGCATGAACGCGCGCGGCGGGGAGCTTCTGCGGCGGGCGCGGCGCACGGCGCGCCTGCCCATCTGCGCGCGGCACGCCGATTTTGCGCGCGCCGGGGTGGAAGCGCGTCGCGTGTACGCGCTCGAATGCCGCGCAGCGGACCTTTACGCGCTGTGCCTGCCCCGCGCGCTTCCCTGCGGGCAGGAGGAACGGTATGCCCCCGTGCGGCTGGACACGGAAAAACCCGCCGGAACGGAAGATCAGACATGAAATGCCAAGGGTTGATTTGAAAAAAATTCGGAGAAACCGGCGGGCAAAAGCAGACACGGCGAATTGCCCTTGGCCGGCAAGGCCAAAAATCGGGCCCAGGAAAGTGAGAAAAACAGATATGACAATTCTGGTAGACGCCGACGCCTGCCCCGTCAAGGAGCAGGTAGTGCGGCTGGCAAAAGCGCGGGGCATCCCGGTGGTGATGCTGATCGATACGAGCCATGTGTTGCACGACGGATATTCCAAGGTGATCACCGTGGATAAAGCGAGGGATTCGGTGGATTTTGCGCTCATTCAGCGCACGCATGCCGGGGACATCGTGGTTACACAGGATTTCGGCGTGGCAGCCATGGCCCTGAGCGTGGGGGCGCGCGCCCTCAATCAGAACGGGCTGATCTTTACGGCGGAAAACATGGACGCTCTCCTGATGGAGCGGCACGTTTCGGCCAAAATCCGCCGCGCGGGCAGACGCATTGCGGGTGCGCCCACCCGCAACCCGCATAAACGCACGCGCGAGGACGATGCGCGGTTCGAGGAGGCGCTGCGCGGGCTTCTTGATGAATGAAGGCGTGGGCGGCCCCGCATCCGGAGGAGAGAACACGCATGACAACCGAAAATTGTACCGGCTTGCTGCATAAACATACACTGGAAAAGCGGATGACTCTCAAACTGATATGCAAGCACGAAAAACAGGATATTCAAATTCAAATGTGCGAGGGCGAAAAACAAAAAGACCGCGCGCCGGCCGGATTTTGCTTGGAATGAAAGTGGAAAAAGGCAATATGCCGTGGGATACGGCTATTTCAGCCTGTTTCCGGCCGCAGCGCGCCGCGGCGCCGAAAAAGAGAACGGCAATGAAATAATTCATGCAAAATAAACCCTTTGAAAAACAGAAAACGGATTCACAAAAAGCCCGCGAAATTGAAAATATGAGATGTTAATTTAAAATTACTTGCATTATTTGATGCAACATGATACACTAATAACCAGTTAAAGCGGCCGTATATACGGCTCAGTATCGGGCATTGGCGCCAGCCCAGCCTTTCGGCCGGCCGGCGCTTCTTTTTTCTGCCGGGTTCGGTTTTCGCGGGCGGGAACGGTTGTTTTGCAAGGATGGTGATTCAGGTGCGCGGCTTCGGCGCGGACGCGGCTCCGGGGTATTCGGATAAGCTCATGGAGCTGTGCGAGCAGGCAAAATTGCTCTACGATTTTTCACCCCTTTCCAGAATGACGCTGCTGAATTTTGGCAGCAGTGCGGAATTTCTTGTGGAAGACCGGCGAAATGGGTTTTATACGCTGCTGCGCATCTCGGGCCCGGGTACCCGTTCGAGGCAGGAGGTGGAAAGTGAGCTGAGCTGGCTGCATGAGCTCGCGCACCATTCGCTGCCCTTTGCGTTTCCCGAGGTGATTCCCGGCCTGGATGGGCGGGAAGTCCAGCAAATACGCAGCCCGAAAGGCGGAATATGCACCTGCGTGCTGTTTACCTATCTGCGCGGACGCCCGATTTCCATGGACGGCGAGCCGGTTGCGCCGGCGGATGCCACGAGGCTGGGCGAGGCAGCCGCGCTGCTGCACCAGAACGCCATTCAGTGGGATGCGGCGCCCTCCCTGACGCGCTGGAGCTGGGATTTTGAAGCGTTGCTCGGCGCAAACCCGCGCTACGGGCGTTGGAACCGCGAAGGCGAAGGCATCGGGCTGCCGTCGCCCGCTCAGAGGGCCCTGTTCGACGAAGCGGCCTCCGCAGTGTCCCTCCGGCTCAGAAAATTCGGCTGTTCGCCCGCGCGCTTCGGCCTGATACACGCTTCCCTCGCCGCGCCCAATGTGTTCTATTACCGCAACCGTCTGGCCATCACGGGGTTCGACAGCTGCGGTTTCGGGTGGTTTTTATACGATTTCGCCGTATTTGCGGCTGCGGAAGACGATGCGCAGTGTCTGAGCCTTGCGGAAGCGTGGCTTTTGGGGTACGGAAGGCAGCGCCATCTTTCCGGAGAAGACCGTAGGGAGATTCCCACGTTTTTAACGATGCGGCGGCTCGTCACCCTCTGCCGGGCGCTGAACGGGTTTGAAAACGGAGCCGACGCAACCGGCCTTGCGGAGAAAACGGCAGTGCAGGCGCAGCGGTATCTGAAATACGTAAAAGAAAATCTCTGATACTTTTTTCTAATTAACATTCGTGCGGACGCGCACAGAGTAAAATCCGCTTCAAAGCCGGAAGGTAAGGCTTTGAAGCGGATTTTTCCGTGCTGTTCAGCGCGGTGAAAGGCTGCCCGCAGCGGATCATAAAGCGGATGCCACAAAACGCGTGCTTGCGCGCTGCGGCACCCGTTTTTCCCGCCGCGCGGGAAGAGTGTGCGGCGGCAGAGCCGCCTGCGGCCGGGCGGAATCGGGCCGGAAATACGCAATCCGTCTTGACAAAACAGGCGAATCGGATGTATAGTGTTCCTGATAAGAAATACTAAAATAGGATGATCGAAAAAACGGAAAACCGCTGCCTAGGAGGGAGCTCATGAGCCTGGAGGACCTGCTCGGGTGTTTTAACCTGACGCACCAGGAAGCCGTTCTGTATCTGCTGCTCTGCGCGGAGGGCCGGCTTACGGGTTACGAGGCGTCCAAGCTGTCCGGCATTTCGCGCTCCAACACCTACACGTCCCTTGCCGCATTGGTGGAAAAGGGCGCCGCTTGGTTGGAGGAAGGAGCCGCGACACGGTATACGCCCGTTCCCGTGGCGGAATTCTGCGACAACCGCCTGCGAAAGATGCGGGAGAACCGGGAACTGCTGGTGCGGTCGGTTACCGGCCCGCACAGGAAAACGGAAGGCTACCTCACCATCAAGGGCGAGCGGAATATCTTCGATAAAATGCGGAACATGATCGACGAAGCGCAGGAACGCGTCTATATCGCCGTTTCGGGTACAACGCTCGCCCTGGTTACGCCGGAACTGAAACAGGCGGTGGACCGCGGCCTTAAGGTCGTAATCATCACAAGCCCGCCCTTCGATATGGAGGGCGCGATGATTTACCTTTCAACAACCAGCCAGGAGCAGATCCGCCTGATCGCCGATTCCCGGAACGTGCTTACCGGCGATATCAAATCGGAGGCGGAATCGAGCTGCCTGTATTCCAACAAGAAGAATCTGGTCGACCTGTTCAAACGCGCCCTAAAAAACGAAATCGAACTGGCCCGGATTCAGGAAAGGAGTCAAACCATTTGAAACAACCGTTTGTCACATTCGAACAACTTCAAAGAATCGCCTCGCAGTTCCCGACGCCCTTCCATCTTTACGATGAAAAGGGCATCCGCGAAAACGCGCGCCGCCTCAACCGCGCGTTTTCCTGGAACCCGGGCTTCAAGGAATATTTTGCCGTGAAGGCAACGCCCACGCCCGCCATTCTGCAGATTCTGAAAGAGGAAGGCTGCGGTGTGGACTGTTCCTCCTACACGGAGCTGATGCTGGCCGAGCGGGGCGGCTTTTCCGGCGGCGAGATCATGTTTTCCTCGAATAATACGCCCCCGGAGGAATTCGCCTACTGCCGCAGATTGGGCGGCATCGTCAACCTGGACGACATCACGCTCATCGACACGCTCGAGCAGGCGGCCGGCATTCCGGAAACCGTCTGCTGCCGCTATAACCCGGGCGGGACGTTTTCCATCAGCAACAACATCATGGATAACCCCGGCGAATCCAAGTACGGCTTTACCTACGAGCAGCTTCTGGAGGGCCTTGCGCTTTTGCGCGCAAAAGGCGCCAAACGGTTTGGGTTGCATGCGTTTCTGGCAAGCAACACCCCCGGAAACGAGTATTACCCGGCTCTCGCCGCCATCCTGTTCGAGAAAGCCGCGGATATCAAGCGCAGAACCGGAATCGCCGTTTCGTTCATCAATCTTTCGGGGGGCATCGGCATCCCCTACCGGCCGAAGCAGAAGCCCGCGGATATCGAGATCATCTCCGACGGCGTGCGGCAGGCCTATGAAAAGATCCTCGTGCCCGCGGGGCTTTCGGGCGTGGCCCTCTACACCGAGCTTGGCCGCTATATGCTGGGGCCTTACGGCTGCCTTGTCACCAGAGTTCTTCACGAAAAGCACATCTACAGGGATTATGTGGGCGTGGACGCCTGCGCCGCCGACCTGATGCGTCCGGCCATGTATGGCGCTTACCACCATATCACCGTGGCGGGCAAGGAAAAGGCGCCCTGCGACCATAAATACGACGTGACGGGGAGCCTGTGCGAGAACAACGACAAGTTCGCAGTGGACCGTCTCCTGCCCGAAATCGACGTGGGCGACCTGCTCGTGATCCACGATACCGGCGCGCACGGCCGTTCCATGGGCTATAACTACAACGGAAAGCTGCGTTCCGCCGAGATTCTGCTTTGCGAGGACGGCACCGCACGCATGATCCGCCGCGCCGAAACGCCGGAGGACTATTTCGCCACGTTGCACTTTTAATAACGCCGCGTTTCCGGGCCACCGCAGGGCTTTGCTTTGCGGCGGCCCGTTTTTTATGCCCGCCGGAAGCGCCGCGCTTCTGTAATCGTACTGTAATCCGCCGTATCCTTTCAAATGTTGTTTCTTGCATCTTTCGCTGTATAATGGAATTCAGGAAGAGCGGAAAAACTCTGTATTTGTCCGCGCACGTAAAGGCGCTTTACAAGTATTGGGGTTTTGTTGGGAGGAATCGTATGCGGCGGTATTTTCTGGCTCTGATAGCCGTATTTTTTTGCGTGGCATTGTTATTGGTGGGCTGCCATACCGGCCGCGCAGCGCGCGCGGGCTCCGCGCCGCAGAGTTCGGGTCCGGCTGAGACGTCCTCCGAGCCGAGCGGCGCGGCCGCGGGCAGTTCCAGCACGGGCAGTTCCAGCGCGGGCAGCTCAAATACAGGCGGTTCCGGTAAACGCAGTTCCCAAGCGACTGATTCTTCCGCGCCGGTTTTGTATCACCGGTACGGCAACCCGCGGTTTGGGTTTTGGATCGATTATCCCGCCGACCTTACGCCACAGGCGGACCCCGCGAACGGAGACGGGCAGATTTTTGTTTCTGCGGATAAAACCGTAAAGATGACAGCTTCCGGAAATAACAATGCGGGCTTTGACGGAACCCCGTTTTCGCCTGCGGATTATTTCTCCAAGCTGGTGCTGCCTTCCGTTTCGCATATCGCGTACCAGGCGGAAGGAAAGAACTGGATTATTCTTTCGTGGACGGACGGCGATAGAATCGGATACCAGAAGACCGTGGTGGGGAGCAAATCGGTGAACGAGTTCACGCTGGAATACCCGAGCGCGCGAAAAGCGGCGTTCGACCCGGTGATCCGTCATATCCTCGGCAGCTTCCAAACGCCGGAAATCGATCGGTTTCATTAAATGAATTCAAATCCCATACAGGCTTCCAACACGCGGTTTGCGGCCCCGGCCACAACCCGCGCGTCTTGAATTGCCCGCCTGTTTGCGTGTATAATCGTACTAGCAATTCCATTAATGATTGCGGGAAGCAGCGCATCGTCCGCCCGCGTCCCAGGGCGTGCGAAACACTCTGGACGATATCAATTTTTCTCGTAATGCGATAGAAAGAACAGACAGGCCCGGAATTCAGCCAAAGGAGCGGGGAAATCGCATGGAGCTTCAGAGCATCGGCGTCGCGTCCGTTACGCTGCGCCTTGTGATGGCGGCCGTGTTCGGCGGCGTCATCGGCCTGGAAAGGGAGACCACGCGGCATCCGGCGGGGCTGCGGACGCATATGCTGATCTGTATCGGCTCGGCGCTCGTGATGATCACGGGGCAGTTCGCGTTTCAAACGATTTCGCCCACCGTAGACCCCACGCGCATCGGGGCGCAGGTGATTTCGGGCATTGGCTTTCTGGGCGTGGGCACCATCCTCGTGGTGGGGCGGCAGCACGTTCGCGGGCTGACCACGGCCGCCGGGCTTTGGGCTTCGGCCTGCATGGGGCTTGCCATCGGCATCGGGTTCTATCTGGGCGCAGTGGTGGCCGGCGTGCTGATTTTCGTCATCCTTACGCTCCTGCACCGCTTCGACGGGCTGATCTCCCGCTTTTCCCGGCGCATAGATCTCTATTTGGAGGTGGACGACAGCTCCCGGATGCACGAAATCGAGGCTTTTTTCGCCGGGCGGCAGATCGCAGTTACGAACGTGGAGATGTCGCGGGAAGGCCCGGTCTGCGCCGGGACGGTGGGCGTCACGGTTACGCTGCGCACGGCGGGTCGGGTCGACCATCTGGAAGTCGTCACCGCCCTGATGAAGCAGGACTGGGTGCGCTTCGTACAGGAAATATGAAAACGCACCGTGCGTTGCGCGTATGCGGCGCATCCATGCGCGGCGCATCGATGCGCGGGAACTATGCGCCGCATAGTTATTTTTTCCGTTTTGTGATATAATAATTTCCGCGGCGAAACCGCGCCCGGGGGCCTTGATCGGGCTTTCGGCGCGGCCTTTTTATACGGATCTTCGACAGAAGACCGCTGCTTACGGACTTAGTAGAAGAGTATAGCAATTCCGCAAAAGATTGGCATGAGCGGTGTTTCGTCTGCCCGCCTCCCTGGATTCGTTGAAACACTTCGGAATGTGTCAATCTTTTCTGGAAATGCGGCAGCAGCGGTACGGTGCGGCGGGCAAGCCGGGGGACGAACCCTCCGCGGGCGCCGGAACGGCGCCGCCAATGCAAAAAGCGCAGCAGAAACGGCCGGCGGCAGCAGCCGGTGGCCTCCAGCTGCCTCAGGAAAGGGATGGTCCACAGCATGCCCCAACAGACGCAGCGCAACGAGCGGATGGAGCGGACGGAGCTTGGAAACGGTATCCACTTCACCGCCATCCACGATGAGCGCTTTAAACAGAACCAGATTTCCTTGAATTTTCTTCTGCCCCTTCGCCGGGAAACCGCCACGCTTTACGCGCTGCTGCCGCTGATGCTGCGGCGCGGCTGCCGGGAGTTCCCGGATATGACGGCGCTCAACCGCCGGCTCAAAGAACTTTACGGCGCGCATATCGACGGCAGCACCGGCAAGCGCGGCGAGGTGCAGATCGTCACTCTTTACTGCGACAGCCTTTCGAACGGCTATGCTTTCGGCGGCGAAGACGTGCTCGCCCAGTGCGCCGCGCTGCTGCGCGCCGTGGCTTTCGAGCCGGCGCTCGAAAACGGCGTTTTCCGCGCCGCCGATATGGCTGTGGAAAAACGCAATCTTTCCGATATGATCGAGGCGCAGCTCAACGAAAAGCGCCAGTACGCCACCATGCGCCTGCGCGAGGAGATGTGCAGGGGCGAGGCCTACGGCGTGAGCGAGCTCGGCCGCCGTGAGGACGTGGCGGGCATCACCGCGGAAGCGCTCGTGCGGGCCTGGAAGGATATGCTGGAGCGCTCCCGCGTGGAAATTTTCCTCGTGGGGCCGGGCGAGCCCTCCGGGGTGCGGGATTCTTTTGCCTCCGCGTTTGCAAACGCCGCGTTCGCAAACGCCGCGTTCGAAAACGCCGGACGCGGGGAGCCGTACGATATCCAGACACAGGTGGTAAAAACGGCGGGGGAGCCGCGCACGGTGGTGGAACGCCTGCCCGTGGCCCAGTCGAAGCTCGTGATGGGCCTGCGCGCGGGCGTGGCGGCGCCCGAAAACACCGACGCCATGCAGCTCGCCTGCGCCATTCTGGGCGGGACGCCCCAATCCAAATTCTTCTTGAACGTGCGCGAAAAAAAGAGCCTGTGCTATTACTGCCTGAGCTATTACGAGCGCTATAAAGGCCTGGTGTTCTTCGATTCCGGCATCGAGGAGAAAAACTTCGACGCCGCGCGGGAAGAGATGCTGCTCCAGCTGAAGTTGCTGCAAAACGGCGATTTCACCGACGACGAAATGCGTTTTGCCAAGCTCAGCCTGCGCAACGCGCTCACCCAGGTGAACGACTCGCTGGAGGCCATGTCCGTCTACTATCTCGGGCAGGCGCTGGCGGGGACGTTCCGCACCGCGGGGGAGGCCGCCGATGCCATCGACGCGGTGAGCCGCGAAGAGGCGGCGGCCGCGGCAAAGGGCATCGCGCTCGATACGGTCTATCTGCTCGCGGGCGAACAGGCGGCGGAAGGCGAAACGAGTCTCCAATAAAAAATACGCGGGTAAATCTGCGCGGAACCTATTGGAGAAATGCTTTTGCCGCGGACTTTCTCCGCTTTTTCATCGGAGAAAAGGGTGAACCGCCAATAAACCGGAAAGGAACGGTATCCCATATGGCCGATTTTAAAACCATTCGCAGCGAGCGACTGAAGGAGACGGTGCTGTTTTTGCATCACCCCTCCGGCCTCGATATCTATATCGCGCCGAAGCCGGGCTATTCCTCGCAGTACGCCATCTTCGGCACGCGCTACGGCTCCATCGACAACCGCTTCGCCGTAAACGGCGAAACCGTGGCGGTGCCCGAGGGCATTGCCCATTACCTGGAGCACAAGCTGTTTGAAAGCGAGGACGGCGACGCGTTCAGCCGCTACGCCGAAACGGGCGCCAGCGCCAATGCCTACACGTCGTTCGACCGCACTTGCTACCTGTTCTCCTCCACCTCGCGTTTTAAAGACTCGCTCGAAATTTTGCTGGATTTTGTGCAGAAGCCCTATTTCACCGCGCAGACGGTTCAGAAGGAGCAGGGAATCATCGGGCAGGAGATCCGCATGTACGACGATTCGCCGGATTGGCGCGTGCTGTTCAATCTTTTGGGCGCGCTCTACCACAAGCACCCGGTGAAGATCGATGTCGCCGGCACCGTGGAATCCATCTCGCACATTACGGCGGAGCTGCTTTATCGGTGCTACAACGCGTTCTATAACCTCAACAACATGGTGCTGTGCGTCGCGGGCGATGTGAACTCGGACGACGTGCTTGACGTGGCGGACAGGCTCCTGAGCCCCGCCGCTCCCACCGGCGCGCAGGGCTTGTTCGAGCCGGAACCGGAAACCATCGTACGCCCGCGCGTGACGCAGGCGCTGGCGGTGGCTTCGCCGGTGTTTGCTTTCGGGTTTAAGGATACGCCCGCCGAGGGCAGGGCCTACGCCGAACACGAGGCGCTCACGAGCATTTTGCTCGAAATGCTCTGCGGGGACGCTTCGCCGCTGTACCGCCGCCTTTACGATGAAGGGCTCATCAACCAGAACTTTTCTTCGCAGTTTTTCAGCGGCCGCAGCTTTGCCGCCACCATCGTTTCGGGCGAATCGCGCGACCCGGACGCCGTGCAGGCCGCGTTTCTGGCCGAAGCGGCGCGCCTTGCGCGCGAGGGCCTGGACGTGCACGAGTTCGAAACGGCCAAACGCGCCATCTACGGGCGCCTCGCAGCCGGATACGACAGCGTGGAAACGATCGCGAACGCGCTCGCGTCCTGCCGCTTCCTGGACATCGGGCCGTTCGACCTTATTGACGCCGTGGCGCAGGCCGACATCGGCCGCGCGCAGGAGCGCTTGAGCACGCATTTTGCGCCGGAGCGCTGCGCCCTCTCGGTCATCACGCCCGCGGAGCATTGAGCCCTGCGCAGGAGCCTGTGCCGTAATCTCCAATAATCCGATTTCTTGGACGGAGATTGCGGCAGCTTTCCTTACAGCGAATCCGTAAAAGCTTGGGAGAAACTGCGCTTTATTGCCCGCCTATTTTGGCTTGAGCGAAACGCTTTCGAACGCGTCCCTCTTTTCTGGAAAAACTGCAGTACAAGAAAAAGAACAGGAGCTGATACAAATGGGCCCGATTTCGTTCCCCGGCCTTGGCATCAACAACATTCACATCAACCCCACCGCGTTCAAAATCGGCAGCTGGCCGATCGCCTGGTACGGTATCATCATCGCCGTGGGGCTTCTGCTGGCCATGGTCTACGGCATGCGCCGCGCGCCCTCGTTCGGCATCTCCGTGGACGATCTCTCGGATGTCATCATCTTCGGCATCATCTTCGGCATCATCGGCGCGCGGCTGTATTACGTGCTGTTCTATGTCGATCCGCTCACCGGAACCGACCCGTATTTTTCCGCACCCCTCACCATGCTTACCGTTTGGAAAGGCGGGCTCGGTATCTACGGCGGCATCATCGGCGCGTTCGCTTCCGCGCTGGTTGTGTGCAAGGTGAAGAAAATCTCCACCGGCGCGGTGTTCGATATCGCCGCGCTGGGCTTTGCCATCGGCCAGGGCATCGGCCGCTGGGGCAACTTCATCAACCAGGAAGCCTACGGTGGCCAGACCAGCCTGCCGTGGGGCATGAAGCTCTATGATTCCGTCGCGGGCCAGTATATTACCGTGCATCCCTGCTTTTTCTATGAATCGCTGTGGTGCCTGCTGGGGTTTGCCCTGCTACATACCTACAGCAAAAAGCACCGCCGGTTCAACGGCGAAATCTTCCTGATGTATACGGCCTGGTACGCATTCGGGCGTTTCTTCATCGAGTGGCTGCGGTCCGATAGCCTCATGCTCGGCAACCTGAAGATCTCCATGCTCGTGGCCACCGTGCTGTTCATCGCGTCGGTGTCGCTGCTGCTTTACAAGCGCTCCACCCTGAAGGGCGTTGTGGAAGGCGCCGGCGGCTATCACCCACTGTTTGAGGACGCCTCCAAAGCGATAGCGGAAGCCGAGGAGAGCGGCGAAGAAGCTTCTTCTGAGGACGAAGCGGAGGACGAAACGGCTTCCGCGGAGGACGCCCAGGAAGCCGGAAAACCGGAATCCGGGGAAGCCGGAGAGGAAACCGACCGGACGGAGGATCAGGAATAATGGCGGCAGCGATACTGGACGGCAAGGCGGTTGCGGCGCGCGTGAAGGAACGCGTTGCGGCACAGGTGCGCGAGCTGCAGGCCCGCGGCGTTGCGCCGGGGCTTGCGGTGGTCCTTGTGGGGGACGACCCCGCTTCGCGTGTATATGTCACGAACAAAGAGCGGGACTGCCGGGCGGTGGGCATCCATTCGGAGGAATACAAGCTTCCTGCCGATACCGCGCAGGAGGAACTGCTCGCTCTGGTGGAAAAACTTAACCGCAAGCCGGAGGTGAGCGGCATCCTCGTGCAGTTGCCGCTGCCGGCGCATCTCGACGAAAAAGCCGTGATCAACGCCATCGCGCCGGAAAAGGACGTGGATGCGTTCCACCCCGTGAACGTCGGCAAAATCATGATCGGCGATTACGATTTCCTGCCCTGCACGCCCGCGGGCATCATGGAGCTTCTGCGAGACGCCGGCATCGAAGTATCGGGCAAAGACTGCGTAGTGATTGGGCGCAGCAATATCGTGGGCAAGCCCATGGCTATGCTGTTGCTGCACGCGAACGGCACGGTGACGGTTTGCCATTCGCGCACCAAAAACCTTGCGGCTGTTACCGCGCGCGCCGATATTCTCGTCGCCGCCGTGGGGCGCCCCCATTTTGTAACGGCCGATATGGTCAAGAAGGGCGCGGTGGTGATCGATGTCGGAATGAACCGGCTTCCGGACGGCAGGTTCTGCGGCGACGTGGATTTTGACGCCGTATCGCAAAAAGCTTCCGCCATCACACCGGTGCCGGGCGGCGTGGGCCCGATGACACGCGCCATGCTGCTGTGCAATACGCTGAAGGCGGCCCTGCTGCAAAACCCCGTGTAAAGGCAAAAACGGGGCCCCCGGATTTCCGGCGGGACCCCGTTTTTGCGTACTGTGGGGGCGCTCCAAAATAAAAAACGATAAATCAGGATTTACCTGTTGACTTTTCCGAAAATATATAGTATACTGATTGAGCACTCAGGAGATGAGCGCAAATGAATATCGCGGAGTGGAGCAGTCCGGTAGCTCGTCGGGCTCATAACCCGAAGGTCGTAGGTTCAAATCCTGCCTCCGCAACCACCGCGAAGCCGCAGCCCGTCAAGGGTTGCGGCTTTTGCTTTGCCCCTCGGAAAAGCCCCGGAAACCGGGTTGGCCGATATTATCGTCAACTCTCAATATAGGAAAGAATATGCAATAAAAACCGCCCCCGAACAGGGAGCGGTTTTCCATACCATGCGTACTCTACGCCTTCACATCCAGCTTTTCATAGAGCAGAGAATACTGCGTGCTTTTGGCGCCCGTTGCCGCCGAATTGCCGCCGTCGGTTTGCGCCGCACCGGGGGTAGATGCAGCTGAATTGTCCGCTCGCGTAGAAGCCGTGGAGCCGCTGACTTGCGTAGAAGAAGTGCCGGATTCTTCCGTCGCCTTTGTGGCGCTCTGCGCCTGCAAAACAGCGTCACCCAACTTCGCGTGTGCGGTGCTTTGTGCTTTCTGCGCTTGAGACTGCTCGGCGGCGGACTCCGCACTCTCTTTGGCCGCCAGTTCCGGATTCTTTTCCTGATCCAGTTCTGCATCCGACTTTAGTTCATTGCTCCGGCTCTGCAAATTGGCGCCGGTGCTCTTGAGCTTTGTGGCCGCCTTATATGAATACCCGGCGTTAATCAGGCCGATCATGGTGCCGCTGTCTATCGATTGGTCTTGGGCTTGCGTGCTCGTCGGTGCTTCCGCGCTTTGAGAAGTTTTGCTGTTCTGGTTTTTACCGTTTTCCGATTGCTGGAGCTGTTGAATACGCATCTCCAGCTGCTGAATCTGCGAATCGATGCTGCTGGCCTGCTCCTGGCTGTCGGAACTGCTGGAATTGCGGCTGAAGGAGCTTTGCTTGCTTTCAGATATCGTTTTGAGCTGTTCTTGCAGGCGCTTGATCTGATCTTGCAGCTGCCGTATGGTACTACTGGTATCAGTGGAAGATGAATACGCGTATGCGCTGGACGAGATTGCCGATATCCCGATCACTTCTGTCACTCCCCGGGCTATAAACTGACTGTCGTCTATTTTATCGACATCCGGCGCGGAATATTTACAGCCTGCGGAAATCTGTTTATTCCCCTGTGGGCGTTCGTTTGAGCGGAAAATTTCAGTCCAGATCCTCCGGTACGTGCTCCGGAGGGACTTCCAGACGCTCGGGGTGCAGCATCAGACTTTTGAACAGCTTGAACGCGCTGGCGTAATAGAAGCCGTCGGCGATGCGCTCGTCCGTAACGATCTTGAAATCGAGATATCCGCGCTCGCGGGAAACGCCGTCGCTGTCGATGTACTTTTCGCGCCGTTTGGTTCCGAACGCCACGAATACGGAAACGGTGCCGAAATTGTAGATGTGGTGATAGATGGGCTGGATGCCGATGGAGCCGAGGTCCGTGATGAAAACGCTGGCATGGAACGGGCTGACGCGGTTGATGGCTTTGGGCATCTTGCCGATGTCGTCGAGGAACATGAGGAGCCTCACAGCCCAGTCCACCAAAAACCCGGGGCAGATCGAGAAAAAGCGGGCCGTTTTATCGGTGCCGTTCACCGACGAAACCGCCTTGTTCTGTTCGAGCAGCTTCGAAAGACGCTGCGTTACATCGAAGATTGTGTCGGCCGGATCGCACACCAGCTTGATGGTGGTATCGGGGCTGTCCACCTGCATCTCGCGCTTGATGGCCAGCGAGATGCTGATCTCGTTGCGGGCATAGATACGGTGTCCGGCAACGAACCGGTTCATGCCCGGCTTCTGGGAAAAGGTGCGCACAAGGGCCGCCATGGAGATGGCCAGAAGGCCGAAATTCCGGAGGTTTGCGTCCTTTTTGGAGTGCAGGTAGGCCTCCGCCGGTCCGATATCGATGCGCTCGTCAAAAAAGTTCTGCGCGTCCGCCCGGGTGCGCATAATGTAGGGAACGAGCTTGAAAAATGGGGAAATGGTGCGGACTCGCCTGCCGTCATACCGGTCACCGAAACGCCGTTTGTATGGTTTCATCCTACCGCCGCCAAATCTCATAAAATTCACCCGCACAGGTGGAAAAAGCGGAAATTTGTCGCTTTCTTTCCATTATACGCCGCGTTTCGGGAAATGAAAAGGCCGTGCCCGGCTGATTTCAGCGGCAGGGAACGGTGAACTGCGCACGGTCCTCGAGCCGCAGGCAGCCCAGCGCGCTCCACGGGTATTCGCTGTAAGCGGCGCCGCAGTCGATGCAGATGAGGTTGCCGTAATCGAGGATTTTGCCGCCGCGTTTTTTGCAAAACTGCCAGGTGGGCGTGTGGCCGCACACCACCGTGTGCGTAAGTCTGCGCAGCAGAGCGGGTTTGCGCGCCAGGCGAAGCGCGTAGCGGTTCCACACGATTTCGTGCGGAGCCATCGCCGCGAGCACGTCGGCAGGGTCTAGGGAAGCCTGCCGTTCGAGGCCTGTAAAATCCGCGCCGGCGTGGCAGACGGCGAAGGGCTGCCCGCCGGTGAGAACCAGCTCGTAGCAGGGCAGACGGGATACCCACGCGGTGTAGTGCTCGATGAAACCGGCGCTCTCGCGGCGAAAGGCCGCATAAGTGGCTTCTCCTTCGTTGCGCTTCCAGCGCGCGAAGGTTTCGCCCTGCATCCCGTCCCTAATGGCCTCGGCGGCCATGAGGTCGTGGTTGCCGAGCAGCGTGGTTACGCCGGGCGTCTCCATGGCAAACCGTACGCACTCAACGGGGCAGGGACCCTTGTCCGTCAGATCGCCCGCCAGAAGGAGCCGGTCGCCCGAGGAAAAACCGATTTTGGAAAGCATCTTCTGCGATTCCCGGAAATGCCCGTGAAGATCGCTGATCACATAGGTCATGGCGTCCTCCCCAAATCCCACATGTCGGGCACAAAACCGCGCCGCGTGCGGGAACGAAAAATTGCGGAGGCGGAACGCGCCCGCGCGGGCCTTGCCGCCTGCGGGTGCGGAGCTTTTTTAGCATACACCGGGAGCCGGAAAAAGGCAAGCCCGCGCGGCGCGGCGTTGACTTTTGCCCGCCGGTCGGCCATACTGGTAATGGGAGCTGAGGCCGGCGCGTCCGCTGCGGAAAAATCCGCCGCTCCGGTCGGGAAACAAAAGAGCCAGGAAACCACAACGGAGGATTGCCGCCATGTCGGAACAGGTTTACGTTTGCGGGCACCGGAACCCGGATACCGATTCCATCTGTTCGTCCATCGCATACGCCTCGCTCAAGCGTCGGCTCGGAATGGACGCCGTGCCGGTGCGCCTTGGAAACATCAACAAGGAAACGGAATTCGTGCTGCACCGCTTCGGCGTGGCTCCGCCGCCCTTCCTCGCCACAGTGCGCACGCAGGTAAGCGATCTCGACATCGACATTGTCCGGCCGGTTACGCCGGAGGTGCCCATCAAAGCGGTGTGGGAGCTGATGCAGCGGGACAGCATCAAAACGCTCCCCGTGGTGGGGGCCGGCGAAAAGCTTCTGGGTATCGTGACGCTTTCGGAGATCACGCAAAACTACATGAGCGCTTCCACGGATACGCTGTCGTTTCGCAACACGCCCATCGGGAACCTGGCCCAGACGCTCGAGGCCGAGATCCGCACGGGAGAGGACCCGGAGCAGATGATCACGGGCCGGGTGGCCGTGGCGGCCATGGAGCCGCGCAGCCTGGAGCCGTTCATCTCCAAAGGCGACATCGTGCTCGTGGGCAACCGTGAGGATTCGCAGGAAAAACTGCTCGATGCGCAGGTGCAGTGCATGGTTTTCACCTGCGGAAGCCGTGCGAGCGGGCCCATTCTCGAGCGCGCCCGCCGGCAGGGCTGCGCGGTGGTGGAAACGAAACTCGACACGTTCACCACGGCCCGGCTCATCAACCAGAGCCTGCCCATCGGAATGATTATGAAAACCAAAGACATCGTGCTGTTCCATATCGACGATTATGTGGATAACATCCGGGAAAAGATGCTTCAGACACGCCACCGCAGTTATCCGGTGGTGGATGCCGACGGCGTGGTGCGCGGCTTTATTTCGCGCTACCATCTCATCACTTCCATGCGCAAAAAGGTGATTCTGGTGGATCACAACGAGCTGCTTCAGGCGGTGGACGGCATCGGGGAAGCGGAGATTCTGGAAATCCTCGACCATCACCGCATCGGCGATATCCAGACAGGAGCGCCGGTGTATTTCCGCAACGACACGGTGGGCAGCACGGCCACGCTGGTGGCCGGCATCTACGCCGAAAACGGGCTGGAGCCGGAGCCGGAACTGGCGGGCATCCTTTGTGCGGCCATCCTTTCGGATACCCTGAATTTAAAATCCCCCACGGCCACGAAGAGGGACACCGAAACGGTGCGGCGTCTGGCGGCGATTGCGGGCATCGAGCCGGATTCGTTTGCCGCGGCTATGTTCGAGGCGGGCGCCTCGCTGGAGGGCATGAGCCCGCGGCAGATTCTGTTCACCGATTTCAAGGATTTCCGCCTGGGCAAATACAAAATCGGCGTGGGGCAGGTGTATTTCCGAATCAACAAGGGGCTCGAGCATATGCAGGAGACGATGCTGCCGGTATTAAGGGAGGTCCGCGACGAACGCGGCTACGATCTGCTGCTCCTGCTGCTCACCGACGTGCGGGAGAAGGGCTCGCAGGTGCTGTTCGCCGGCACGGCGCGCGAACTCACTTCAAGGCTTTTCCGCACCGAGCAGCCCGAGGGCAGCGTGTTTTTGCCGGACGTGGTTTCGCGCAAAAAACAGGTGGTGCCGCTGCTGGGAAGCGTCATCCAGACCATTTGAGATCAAGCGGGAACAGCCCCCGGCGAAAAGCCGGGGGCTGTTCCCGCTTGAGCCGTATGATACGGCGAGGTTGCGGTATTGGCAGAGCAGGTAGGTGACGGCGAAACAGGCCATCGCGAGCATCGCGGTGTCTCACGCTTTCGAGCCGGAACGTGTTCAAAACAAAACGAATACACATGAACCGAATCGGCAGGCGCTATTGCAGCACGGTAAACCGATTCGGTTAATTGTTTTTCGTAAAAAATATTTTAAAAACGATGAAAAAGCGCTTGCATGTGACGTTACGTAATGTAGTAAGATAAAAGCAGCCGGAAAAGGAGGGGAAAAGATGGAAGAACAAAAGCGAAGCGGGCGCGAAAATGCGCAGGAACGTTTTTCCGTGGGGGAACTGGCGCGGCTGTGCGGCGTAACGGTGCGCACGCTTCAGTATTACGACCGCAGCGGCCTGCTGCGCGCGTCCTTCACGCAGGCCGGCCGGCGCTTTTACACGCGGGATGATCTGCTCCGGCTCCAGCAGATTCTGTTTTATAAAGCGCTGGGCTTTCCGCTCGAGGAGATCGGCGGCAGGCTCCTGCGCGAGACCGACGCGGCTTCCCTTGTGAAAATCTTCACGAGGCAGCGGGATATTCTGCAAGCGCAGATCGAGGCGCAGCAGAAGATCGCGTCGGCGCTGGAGCTTGTGATCGGGGAGGCGCGGGAACGGGGAGGCATCGGCACGGAGCGGCTGCTGGCCATCCTGCGCCTGATGAAAGAGGGCAATCCCTACGCGTTCATCGTCCGCTATTTTTCCGACGAGCAGTTCCGGGAGATGTCCGAACGGTTCGATTCGCCGGAAGCCTGCCGGAACTTCATGGAACGCGCAAGCGAATTGTTTGAGCGGCTGCGGCGGCTCGACGAGGCGGGCGAGGACCCTTCCGGGCCGGAGGGGCGGCGGCTCGCAAGCGACTGGTGGGCGATGGCCCAGGGCTTTGCGGGCGGCAATCCGGGGGTTTTGCGCGCGCTGGTGACTTCGGGCGAGGATATGGGAAACTGGCCGAAGGAAGCGCAGCCGATGCGCGAGGTGTTGGAGCGGTTTCTGGTGCCCGCCATGGCTGCCTATTTTGCGCAGACGGGCGAAGAGCCGGGGCAGGGCATGGATACGAACCTCAACTGAAATGGCGGGAAAAATCCGCATAAAACCCAGGCACAAAGCTTTTGCTGCGGATTTTATCCGTTTTTGATGCGGGTGTTCGTATGACGCAAAGCCGGCAGCGAGGCCGGCGGAAGGGGAGGAACGTCATGACGGAGGAAACAGTGGTATCCGTAAGCGGGCTTGTGAAACGGTACGGCGCGCTCACGGCGGTGAACGGAATCGATTTTTCGGTGCGGCGCGGGGAGGTATTCGGGCTGTTGGGCGCCAACGGGGCGGGAAAAACCACCACGTTCGAATGCCTCGAAGGGCTTCGCGTTCCCACGGCGGGCAGCATCCGCGTGGCGGGGTGCGACCCGCAGCGCGAGAGCCGCGCGCTGCGCCGGAAGCTGGGCGTGCAGCTCCAGATCTCCGCATTGCCCGGCGGCATCCGCGTGGACGAGGCCATCGCGCTCATCTGCGCGTGGCAGCACACACCCTATCCGAAGGAGCTGGTGGAGGCATTTTCGGTGCGGGAGCTGCTCAAAAAGCAGTATCACGCTCTTTCCACAGGCCAGAAACGGCGGGTGCACCTGCTGCTGGCGCTGTGCAATCATCCCGAAGTGTTGGTGCTGGATGAGCCCACCGCCGGGCTGGACGTGCAGAGCCGCGCGGGCCTGCATCTCGAAATCCGCGCCATCCGGGAACGCGGGGTAACGGTGCTGCTCGCTACCCACGATATGGCCGAGGCCGAAACGCTCTGCGACCGCATCGCCATCCTCGCGCACGGCAAGCTCGCGGCGTGCGGCACCCCGGAGGAAATCACGGCGGCGGGAAACGGCAAAACGCGCATCCGCCTGCGCACGGCGCGCGGCTCGCTTCTGCCGGGAAATGCCGCCGGCTCCGCAGCGTTCGTGCGCGAAAAGGACGGCTATCTCGAATGGATAGGCGGGGATGTATCCGAAACGCTCATCTCGCTGCTCACGCGTGTGCGCGCTGCGGGGGACACGGTGGAGGACCTGCGCGTGGAGCGCCCATCGCTGGAGGAGCGGTTCCTGGAAGTTACGGAAGAAAACGCCGCGGCTTCGTGACCGATCAGATCATACCGAAAGGCATGCGGTAAGCCATGCAGAGAGGAAGATTCCGATGCGCGCATTTTTGAAGTATCTGGGCATCCAGTTCCGGATGGACCTGCGGGACCGCGGCGTTCTGATGACCTATTATCTTGTGCCGCTGGTGTTCTACGTGGTGGTGGGCAGTGTGTTCTCCTCCACCAATCCGCTGATGAAGCCGACACTGGCGGCTTCCATGAGCATTTTCGCCATTTCCATGGGCGCCGTGATGGGCACGCCCATTCCCATTGTGCGGGCGAGGGAGGCGGGCACGCTGCGCGCCTTCCGCGTGAACGGCATTCCCGGGGCGGCAACGCTGGGCGTGCAGGCGGTGAGCGCGTTTTTGCACCTGCTCCTCGTGAGCGCGCTCATCTATGCGGTTTCGCCCGCGCTGCTGCACGCGGCCTGGCCGTCGTTCCCTGCGCGGTATGCGGCGGTGCTGCTGATCTTTCTGGCGGCAACCGTGGGCGTGGGTCTGCTCATCGGCGCCTGCGCGCGCAGCCAGCAGGCGGCCACCATGCTCTCGATGCTGGTGTTTTTCCCCTCCGTTCTGCTGGGGGGCATCATGTTCCCGGCATCCATGCTGCCCGGCGCTCTGCGGGGCGTGGGAGAGATCTTCCCGGCCACGCAGGCCATGCGGGCGTTCGCGGGGATGGCTTACGGCGGCAGGGACGGAGGCGCCGGCACGGCGCTGGCAGTTTTGAGCGCGATGGGGCTTTTGGCGTTCGCTCTTGCCTGCCTGTGCTTTGCGCGCCAGCTCCGGGACGAATGACGCGATTCTCCAATAAAATGGCATGATACGGGCCGTGCAAAAACAGCGGCGCAAAACGCGAAAGAACGTGCGTTTCGCGCCGCTGTTTGCCGCAGGCGGGGCGCAATTTTTCGCTTCGCCGTATCCACGGGCGCGCGGGTGTGCTATACTAATGCTGTTCTCCGATTGTTATGCTTTGATGTGGGCTTTGTCCGCTGTTTTTATTGGAGAATCGTATCTTTACAAGAATCCGAAAAAAGTTTTATCTGCCGCAGTTTCAAAAAAAGACGGAAATGCTCGGGCGCGTTTCGCCTTTTGCCTGGATCGATTCCGTATTTTCATCGGGAACCGCCTTACAATAAGAAATGCAAAGCGGAAATGGGGGATTAGGATGACGGAGCCGGACGTGCGGGAACTTTTGCCCGAACTGGAAGCGGATTTGTACGCGTTTGTGGAGCGCAGCCCGCGCAACGCCATGCCCGCCCACGGCGGAATGCGCATCTACGACGCGCCGCTTGTGGGCGTCGCCGCGGCGGAGGACCCGCTGTTCGGGGAATTCCGCGCACCCGGCGTGATCGGGCCGCATTTTATGCCGCCGCAGGAGTGGCTGCCGGACGCGCGCTCGGTCGTTTGCTATTTTCTGCCCTTCACGCCGGAGGTGCGCGTTTCGAACCGCGCGCCGGGCCTGCCTTCGGAGGAATGGGTATCCGCCCGCATCGACGGCGAGGCGTTCAATATGGATGTGCGCCGGTTTTTGGCCGGGTGGCTCCGGGAGCGCGGCGCGCAGGCGCTGGTGCCGCCGCTCGACGAACGCTATTCCGTCGAAAAGCGGGTGTCCAACTGGTCCGAACGGCACGCGGCCTATGCCGCCGGGCTCGGGACCTTCGGGTTGCACCGCGCGCTCATCACCGAAAAGGGCTCGGCCGGGCGGCTGGGAAGCGTCGTTACCACGCTCGCGCTGCCGGCCACGCGGCGCCCGTATACGCGGTATAATCAATACTGCCTGTTCTATGCGCGCGGCGCCTGCGGCGCGTGCATCCGCAGGTGCCCGCCGCACGCAATCACGCCGCAGGGCAAGGATCATGCAATCTGCAGCGATTATCTCGACCACACGGTGGAACCGCTGTTCAAGCCGCGCTACGGCTGCGCGAAATGCAACGTCGGCGTGCCCTGCGAGGCGAAGAACCCCACAGCCGGGGAAAACGTCGGCTCCGCGTGAAAAACAAGGGTTTCTGATTATGAAAAAGGAAAGAAAAACGTTAAGGAGGATTCCAATGAGTTCGTTCAAAGTGATCGAAATCAAGAAAAATATTCTGGAAAACAATGACCGGCAGGCGGAGCTTCTGCGGGAGCGCCTGCGCGGCGAAAAAACCTTTCTTCTCAACCTGATGTCGTCGCCCGGTTCGGGCAAAACGAGCGTGGTGCTGCGTACGCTGGAAAAACTGCAAAACGAGCTTTCCATCGGCGTGATGGAGGCGGATATCGACTCCTCGGTGGACGCGCAGCGCGTTTCCGAAGCCGGAGCCCGCGCCATCCAGCTCCACACCGGCGGCATGTGCCATCTGGACGCGGGCATGACGCAGCAGGGCCTCGAGGAATTCGGCACCTCCGGCCTCGATCTTGTGATTCTCGAAAACGTGGGCAACCTCGTTTGCCCCGCCGAGTTCGACACGGGCGCCTCCAAAAACGCCATGATTCTGAGCGTGCCGGAGGGCGACGACAAGCCGCTGAAATATCCGCTGATGTTCTCGGTGGCGGACGTGCTGCTCATCAACAAAATCGACTGTCTGGGGTATTTCGATTTTGATATCGGCGCCGTGACGGAACGCGCAAAGAAACTCAACCCCGATATCGAGATTATCCCCATTTCGGCCAAAACAGGCGAGGGCTTCGACGCGTGGGCGGATTGGCTTCGCCGCGAAACGGCGGCGTGGCGCCGCTGAGCAGACGCTTTTGCACAGGGCCGGGCGCGGGGCGGATAAAGCACCTGTGCCCGGCCCTCTTCGACCCTTGTTTTATAGAAGCCGTTACGATATAATGAAAAGAACAAGGGACAAGTTTCCGGTTTCGCGTGGTCGATTTTGCAGAAAGCGGTGGAACCCGTTGCGCAAAAAACGTCTTTGGCAGCTCAGGCCGGTGCTTCTTCTCGAAGCGGGCGTCCTGGCGCTGATTTGTATTCTGAACTTTTTCTGGAACCCGGTGATTGCGGCGGCCGAAAGCACGGCGGCTGCGGTCGTTCTGATTCTGCTCGAGCTCAAGTTCCGTACGGCGCGGAGGGATATCCGGCGCATGCTGGCCGAAGCGTCACACAGCCTCGGTTCCCAGAACGCCTACGCTCTGGAAAGCTTCCCGCTGCCGGCCGTGCTTGTGGCGGACGGCGGCGAGGTGGTGTGGTACAACAGCCCGTTCCGCGCCTCCGTGCTCGCGGGTAAGGACTGCTACGGCGCGGAGCTTAAAACGCTGGTGCGCGGTTTCACCCTGGAGACGCTCAAAAAGGTGGAAACCGGCATCGACGTGCAGCACGCCGAAACGGGGCGCAAGTTCACCGTGTTCGGCTCGCGCCGGCAGGACGGCGGCTATCAGCTCTATTTCATTGATAACACCGCGCTCAAAAACACGCTGGTGGAATACAACGAAAGCCGGCCCGTCGTGAGCATCATCATGATCGACAGCTACGACGAACTGATGCAGAACGCGCGCGAGGGCGAGAAGGCCGACATCGTCGGTTCCGTGGAGCGCCTGCTCACCTCATGGGTGGCGCAGACCACGGGCTTTCTGCGCCATTCGGACCGGGACAAGTACCTCTTTATCTGCGAGGAACGCCATTTCCGCAAGCTCGTGGAGAACCGCTTCGATATCCTCGACCGCGTGCGGCAGATCATCGTGGGCGAGTTTATGCCGGCCACCCTTTCCATCGGCGTGGGCCGCGGCGGCGGGAACCTTGCCGAAAACGAGGAGCTGGCGCGGCAGGCGCTGGATATGGCGCTCGGGCGCGGCGGGGACCAGGCGGCGGTGCATACCCCCAGTGGCTACGAGTTTTACGGCGGCGTTTCTAAGGGCGTGGAAAAACGCACAAAGGTCAAAACGCGCATCATCGCTTCGGCGCTCACCGAGCTCATCGACGGCAGCGACGCGGTGCTCATCATGGGCCACCGCGCCACGGATCTCGATTTCGTGGGGGCTGCGGCGGGGCTTTATAAGGCGGCGCTGGCGCGCGGGTGCGACGCGCACATCGTGCTTTCCAAAAAGGAGAGCCTCGCCAAAGTGCTGATCGACCAGCTCGAACGGGAGGGCTACGACGGGGCCTTTGTGGACCCGGAGGATTCTCTCTCGTTCCTCACGCCCAAAACGCTGCTCATCGTCGCGGATACGCACCGCAAGGGCTATGTTGAATATCCGGAGCTTTACCGGGCCGCCAAAACGGTCGTCGTCATCGACCACCACCGCAAGATGGTGGATTTCATCGACAACGCCGTAATCTTCTACCACGAACCCTACGCATCCTCCGCCTCCGAGATGGTTGCGGAGCTGGTGCAGTACATCGCCGACCGGTCGGTTTCCGTATCCGAAGCGAGCGCGCTGCTTGCGGGCATCATGCTCGATACGCGCAATTTCTCCATCCGCACGGGCGTACGCACCTTCGAGGCCGCCGCCTACCTCAAACGCAAGGGGGCGGATACGGTGCGCGTCTGGCAGCTTTTCTCGAACAGCCTGGACGATTACCGGCGCCGGGCCGATATCGTTGCCGCCGCCGAGATCTACAAGGGCTGCGCCGTTTCGGTTTACGAGGGAGAACCCTTCGACAATCTGCGGACGGTGGCGCCCCAGGCGTCGGACGAGCTGCTCACCATTTCGGGCGTGGCCGCGTCGTTTGTGCTCTATGGCAACGGAGGCGGCACGTCCATCTCGGCGCGTTCCATGGGGGGAGTCAACGTGCAGCTCGTGATGGAAAAACTGGGCGGCGGCGGGCATCTTACCATGGCGGGTACGCAGATGAACGCGGTGCCGCCGCAGAAGGCCGCATTGCAGCTCAAAAAAGCCATCGACGAATACTATCAGGAGAACCAGAAGGCGGACGACAGGCGCTTTTGAAGCGTAAAAACGCGCCGTTCCGGCTGCGCGAAAGGATGGAATATTTATGAAAGTCATTTTAAAAGCGGATATCAAGGGTTCCGGCAAGATCGGCGAACTGGTGAACGTTTCGGACGGGTACGCCAAGAACTACCTGATTCCGCGCGGGCTCGCCATGGAGGCGGATAACCGTGCCCTCAACGAACTGAAAAACCGCGAGGAAGCGGCCAAACACCGCGCGTTGATGGAAGAACAGAACGCGCGCGCGGCGGCGAAGGATCTTTCCGGAAAGACGGTGAAGGTTTACGCGCGGGCGGGTGCGGGCGGCAAGCTGTTCGGCACCATCACTTCCAAGGAGATCGCCGAAGCCGTGCAAAAGCAGCTTGGCGTGGAGATCGACCGCCGCAAGCTGGTGCTGCAGGACGACATCAAGGCCTGCGGAACGGTGGAAGTGGAAGCAAAGCTGCACCCCGGCATTTCGGCCAAGCTCTACGTGGTGGTGGCCGAGGCGTAACCGAAGAATCGAATCGGACCCGGCGCCGGAAGGTGCCTTTTGAATGAAGAAGATCGTCTCCATCGGCGGCGGGGAGCTGGGAGCCGAAACGGAGCCGCTCGACCGCTTCATCGTGGAGCTTTCGGGCAGGGAAAACCCGCGGCTGCTGTTTGTTCCCACGGCAAGCTATGACGCGGAAGGCTACATCGAAGCCGTGCGGGCACAGTACGGCAGGCTCGGCTGCCGGGTGGACGCCCTGCGCCTTTATTCCTGCGAAAATACGCCGGCGGCGGTTGAGAAAATCGGCGAAAAAATCCGCTCCGCCGATATTGTCTACGTGGGCGGCGGCGACACGGAAACCATGATGCAAAAATGGGCGCAGTTTCGTGCGGACGCGTTCCTGCGGCAGGCTTACGAGCGGGGCGCGGTGCTCTCGGGCCTGAGCGCCGGCTCCATCTGCTGGTTTTCGGCGGGCTACAGCGACAGCGAATTCTTCGACCGGGAAAACCCGCACCCGCGGTACAAATGGGTGCGCGGGCTGGGGCTTCTGCCGTACCTGCACTGCCCGCATTACGACGAGGAAGGCTACCACGCATTCGATGAGGCGATGCGCGGGCAAAGTGCGGAAGGCTTCGCGCTGGAAAACGGCACGGCGCTGGTCGCGCTCGACGGCCGTCTTTCGGTGCGCCGGGCGGACCCGGCGAAAAAAGCCTACCGTCTGGCATGGCGCGGCGGGCGCGTGGAAAAAACGGAATTTCCCCAAACGGGCGGCGCGGCGTAAAAAAGCCTGCGTCATATATTTTTAAACGCTTTTATGCGGAAGGGAGGAGCACGAAATGCCGGACGACTTTGAACAGGGCGCGCCCATCGCGAGCCTTGCGGATATCAAATTGCCCTACAGCCTGGAAGCGGAGCAGTCCGTGCTCGGCTCTATTCTCATCGATCCGCAGTGCCTTTACTCGGTGCTCGAGATCGTCAAAACACAGTATTTCTACTTGCCGCAGCACCGTGCCATTTTTTCCTCCATGGTTTCCATGTTCGGCCAGAGCAGCGCCATCGACGTTGTCACGCTGCTCGACGAACTCAAGGCCGAAGGCGTTTACGACGAGGCGGGCGGCAAAGCGTATCTGCTTCAGCTCGCCGAGGTGGTGCCCTCGGTGGCGAACGTGGCCGCCTACGCGCGCATCGTTCAGGAAAAGTATTACCTGCGCAGCCTGATCACGGCGTCCCGGCAGATCATCGAAACGGCCTCGGAGGAAGCCGAGGACGTGCGCGCCGTGATGGACGCGGCGGAGCAGAAAATCTACGATATCCGGCAGGATAAATCATCCGACGGGCTCAAGCACATCCGCGAGGTCATTCTCGAAACGTACGACCGCCTGCATAAAATCAGCGGCGAGGAGCGCGGCAAATACCTCGGGCTTCCCACCGGCTTTTCGGAGCTCGACCGCGTCACCACGGGGCTCAACCGCTCCGACCTCATTCTGCTGGCCGCGCGCCCGGCCATGGGCAAATCGGCCTTCGCGCTCAACATCGCCCAGAACGTGGCCAAACACGGAGCCACCGTAGCCTATTTTTCACTTGAAATGACGCGCGAGCAGAACGTTTCGCGTATGCTCGCCACCGAGGGGCTTATCGACAACACCGCGCTGCGCACGGGCGACCTGCGCGACGACGATTGGGTGCGCCTGGCCACGGCGGCGGACAGCCTTTCCAAAAGCAATATCTATTTCGACGATACTTCGGGCATCACCGTGCCGGAGATCAAGGCGAAATGCCGCCGCGTGCGCGGACTCGACCTGGTGGTGATCGATTACCTCCAGCTTATGTCCTCAGGCAGGCACATCGAGAACCGCGTGCAGGAGGTTTCCGAAATGACCCGCGGGCTCAAGATCATGGCCAAGGATCTGGACGTGCCGGTGCTCACGCTCTCGCAGCTTTCGCGCAGCCCGGAATCCCGCGGCGACCACAAGCCCATGCTCTCGGACCTGCGCGAATCCGGTTCCATCGAGCAGGACGCCGACATCGTCATGTTCCTGTACCGCGAGGATTACTATACGCAAAACGAGGAAAACCACAACCAGGCCACCTGCATCGTGGGCAAAAACCGCCACGGCACGGTGGGGGATATCCCCCTGCACTGGGACGGCGCGCACACGCGCTTCACCTCCGAGGAGAGGTACCGCGATGAACCGCGCTCCTGACGCTCCCGAATCCCGGCCGCGGCTCGAAGCGGAGGCGCAGCGGACGGAACGCCGTTTCGGGATGCTGGGGAAAATCGTTCTGGCGGGCGTTTCGGGCGGCGCCGATTCCATGGCGCTGCTGCACTGGCTGTGCGCGCGGCGCGAAACGGGCCTTTCGGTGTATGCCGCGCATGTAAACCACTTATTGCGCGG
This sequence comes from Bacillota bacterium, assembly GCA_023391535.1. GTDB lineage: Bacteria > Bacillota > Clostridia > Oscillospirales > Ethanoligenentaceae > JAEWAU01. Next base: position 7,480 of record JAEWAU010000118.1, on the reverse strand, counting down.
CAGCGAGGCGATGCGCGACGAGGAAACCGTGCGCGCGTTCTGCCGGGAGCTCGGCGTGGAGCTGTTCGTGCTGCGCGAGGATGTGGCCGCGCGCGCAAAAGAGCGCGGGGAATCCATCGAGGAAGCGGGCCGCGCGGTGCGGTACGCCTTTTTTGCGCAAAAAGCCGAAGAGCTAGAACGGCGCTTTGCGCGGGAAACGGGCGGAACGGCCGGTGCAAGCGCCCCGGCCGCGGGGGAGCTTTCCGTGCGCGTCGCCACGGCGCACACGCTCAGCGACCGCATTGAAACGCAGCTTTTGAACCTTGCGCGCGGAACGGGTCTGCACGGCCTGTGCGGAATCCCGCCCGTGCGCGGGCGCATCGTGCGCCCGCTCATCGCCTGCACCCGCGCCGATACCGAAGAATATTGCCGCTTTTACGGTATAAAATATGTAGACGACAGTTCCAACTTTTCCCGCGCGCCCGCGCGAAACCGCATCCGGCTCGACGCCGTGCCGGTACTGTGCGGCATCAACCCCGCGTTTCCCCGGGCGGAGGGACGCCTGTTCGAAATTCTGGCGGAGGACGAGGCGTACCTGGAAGGGCAGGCGCAAAAACTGCTTGCAAGCGCGCGCCTGCGCGCCGGGGCGTATCGGCTTGAGCCGCTCGCGCAGGCGGAGCCGGCCCTGCTGCGCCGGAGCCTGGGCGCGGCGGCGCGGCTCTTTTCGGGCGCGGAACAGGAGTTCCGGCACGTGGAGGCGCTGGCGGAGCTGGTGCGGCGGCGGGAAGGGAAAACCGAGCTGCGCGGCGGCTGTTTCGCGCGGGTGTTCCGCGGGCAGCTTCTTTTTTCGCGTCCGGAGGAGGAAAGCGCGGCGGAACTTTCGCTTCCGTTCGCACCCGGGGTTTACCGGACTTCCGTCTTTGTGCTGACAATTGCGGATGTTTCCGCGGATTTCTCCGGCGAATGGACAAAAAAATTTGAAAATATTAAAAAACAATATTTTAAAAGCGTGGTAGATTGTGATAGAATAAAAGACAACGCAGTGGTACGCACCCGTGAGGCGGGAGATTTGTTCTGCCCGGCGGGCCGCGGAGTTACGAAGACGCTGAAAAAGCTGTTTAACGAAGCCGGCATACCGGCGGAGGAAAGGTCCCGCGTGCCGGTTGCCGCCGATGCCGAAGGCGTATTCTGGGTGGGCGGCTTCGGCGCGGCGCAGCGTTGTGCGTTGCGTAAAGAGACAAAACGCGCTTTTCGGATAGAAATCAAAAACCTGGAGGGCTAATTGTTGCTGGACGATATCGCGGAGATTCTGCTTTCCCAAGAAGCGCTCGAAAAAAAGGTGGCCGAGCTGGGCGCACAGATCAGCGAGGATTATAAAGGAAAAAACCTGCTGCTGGTGGGCATCCTTAAAGGTTCGGTCGTGTTTATGTCCGACCTCATGAAAAAAGTATCCATACCGGCCCGCATCGATTTCATGTCGGTTTCAAGCTACGGCGCGGGAACCAAAACGTCGGGCGTTGTCAAGATCATCAAGGATCTCGACCTTCCGCTGCAGGATTACGACGTATTGTTGGTGGAAGATATCCTCGACAGTGGCTTTACGCTGCATTATCTGATGCAGATTCTCTCCGCGCGTTCCCCGCGCAGCCTGAAAATCTGCACCCTGCTCGATAAGCCTTATTCCCGCCGCGTGGATATACGGGCGGATTATCATGGCTTCGACATCCCGGATAAATTCGTGGTCGGCTACGGGCTGGATTACGCGGAAAGATACCGCAATCTGCCCTTTGTCGGCGTGCTGAAGCCGGAAGTTTACAAATCATAACGCCCCCCGGCGCAGCGGCGGCGCGCGGCAAAAGGAGTGATTCACTTGAACAAAAAAAACATGCGCGGCATTGCCATATATATCGTCGTCATCATTCTGATCATACTGGCGCTCAGTCTGTTTTCCAATAACCAGACTTCGCAGAAGAAAATCCGGTATTCCACGGTGATCAGCTATTTCCAGCAGGACGACGTCAAGGACTACCAGCTCCAGCTCGGGAGCGGCGACCTTGTTCTCACCTTGCGCGACAGCGCAAACCAGATCAAATACACGGTACCCAGCGTCGATCTGTTCCTCAGCACCGTGCAGCCCATCGTGGTGAATTACAACAAGGATCATCCCGCCAATCAGATCACCTACGATTATATCCAGGCCTGGCAAGCCCCGTGGTGGATCAGCCTGCTTCCGTGGGCGCTGTTTATCATCTTCCTCGTCGTGATGTACGTGTTTATGATGAACCAGGCCAACGGCGGAGCCGGCGGCGGCAAGGTGATGTCGTTCGGCAAGGCGCGCGTCAAACAGGTTTCGGATGAAAAGAAGCGCACCACCTTCGGAGACGTCGCGGGTGCGGACGAGGAAAAAGAGGAACTGCGCGAAATCGTGGAATTCCTCAAAAACCCGCATAAATTCAACGAGCTCGGCGCGCGTATCCCGAAGGGCGTGCTGCTCATCGGCCCTCCGGGCACGGGCAAGACGCTGCTTGCCAAAGCCGTGGCCGGCGAAGCGGGTGTGCCGTTCTTCTCCATTTCCGGTTCCGATTTCGTGGAAATGTTCGTGGGCGTGGGCGCTTCCCGCGTGCGCGATCTGTTCGACCAGGCCAAGAAGAGCTCGCCCTGCATCATCTTCATCGATGAAATCGACGCGGTGGGCCGCCACCGCGGCGCGGGGCTCGGCGGCGGGCACGACGAACGCGAGCAGACGCTAAACCAGCTCCTTGTGGAGATGGACGGTTTCGGCGCGAACGAGGGCGTCATCATCGTGGCGGCCACCAACCGCCCGGATATCCTCGACCCCGCTCTGATGCGCCCCGGCCGTTTCGACCGCCAGGTTTATGTGGGCGTGCCGGATATCAAGGGACGCGAGGCGATCCTGCGCGTGCATTCGCGCGGAAAGCCGCTTGCGCCGGATGTGAATCTTGCGGATATCGCCAAAACCACCGTCGGCTTTACGGGTGCGGATATTGAGAATCTGCTCAACGAAGCGGCGCTTCTGGCCGCGCGCCGCAGCCAGCATGTCATCGACCGCAGGGACATTGAAGAGGCCACCATCAAGGTGATCGCCGGGCCGGAAAAGCACTCGCGTATCATCACGGACCATGAGAAAAAAATCACGGCGTTCCACGAGGCGGGCCACGCCGTCACCACAAAATACCTGCCAACGCAAAATCCCGTGCAGGAGATCTCGATCATCCCCCGCGGCCGCGCGGGCGGCTATACCCTTTCGCCTCCGGTGGAGGATAAATACTACACCTCCAAAACCGAGATGTTCGAGGAAATCTGCTCGCTGCTCGGCGGGCGCGTGGCGGAAAGCATCGCCATAGGCGATATTTCCACCGGCGCTTCCAACGATATCGAGCGCGCCACGGGAATTGCCCGCAAAATGGTGACGACCTACGGCATGAGCGAACGACTCGGGCCCATCGTTTACGGCACCGAGCACGACGAGGTCTTTTTGGGGCGTGATTTCGCGCAGGCCCGCAACTATTCCGAGAACGTGGCCGCCGAAATCGATTCCGAGATGAAGAACGTCATCGACGAAGCCTACGAAAAGACGCGCGGCATCCTGCAGGAGCACCGCGATAAGCTCAACAGCGTTGCGCAATACCTGTTTGCAAACGAGAAGATGTCCGGAGAGGAATTTGAAAAATTCTTTGAAGACGGCCCCGGGCCGCTGAATCCGAACATGCTCGCAGATATGCCCGTATAACAAAAGGCGGCCTTCGGGCCGCCTTTCTGTCGTCCTGTAAATCAACAAACGGCACTGCTTCGGGGAGGCTTTCTTTATGAATCGTTCGCGTGCGTCCGGCATCGTTTTCGGCGTGCTTATTATTCTGGCCGGCATATTCCTGCTGGCGCACAGCGTGTTCGGGTTCAGCCTGCAGCTCGCGGCGGGCGTCTGGTGGGGCCTTGTGATTACGCTCGTCTCCATCCTGAGCATCGTGCACAGCCGGCTCCATTTCTGGAACACGCTGCTGCTCCTGCTCGGCGTGTGGCTCATTCTGTCCAATTCCGTTTTTGCGTTCGTGCCCCATGCGGGTTCCCTGTTTTTCGGAATTTTGGTGGTGCTGGCCGGCATCTGGATCATTACCAGTACGTATGGCCGGAGGCCCTTTCACGGCAAATCCGTTCAGGATAATCAGGATTATCCCGAATACGATTGTCTGTTTGCGAATAGGAACGTTGAAAATCATTCGCAGGCTTTTTCGGGAGCGCGCATCGAAAGCGTGTTCGGCCGCATGCGCGTGGATCTCAGCGGAATCGCCCTGCGGGGCGGAGCCGTGCCGGTGGACGTTTCGGCCGTGTTCGGCACACTCGAAATCGTGCTGCCGCGCGATGTGCCCTACCGCACCGGCGTGACACCGGTGTTCGGCGGCTTCCGCAACGACGCGCCGGTGCGCCTGCCCTCGGGCGGGGAACCGTTTCTGTTTATTAAAGGAGAGGCTGTGTTCGGCAGCGTGCGTCTGCTGCAAGCGCCCTGACCGGTTGACACTCCTGCCTCGTTGTGTTACTGTAAGATAAGCATCGAAAACCGAATAGGACAGTTCGCGACCATCCTGCCCGCGGCAATTCAAAAATGCTGCAAATAAAACTACGGGAACAAGCTCTTTCGCCCGCCGGGAAATTCCGGCGGGCAAAAGGGCTATGGTGTTCCGGTTTTATAGGAATGCCGGGGAAGGGGCGCGGAAAAGCGCCCCTTTTTATGCGAAAATCCGATTACAAAGCCGATAAAACCCGCGTCGAAAGCCTTCGTCCAAGGCTGCGATGCGGACTTTGATCCGCAATTCTGTCGGGAAGCCGCATTTTCTGCCCGGGCAGCGCGCTGCGCCTTTTGGAACGATGCAGGAGAAGTGCCGGCTGTTCTCCGGCACAAGGCAGACTTACAGCGGTTCCAATCACGATGCGGCCTTCCTCGGAACCGCTGCAGAAAGGCGGAGCTTCCATGTTTCAAGAAAACCAAAGCCGAAACCGTTTTATCGCTTCCGCGGCTGTAATCGCGGCCGTGTACGCCGTGCTCACCATCACGCTCTCGTGGCTCAGCTACGGGCCTGTTCAGTTCCGCGTGGCCGAAGCCCTCACGGTGCTGCCCTTTCTCACGCCGGCCGCCATTCCGGGGCTGTTCGTCGGGTGCGTCATCGCCAACTTTTTCAGTCCCGTGCCCGTCACGCTCGTGGATGTCGCCGTGGGCAGCTTTGCCACGCTGCTGGCGGCGTTTCTCACGAGCCGGATGCCCAACCGCTGGCTTGCGCCCATTCCGCCCATCCTCTGCAACGCCGTGCTCGTTGGCGCGGAGCTAAGCTTCATGTATAAGCTGCCGCTGTGGGGCACCGTACTTTCAGTGGGCGCGGGGGAGGCCGTCGTCTGCCTCGCGGGCGGCTATCTGCTGCTGGCGGCGCTTCAACCAGTGCTGAAAACCCTTTCGGTGCGGCTGCACGTTCCGCTGTATCCCGAACGTCTCGCCCCTTCCGGGAAAAAGGAACCGCATAACATTCTCCGATAAACGCATCGTTCAGAGATGCGAACTATCGTTTGATCGGGAAATTGCCTTGAGCGAAACCGGCGAACAACGGCGAGGGGGAACTCTTCCGCGGCTGTTCGCCGGTTTGCGTGTTCCCGAACGGGAAAATTGAGAATAAGTATTGCAAATAGTTCCTATTTGCGCGTATAATAAAAAAAGTGCCCGGAGCCGCCGCAGGCGAAACGCCGGGCGGAAAATTCCGATTCCGCGCCGCCGGACGGGGAATCCGGAAGGAACGTCGGGATGCGAAAGGGAACCAGAACCGTATGATTGAAATCGACAAGCTCCGCTTTTCCTATACCGGAACCGCCCCATACCTGCTGGACGGCGTGAGCGCCACCATCAAGGACGGGGAATACATCTCCGTGCTGGGGGATAACGGCAGCGGCAAAAGCACGCTCATCAAGCTGCTGCTGGGGCTGCTGCAGCCGCTTTCCGGCAGCATCCGCATTTCGGATTCGCGCGTGGGCTACGTGGCGCAGAAGCCGGAAGGCGCGGGCGCGCAGTTCCCCATCACGGTGCGCGAATTGCTCAACTGTTACCGGCACCTTCTCAAACAGCGCGACAAGGCCGAAGTGGACAGGGCGCTTGCGCAGGTACATATGGAGGCGTTTGCGAACGCGCTGGTGGGCACGCTTTCGGGCGGGCAGCTCCAGAAGGTGTTTATCGCGCGGGCGCTGATGGGTGGACCGGGGCTTCTTATTCTGGACGAGCCCTCCACCGGCGTGGATGTGAAGAGCCAGCGCGAGATTTACGCGTTCATCAAAGACCTCAACCGGAGCCGCGGCATCACCGTCATTTCCGTGGAGCACAACCTGGAGGCGGCCATCTCCAACTCCACGCTCATCTACCACATCGCGGAAGGCCACGCGCATATCTGCACGCCGGAACAGTACACAAAAGAGTTTCTCGGTACACGCTGATTTTACAGCAATCACAAAAATGCCGCGGCTGTTTCGGAGTTACCCGCGCATAGGCGGCAGGACTATGCGGTGAGCGGGCTGCCAAATCGGTATCCCGTTCCTGATTGGACTTGCTGTAATCGACAAAATCCTGCTTTGGAGGCCCATATGCTGCAGTATCAGTTCATGCAATACGCGTTTTTCGTTTCGCTTTTCATTGCGGTGCTCTGCCCGTGCATCGGCATCTTTCTGGTGCTGCGCCGCTATTCGATGATCGGCGATACGCTCGCCCATTCGTCGCTCGCGGGCATTGCGGGCGGATTGCTGCTCGGCGCGAACCCGATTCTGGGCGCTTTCGTGTTCACCTCGGCTTGCGGCGCGCTCATCGAGCTGCTGCGCTCTTATTTTCGCAAATATGCCGATCTCATTCTCACCATCGTGCTCTCGCTGAGCGTAGGCACCGCCATCACCATCATGAGCTCGGGCGCCATCCATCAGGATGTCAACCGCTATATGTTCGGGAGCATCCTCACCGTGACGAAAGCCGAACTGGCCACCGTGGCGGCGCTCAGCGCCGTTTCCGTGCTTACGCTGATTCTGCTCCACAACCAGCTCGTCGCCATCACCTTCGACGAGGACGCGGCGCGCGTGGCGGGCGTGCGCGTGCGGCTCATCAACTATGTGTTTTCGATTCTGGTGGCGGCGGCCATTTCGGTTTCCATCCGCATCGTGGGCGTACTGGTGCTCTCCTCGATGATCGCGCTGCCCGTGGCGGCGGCGCTCCAGCTCAAAAAAGGGTTTAAGGCGACGCTCGCGGCCTCCGTGCTGTTCAGCGTGGTGGATATCCTCGCGGGCTTCTTCCTCTCGTATTACGCAGGCTGCGCTCCGGGCGGCATGACGGCGCTGATTTCGGTGGGCGTGCTTGCGCTCGTGATGGCGGGCCAGCGTCTGCAATCCTCCTTTCGGCGGCTGCGCGCGGGAAGCTGAGCGCCGAAAAACCCCAAAAACGCCGAAACAGCCGGGCGCTGCGGTTCCACGC
>JAEWAU010000111.1 GCA_023391535.1 Bacillota bacterium | reverse complement strand
GCGCAATTTTGAGCGTACTTCCGCGCCGGGAAGCCGTGCGCGGGGAGAAAGGTGAACTGTCTCACCCGGCCCCATTCGATTTGCCGCGGCGCAGCCGGCGGGCGGTGCCCGCACCCAGTTCGCGGGGAAAGTTCAGCGCAATTTTGAGCGTACTTCCGCTCCGGGAAACCGTGCGCGGGGAGAAAAGTAAACTGTCTCACCCGGCCCCATTCGATTTGCCGCGGCGCAGCCGCTAGTCAACAATGCAGCAACTGTGCCATTGCTGCTTGCAACGTTTTTTGATTTTTCCGGCGGCTTCGGCGAGTTCGGCGGTGCTTCGGAAATCGCGCCCGCGGTTGGTGATTCCCGCGACGGAGAGGCTCATGAGCGGGAACTGTTCCTCCTCGCCGTGCCGGTTTTTGGAGAGAATGAAGCCGCGCCGCAGGTCGTCCTTGCGGTAGAGGGCCTTCACCTGCTCGTCGAACTGGCCGGTCACCGCCGCGCAGCCCTCCTCGTAGCCGTAGGAAGGAAGCACGGCCACGAAATCGTCCCCGCCCACGTGGCCCACGAAGCTTTCGGGCGGCAGCGCGCGGCAGAGAAGTTCGGCCAGAAAGCGGATGACGTTGTCGCCGTTCTCGAAGCCGTAGACGTCGTTGTAGGCCTTGAAATTGTCGATATCGAAATAGAGCACCGTGAAGGGCGCGGGCGAATGGAGGCAGCCCGTGAGGCGGTGCTCGATGAGCAGATTCCCCGGGAGGCCGGAAAGCGGATTTTGGTGCTTGGCGTTGCTCACCTCGATCTCCATGGTTTTTTCCAGCAGGTTTTTGATGGTGACGACGCCGTAATACTCCGTGTCCTTCGTGACGATAATAAAATCATAGAGCTTTTCGTCCGGGCGCGACATGGCCAGCAGCGAAACGGTGTCGATGGGCATTTTGTCGTCCACGGTGAGGGGCGAGGGGTCCATGATGTGGGAAACGGGGAGCTTCGCGTGCAGCGAGAAGCCGTACTGCCCGCTCATGATGAAATGGATGCGCGTTTTGGTGATGACGCCCGCCGCCCGATTCCCCTGCAGCACCGTCACGCCCGTGAGGGTGGGCTTGCGCAGAAACAGGTCGTAGACGCGCTCCGCCTTTTCGGAAACCGGCACCGTGTCGTTCTCGCGGCAGAGGTTGCCGATGTATACGCTGGAAAGGCTGCTGAAATAGACGTGGTTCTTGCGCGCGTTCTGGATGCGGATGGCGTCCAGGGCCTCGGGCACGGGAGGCGCCGGCTCCTCCTGCGGGCGGCGGAGGAAGAAGCCCTGCCCGTAGTGGACGCCGATATCCACGAGGGTGCCCAGCTCCGCGGCCGTTTCGATGCCCTCGGCCACGAGCAGGATGCCCGAGATGCGGCTGAAATCGTACATGCTGCGCACAAGCGCTTTTTTGAGCTCATCGCGGTCGATTCCGCGGATGAGGTTCATATCGAGCTTGATGTAATGCGGGCGGATGTCGGTGATGAGATTGAGGCCGGAATAGCCCGCGCCCGCGTCGTCGATGACGATCTTGTAGCCCTGGTTCTTGTAGTGCCCGATGGTTTCCTTGAAGGCGAACATATCGTCCACGGCGCCTTTTTCGGTGATCTCGAAAAAGATGCCAGCGGGGTCGATGCCGTAGCGCTGCAGATACTCGCGCGTAAACCCCCGGCGGAACTTCTCGTCCCGGATAACGTGCGGGTTCACGTTCAGAAAAAGCTGCATCTTCATCCCGTGCGCCGCCACCGATTCGAGCGCCCGGGAACGGCAGAGCAGCTCAAGCTCCCAGAGCATCCCGTATTCCTGCGCCACCGAGAACAGGGCGTCCGGATTCTGCAAAGGCGACTGCGCCGGCCCGCGGCTGAGCGATTCAAACCCGAACACCGAGCCGTCCCGCAGCGATACGATGGGCTGAAAAACGGTTTTGATCCGTCCCTTTTCCAGAATGCCGCTCAGTTCCCCGCGAAGCGCGGCGCCGTTTTCGCAATCTGTTCCGTCCATGCCGATTCCCTCCGTTTTTCGCAAAACCCGGCCGGAGGCGCGGGGCGCGCGCCCGGGTTTGCCGCTAGCGTAACCGTAGCAGAAACACGGGTGCAAAAACAGAACGGTTGTGTAAAATTTCCGATAAAATCCCGCTTTTTTCCGCATGAAGCGCCGGGCGCGATTGCAATTTTGGCAAAAGCCATTTATCATTAGGATAGGTCGCTCCGTTCCGGATAAAGGCGGTGTTTCACCCGCAGCCTTCCGCGAACGACATAGAGGGTGGTTTGAATATGTATGAGTTTGATAAATGCATCGTTGCGGAGCCGAACGGCGGGCAGCTGGCCGAAGGCACGGTGAGCCAGTACGAAGGCACCACGATGCACATCCACGCGGGCGAGGGCTTTTCGATGCGCCCCGGCCTTGCCGTGAACCTGTTCGTGTACGACCGCGTCCAGGGGGAATGCCTGCTCACGGGCACGGTGACCAAAGTCATGGGGGACAGAGTGGTGGTTGCCGGCGCGACTCTCGTGCGCTCCACGCAGAAGCGCAACAACACGCGCGTGGAAAAGATCCTCCATTACCGCATCACGCAGCGCTACGGGAGCGAAGGCCTTGTGCCGCTCGAGCCGCCCATCGATTTCACCATCCTGAACATCAGCGCGCAGGGAATGTACATCGGCACCGACGCCGTCTTTGCCGAGGGGCACCGGTTTCCGTTCGTGTTCCGCGACGCGGGCAGGCCCATCGACATCAAGGCGGAGGTGGTGCGCTGCGAGCGGCGCATCCGCGGCAACCGCTACGGCTGCCGGTTCGTGGATATCAACGAGCGGGATATGGATAACATCTACCGCTTCGTGCTGCACGAGCAGATCGAGCAGCGGCGGCGCAATCTGATCGTCTGATGCACCTGTTCGCAGAAAAACGGATATTTCAATGGAAAAGGAATGGATACCGGAGATATGAGATACGGCGTTGTGGACCTTGGCTCCAATACGATGCGCATGTCGGTGTACGAGGAGCGCGGCGGGAGCCTCCGCCATATGATGAGCGAGCGCGAGCTGGTGGGGCTGATCGGCTACACCTCGGAAGGCGTCCTTTCGGACGAGGGGATACTCCGCGTGGTGGAAACGCTCTCGGACTTCCGGGATACCGCGCAGTCCATCGGGTGCGACCGGTTCGCCTGCTTTGCCACCGCGGGGCTTCGCAACATCCACAACACCGGGCACGCGGTGGAGCTCATCCGCCGCCGCACGGGCGTTGAGGTCAACGTCATCAGCGGCGAGGAGGAGGCGCGGCTCGATTTCATCGGTGCCTACCGGGGCGCGGGTGTGGAAAAGGGCCTGATGGTGGATATGGGCGGCGGCAGCACGGAGCTTGTGCGCTTTGAGGGCACCCAGATGCTGCATTCGGTGAGCCTGCCGTTCGGGAGCCTGCTCCTTTACAAAAACTTCGTGCGCGAGATCCTTCCCACGGAGGGCGAGCTGGAAAAGATCGCGGCGTTTGTTTCGGCGCAGCTTGCCGGGCTTTCGTGGCTGCGCGGCGCGGAAACGCTGTGCGTCATCGGCGGCACGGGGCGCGCCGTGGCGCGCCTGCGGCAGGACCGTTTCGACCGCGGTCTTTCGGAGCTGCAGGGCTACCGCTTCCCGGCTTCCGATCTCAAGGCGCTGCTGCGCGGGCTTTCCGGGGCGCGCCGCAAAAGCGCGCGCACTCTTACGCGCCTCACGCCCGAGCGCGTGCACACCGTGCTGCCGGGGCTGTGCGCCTTTACGCGGCTGTGCAAAGCGTCGGGCGCCGGAACGGTGGTTATCAGCCGCAACGGCGTGCGGGAGGGCTTTTTGCACGAACATGTGCTCGGCCCGGAGCAGCGGCAGGAGGAGATTTCGTAGCCGCCGGAAAAACCGGCCGAAGCGGCGAACAGGAGGGGGAGCGGCATGGAAAGCGGCACGGAAAGCCTGTATTTCAACCGGGAACTTTCGTGGCTCAAGTTCAACGAGCGCGTGCTCGGCGAGGCGCTTGCGCCCGAGACGCCGGCGTTCGAGAAGCTGCGCTTCGTATCCATCTTTACCTCGAACCTCGACGAATTCTATATGGTGCGCGTGGGCAGCCTGCACGACCAGACGCTGCTGCGCGAGATGGGCGTGGACAACAAGACCGGCATGACGGCGCGCGAGCAGATCGACGCCGTGAACAGGGCCGTGCGCGCGCTCTACCCGATGCGCGACGGCGCCTACCATATGGTGATGGAGCAGCTTTCCGGCGCGCCGGTCTACCAGTCCCCCATCAAAGAGCTGGACGGCGGCTACCGGCGCCTCATTAAAAGTTATTTCGAGCATCAGGTGCTGCCGCTGCTCTCGCCGCAGATCATCGACGCCAAGCACCCGTTTCCGCACCTCGAAAACAAGATGACCTACGTGGGCGTGCGGCTCAAGAGCAAAAACGGCGACCTGTTCGGCATCGTGCCCATGCCGTCCGCGGCGGACCGCCTCTACGCCGTGCCGGGCGCGCGCTGCGTGGTGTTGCTCGAGGATATCCTGCTCAAATACGCCGACGAGGTGTTCGGCATCTACAAGGTGGAGAGCAAGGCGCTGTTCCGCGTGACGCGCTCGGCCGACCTCGAGGCCTCCGAGGGCCTGCTCGACGAGGATACGGATTACCGCAGCGCCATGAGCGAGATTCTCAAGAAACGCTCGCGGCTTTCCCCCGTGCGGCTCGAGGCAAGCGATCTTTCGGACACGACGCTCACGGCATTCCTTCTCGCGAACCTGGGCCTCGGCGCGGATGAATGCTTCCTGTGCGGGGCGCCCATGGACCTTTCGTTCGTGGGCAAGCTCGAGGAGCTTTTAAGCCAGCCGCAGCGCGAAAAGCTGCTCTATCCGCCGGCGCGCCCCCAGTGGCCGGAGAATCTCGCGCACGGCAAGATCATTCCGCAGATTCTGGAAAAGGACGTGCTGCTCGCCTACCCCTACGAGAGCATGCGCCCGTATTCGGACCTGCTGCGCGAGGCCGCGGAGGACCGGCAGGTCGTTTCCATCAAAATCACGCTCTACCGCGTGGGGCAGCAGTCCCAGATCGTCCAGAGCCTGTGCGCCGCGGCCGAGAACGGCAAGGATGTCACCGTGCTCATCGAGCTGCGCGCGCGGTTCGACGAACAGATCAACATCTACTGGTCCAGGCTGCTCGAGGACGCCGGCTGCCGCGTGATCTACGGCGTGGGCGATTACAAGGTCCACAGCAAAATCACGCTCATCACGCGCAAGGCGGACCGCCGCATCCAGTATATCACCCACATCGGCACCGGCAACTACAACGAGGGCACCGCGCGGCTCTATGCCGATTTGAACCTTCTCACGGCGGACCCGTCCATCGGCGAGGACGCGGTGGAATTCTTCCAGAACATGACCATCTCGAATGTGGAGGGCACTTACCGCCGGCTGCTGGTTTCCCCCGCCGGGCTTAAGGACGGCATCATCGGGCTGATCCGGCGCGAGGCCGAAAAGGCGCGCGAGGGGCACGCCGCGCGCATCGTGGCCAAGATGAACAGCCTCACCGACAAAGAGGTTATCGACGAGCTTTCCGAGGCCTCCCGGGCGGGCGTGAAGATCGACCTCATCATCCGCGGCATCTGCTGCCTGCGCCCGGGGCTGCCCGGGCTTACCGAGAACATCACGGTGCGCAGCATCGTGGGGCGCTTTTTGGAGCACGCGCGCATCTACTGCTTCGGCGAGGGCGAGGAGCGCCGGCTCTACATTTCCTCGGCCGATATGATGACGCGCAACACCACGCGCCGCGTGGAGATTGCGGCGCCCATCTTCGACCGCGGCATCGCGCAGGAGATCTTTTCGATGCTCGACGCCATGCTGCGCGACAACGTCAAGGCCCGCATCATCGGGCCGGACGGCGTCTACCGCCCCGTGGAAAGCGGCGGCGAGCGGTTCGACAGCCAGATGTACTTCTATGCGCTCGCGGTGAAACGCGCCGCGGCGGGAGCCGAAAAAACCGGGCGCACGCTGGCCTTGGGGAAGCGCGAAACGCTCCTCGAACGCCTGCACGGCCGGTTCCGCCGGAAATAGGCGTGCGGCGCAGGCGGGCTTTCCGGGCGCGGCGGGGGGGTTCTCCCGTACTCCGCCCCCCATTTTTCCGTTTGTTGAAATCCGCGCGGGGCAAGGATATAATAAAAGACATGCGACAGGAGCGGGCGGTGCCCGACGGAACGAACGAAAGGCGGAATCAGACAATATGGCGGAAAACGGGAAGAAAAAGATGGTCGAGGCCATCACCCCGATGGATCAGGATTTTGCGAAGTGGTATACCGACATCGTGAAAAAGGCGGAGCTTGCGGATTACTCGAGCGTGCGCGGATGCATGTTCATCCGCCCCTACGGGTACGCCATCTGGGAAAATATCCAGAAGATCCTCGACGGCAGGTTCAAAGAAACCGGGCATGAGAACGTGTATATGCCGATGTTCATCCCGGAAGGCCTGCTCAACAAGGAAAAGGAGCACGTGGAGGGCTTCGCGCCCGAGGTGGCGTGGGTGACCTACGGCGGCAACGAGAAGCTCGAGGAACGCCTGTGCGTGCGCCCTACCTCCGAAACGCTGTTCTGCGAGCATTACTCGCACATCATCGAAAGCTGGCGCGACCTCCCGAAGCTCTATAACCAGTGGTGTTCGGTGGTGCGCTGGGAAAAGACCACCCGCCCCTTCCTGCGCACTATGGAATTTTTGTGGCAGGAAGGCCACACCATGCACGAAACAGCTCAGGAAGCCGTGGAAGAAACCGAGCGGATGCTGAACCTCTACGCCGATTTCTGCGAGCACGACCTGGCCATGCCCGTCATCCGCGGCCGCAAAACGGATAAGGAAAAGTTCGCGGGCGCCGAGGCCACCTACACGGTGGAGGCGCTGATGCACGACGGCAAAGGCCTGCAGAGCGGCACCTCGCACTATTTCGGCGACGGCTTCGCGCGCGCCTTCGGCATCCAGTTCACAGGGCGGGACAACACCCTCCAGTATCCCCACCAGACTTCCTGGGGCGTTTCCACGCGGCTCATCGGCGGCATCATCATGGTGCACGGCGACGACAACGGCCTTGTGCTGCCGCCCGCGGTGGCGCCCGTGCAGGTGGTCGTGGTGCCCGTGGCGGCACATAAGCCCGGCGTTTCGGAAAAGGCCGCCGAGCTTGCGGCGCTGCTCAAAACGGTGTGCCGCGCAAAGCTCGACGACAGCGACAATTCCCCCGGCTGGAAGTTCGCCCAGCACGAGATGCAGGGCGTGCCGCTGCGGCTGGAAATCGGCCCGCGCGACCTCGAGGCCGGAAAATGCGTGCTGGTGCGGCGCGACAACCGCGAAAAAACCGAAGTGGCGTTCGACGCGCTGCTCGAAACGGTGCCGAAGCTGCTTTCGCAGGTGCGGCAGGCCCTCTACGACGCCGCGCTCGCGCGCCGCGAGAAGATGACCTACGCCTGCACCGATTTCGAAAGCCTTGTGAAAACGGCCGACGAGAAGCCCGGCTTCCTCAAGGCCATGTGGTGCGGGGACGAGGCCTGCGAGCAGAAGATCAAGGAGCAGGCGGGGCTTTCCTCGCGCTGCATCCCCTTCGCGCAGGAGCACCTGGCCGATACCTGCGTGTGCTGCGGGAAGCCTGCAAAGCACATGGTGTACTGGGGCAAGGCATACTGACACCCAGAGCGGTTGGGTGCCGCCGTTCATGATGCGGCAGGCTTTGTGCCTCCGCGCGGCCTAACCGCAATACCGGCTTTGCCGCTTACGCCGCGGGACTGGTGTCTCCGCGCAGCCGCACAGCAATACCAGCTTTGCCCCTCATGCCGGGGCGGGCAGGAACTTTCTGACGCACAGAAAGTTCCAAAAGATGCGCGGGGGCTCCGCCCCTCGACCCCCGGGGCCGGGAGCAGTCGGCGGCGGTTGACTGTCTGAGGCGCACATTTCCCACAAGCGCGGCGGCGGGACGCACAATCCGGCGGACGGCGAGGGGAACAACCCACCGTATGTGCGTCCCGCCGTTTGCCCCGCCCTGCGGGGCGGGGCAAATACCCGCGCCTGCCCGGCTGGGCACCCAAGCGGCCGTAAACGCCGCCTCGTTCCATCTGCCTCTAAAAGTTCAAGAGAAACGGCGAACGGGGAACGGACGAACGGAAACGCGGAGCGCAATAGTACGTTCGGTATACTTTTTAACAAAACTACTATGCGTCATATGTATTTTACTATACAAAGCGGAAAAACAGCCCGTTTTCCCACAAGGCCCTGTTTATTTGTTGAAAAAAACCTGTTGAAGCGTTCTTTATTTCCCGTTTTCTCCAAACAGCGCCGAGCCGCCGTCCTGGACGCGGGGCTGCTGCGCGGGAACCACCGTGCAGAGGGCGGTTCCGCCCGCAGGCGGAACAAAACGGCGCGGTGCGGTCCCGCAGGGCAGAAGGTTTTCCGTCGGCATCCGCCCAGTTGCTGGAGCCCGGGAGTTCAGCGCCGTTTTGAGCCCGATTCCCCCGGCGGGCGGCATCGCTTTACCCCGCGGACTTGCGGGCGGCGCGTCCGGGAAGCCGGGGTCGAGGGGCGGAGCCCCCGCGGCCTCTTTCGGCCATTTCTGGCCGAGCAGAAATGGCCTGCCCGCCCCGGCATGAGGGGCAAAGCTGGTATTGCTCTCATGCCGCGCGGCGGCACAAAACCCGCCCCGGCATGAGGGGCAAAGCAGTTATGGCTCTCATGCCGCGTGGCGGCACAAAACCCGCCCCGGCATGAGGGGCAAAGCTGGTATTGCTCTCAAGCCGCGCGGCGACACAAAACCCGCCCCGGCATGAGGGGCAAAGCAGTTGTGACTCTCATGCCGTGCGGCGGCGCAAAGCCTGCCGCAGAACCGTCCCCCATTTTTCCCTCAAACAAAGAAGGTGACTCCCCATGCGAACGGAAACGGACATGCTCGGCCCGGTCGAGCTCCCCGACGAAGTCTATTACGGCGCGCACACCGCGCGCGCGCTTCAAAACTTCCCCATCTCCGGCACACCCATTCATCCGATGCTGGTGCGCGCGCTCGTAACGGTAAAAAAAGCCGCGGCGCTCACGAACCGCGATATCGGCGCGCTTCCCGCGCGCGTGGCGGACGCGATCGCCGCGGCGTGCGACGAGATTCTGGGCGGCGCGCTGGCCGACCAGTTCGTGGTGGACGCGCTTCAGGGCGGCGCGGGCACCTCGGCGAACATGAACGTCAACGAGGTGCTCGCAAACCGCGCCTGCGAGCTGCTGGGCGGCGAAAAGGGCGACCATTCGCTCGTGCACCCGCTCGACCACGTAAACCGTTCGCAGTCCACCAACGATGTGTTCCCCACCGCGGTGCGTCTCGCGGCCATCTGGATGCTCAAGCTCGTCACCGAACGCTTTGCCCAGCTGCAAACGGCTTTGCAGGAAAAAGAGCGGGCTTATGCCGAAATCCTCAAGGTGGGGCGCACCGAACTGCAGGACGCCGTGCCCGTCACGCTCGGGCAGGAGTTCGGCGCGTGGGCGCAGGCCGTGTCGCGCGACCGCTGGCGCCTCTACAAGGCCGAGGAACGCCTGCGGCAGGTGGGCCTGGGCGGCACGGCCGTGGGCACGGGCCTCGCCGCCCCGCAGGAATACGTGTTCGGCGTGGTGGAGAAGCTGCGGGAGCTCACGGGCCTTGGGCTTGCGCGCGCCGAGTATATGATGGACCCCATCCAGAACTGCGACGTGTTCGTGGAGGTTTCGGGCCTGCTCAAGGCCGCCGCCGTCACGCTCGCCAAAATTTCGGCGGATTTCCGCCTGCTCTCCTCCGGGCCGCGCGCCGGGCTGGGGGAACTTAAGCTCAAACCCCTGCAGGCCGGTTCCTCCATCATGCCGGGCAAGGTGAACCCCGTGGCGGCCGAGGCCATGAACCAGGCCGCCTTCCAGGTGATGGCGGACGACCTTGCCGTGACGCTCGCGGCGCAGGCGGGCCAGCTCGAGCTCAACGCGTTTTTGCCGCTCATCGCCAAAAACCTGCTCGAGATGCTCGGGCTGTTCGGGCGCGCGCTGCCGCTGTTCGCCGATTGCGTGCGCGGCGCGCAGGCGGACGAAAGCCGCTGTGCCGCGCTGCTCGAGGGCAGCCTTTCCACGGCCACGGCCCTTTCGGGTGTTCTGGGGTACGATGCGGCTTCGGCGCTCGCAAAGGAATGTGCCGCCACGGGCGAATCTGTGCGGCAGGCGGCGCTCCGGCGCGGGCTTCTCCCCCCGGAGCGGCTCGACGCGCTGCTCAAACCCGAAGTGATGACACGCCCGGGCGTGCCGGGGCGGGAAGAAAACGGGCTCTGATTTTTTGCGCCGCGTTCGGCGCGCAGGGCTTTGCAGATCGGCTTTGCCGGATATACCCGGTTTGCCGGAAAGGAAGTTTCATTTGGATACCACTCCGCTTGCAAACCGCGTCGCCATCGGCATTTTCGGCCGGCGCAACGCGGGCAAATCCTCGCTCATCAACGCGCTTACGGGGCAGGAGGTGTCGCTCATCTCGGAGGTGGCCGGCACCACCACCGACCCCGTGCATAAAACGATGGAGCTGCTGCCGCTCGGCCCCGTGGTGTTTTACGACACCCCGGGCCTCGACGACGAGGGGGACCTGGGCCGCGCGCGCGTGGAGCGCGCTTTGGAGGTGCTGCGCAAAACGCAGTTCGCCGTGGTGACGGTTGCCGCAAACGAGGGCGTAACGGCATTCGAACGGGATTTTCTCGCGCAGCTCAAAGAGCGCGGTATTCCCGCCCTGCTCGTCTTCAACAAAACCGACCTGCGCGCCGTGCCGCCGGAGGAGCTTGCGGCGCTCCAAAAAGAGCTGGGCGTTCCGGCCGCGGCCGTCTGCGCGCGCACGGGCGAAGGGGTGAACCGCCTGCGGGAGCTGATCGCCCAAAACGCGAAAGCCGACGACGACGAGCTTGGGCTGGTAAACGACCTCGTGCCGCCGGGCGGAACCGCCGTGCTGGTGGTGCCCATCGATAAGGCCGCGCCCAAGGGCAGGCTCATTCTGCCGCAGCAGCAGGTCATCCGCGACCTGCTCGAGTGCGACGCCACGGCCGTGGTCGTAAAGGAGCAGGAGCTGCGCGCCGCGCTCGAAAAGCTGCGCGAAAAGCCCGACCTCGTCGTTACCGATTCGCAGGCGTTTTTAAAAGTGGGGGCGGATACGCCTCCCGACGTGCCGCTCACGTCGTTTTCCATCCTGCTCGCGCGCCAGAAGGGCGACCTTGCCGAGATGGTGAAGGGCATAGGGCGCATCGCGTCGCTTAAAGAGGGCGAGCGCGTGCTCATCGCCGAGGGCTGCACGCACCACCGGCAGTCCGACGATATCGGCACCGTGAAGATTCCGCGCTGGATTCGGCAGATGGCGGGCGGCGGCGTGGAATTCGAATGGACCGCCGGCGCGCGCTTCCCCGAGGATCTTTCCCCCTACGCGGCCGTGGTGCACTGCGGCGGCTGCATGCTCAACCGCCGCGAGATGCTTTGGCGCATGGCGCAGGCGAAGCGGCAGGGCGTGGCCGTCACCAATTACGGGATGCTCATCGCCTACGTGCAGGGCATTCTCTTCCGCGCGCTGGGCCCGTTCCCGGCGGCCCGGCTCGCCTTTGAACGGTGCGGGCTGAAGCGCTGACGGTTTCCGGCGGGAAAGCCGCTTAGAAACCGGGCGCGGAGCTGTTCTGCGTTTTCCGGGTAGCCTACGGCAGTTCCGGAAAAGATGGACATGCCCTGAAGCGTTCCGCCTTTCCGCCGGAAGCGGACAGACGCAGCGCAGCTCCTCTCCATTTTTTATGGGATTGCTATCATGCTCTAAACGCCCAAAAAATTCGATTTTTGCGAAGCAAAATGCGGGTGAAACCCGTAAATGTTTTTTTGCAGGGGTTGGCAAATGAATTGAAGTTCATTTGCCAACCCCCTTTTTCTTCGCCGCTTCCCCCGCTTTCCGGGTACGCCTCCGGCAGGTTTGGTATACACTGGAAGAAGGAAAGGGAAAATGCCCGCCGGAAGCGGCTCCCCATTTTCCGGCGGCCCGAACGGGCCGCGGCGGAGGAGCCGGAACGGTAAGAACGGCGTCCGGCCCGGCCCCGCGTCTTTCCTTTTCGGGGGAAAAGCGCCGGGCCGGCGTTTTGCGGCATCGCGCGCAAGGCGCGGGGGGAAAATCCCCTGCCGGAACCGAAAAGGCCGCGGGTGCGTCCTGCGGCGGAGAGGGGGAACGGAATGGGCGGCGTGTGCAAAATCCGGGTGGAAAACGTAAGCAAGGAATTCCGGCGGGAGGGGCTCGTGCTTCCGGCGCTGCGGCCCACCAGCCTGACGGTTGCGGAGGGCGCGTTCGTCACCATCATCGGCCCGAGCGGATGCGGAAAATCCACCCTGTTCAACATCATCGCGGGGCTGCTGCGCCCCACCGCCGGGGACGTTCTGGCGGACGGGCGGAGCATTGTGGGGCGGGCCGGAACGGTGGGCTACATGCTCCAGAAGGACCTTCTGCTGCCGTGGCGCACCATTATCGACAACATCATTCTGGGGCTGGAGGTGCGCGGCGTCCCCAAAAATGAGGCCTACGCGCGCGCCCGGCCGCTGATGGAGCGCTACGGCCTGGGCGGCTTCGAGCGGCATTATCCGAGCGAGCTTTCGGGCGGGATGCGCCAGCGCGCCGCGCTGCTGCGCACGCTGCTAACCGACCGCGACGTCCTGCTGCTCGACGAGCCGTTCGGCGCGCTCGACGCGCAGACGCGCCTCGATATGCAGGGTCTGCTTCTACAGATCTGGCAGGATTTCGGCAAGACGGTTCTGTTCGTCACGCACGATATCGATGAGGCCGTGTTTTTATCCGACGAGATCTACGTGTTCACCCCGCGGCCGGGCGGCGTGAAGTGCCGGATCGACGTGGGGCTGCCGCGGCCCCGCCGGGCGGAGGATATGACCTCCGCGGAATTCATGGAACTCAAGCACCGCCTGCTGGAGCTGCTGTTCGCCCCTTCGGAGGGAAACGGGGCTTAAGCCCGGCGGCAAGGGAGGAAACGGGAATGGAACTGCAAAAAGCGGCGGCGGGCCGGGCCGCGCCTGCCGCGCCCGCCGTACCGGACGGGGAGGACGGGGAGGCCCTGCGCGCCGCGAAGCGCCGCCGCGCGGTGCGCCTCGGAAGGCTGGCCGTGGGCGTTTTTCTCATCGGCGGGTGGGAGTTTTTCACCCGCATCGGGTGGATGGATACATATTTCTGGAGCAGCCCCTCGCGGATTCTCGCCACGGCGTGGGTGCAGCTTACGCACGGCACCCTGCTGCGGGATATTTTATACACGTCGGGCTCCACGGTGTTCGGCTTTGTGGCGGGCACGGTGATCGGTTCGCTGCTGGGGCTGTCGTTCTGGTGGTCGCGGGCCTACGCGGATATCAGCGAGCCGTACCTCATCGTCGTCAACGCCTGCCCCAAGCTGGCGCTCGCGCCGGTGCTGGTCATTCTGTTCGGCATCGGCTTTTTTTCCAAGGTGATGCTGGCGTTCCTCATGACGGTGGTCACCGCGGCGCTTTCGGCCTACAGCGGCGTCAAAAGCGTGGACCCGGCCCTCGAGACGCTCATGATGTCGCTGGGGGCGAAGCGCCGGCAGGTGTTTTTCAAGGTGGTGGTGCCGTGGTCCATGCCCTGGATGCTGGGCAGCCTGCGCATCAACATCGCGCTGGCGCTGGCCGGAGCCATCGTGGGCGAGTTCATTTCGGCGGACCAGGGCGTGGGCCGCATGATCATCTACGCGGGCACCATCCTCGATATCAACCTCGTGTGGGTGGGCGTGTTCGTGCTCTCGCTCCTCTCCGTAGCCATGTACGGCGGCGTGGTGCTGCTGGAAAAGTGGCTTTCCCGGAGGCTGGCCACCGTGCCGCGGTGACGCGGGCGTCCGGCCCGGCCGCCCGGCTCCCGGCAAACGCGCGTCGTTTTTTCATCGGAGAATCCTGTGAAGCGAAAGGGTGGTTCTTTTTATGAAAACAACCGTGAAAAAGGCGCTGGCGGCGTTTCTGGCCGCGGCGCTGGCGGCGGGCCTTGCGGGCTGCGCGGGCGGGAAATCGGCCGGCGCGCTCAAACAGCTCGTCATTGCGGAGCCGGTGCATCTCATCGGTTATCTGCCGCTGTACATGGCCCAGCGCGAGGGCTATTTTAAGGAGCAGGGGCTTTCCGTCAAGATCATCGAGGCCACGGGCGGCGCGCACGTCACCGCCGTGGTGAGCGGCAGCGCCTGGGGCGTTATCGGCGGCGTGGATTCCGACGCCCTGGCTGATAAAAACAACTCCGATCCCGTCATGGGCTTCTGCAACGTGGTCAACCGCGCGAACGTCTACCTCGTGGCCAAAACGGGCCTCGCGCCCAAAAGCGGCGATGCCGCCGACCTCAAGGCGTTTTTGAAGGGCCGGACCATCGTGGCCGGGCGCCACGGCGGCTCGCCCAACCTGCTCACGCGCTACCTGCTGCTCAAGCTGGGGCTCGACCCGGAAAAGGACGTGAAGCTCGTGGAGAACGCCGACGCCTCCACCGTGGTGGCCATGCTCCAGAACGGCTCGGGCACGGTCGGCAACGGCGCGGAGCCGCAGATCAGCGACGGCGTCTCCAAAGGCGTGTGGAGCGAGCCGTTCTACAAGTTCCCGGATCTCGGCGATTACTCCTATTCCGTGATGGGCACGAAGAAATCCACCATGAAGAACGACCCGCGGACCGTTCAGAAGGTCACGAACGCCATGGTGAAGGCGCTGAAGGCCGTGCAGAACCGCGCGCTGGCCGAAAAGGACCTCAAGCTGGAATTCCCCACCCTGACGGATGCCGCGCGCAAGGCTTCGCTCGACCGCGCCTATGCGGATAAACTCTGGAGCCCCGACGGCGTCATCTCCCTGAAGGCCGTGGAGAACGACATGGACGTTTTGGTCGCCACAGGCATCTACACCGGCTCCTACACCTACGGCGGCCTCGTGAATATGCAGTTTGTGAACAAGACGGCGGGCAAATAATCGCGGCTTTGCATAAAAACCGGGCGCATCCCTCGAAAAAGTGAAGGATGCGCCCGGTTTTGCTGCACGCGGGCTTTCGCTCGCGCGCCCGGAGTGGTACAATAGACCGAAGCGAAGGAAAAGGAAGTGCATACCCATGGCAATCGAAAAAGTGCGTGCGCACCTTGGAAAATGGGGCGCGCAGGGGCGCATCCGGGAATTCGGCGTTTCCAGCGCCACGGTGGAGCTGGCGGCGCAGGCGCTGGGCTGCGAGCCGGAGCGCATCGCCAAGAGCCTGACGTTTCGCGCGGAGGACGGCGCGGTGCTGGTGGTGGCGGCGGGCGACGCCAAGGTGGATAACGCCAAATTCAAGGCGCGGTTCCATGTGAAGGCCAGCATGCTGCACCCCGACGAGGTGGAGGAAACGGTCGGCCACGCCGTGGGCGGCGTGTGCCCCTTCGGCGTCAACCCCGGGGTGAGGATTTACCTCGACGAATCGCTCAAACGCTTCTCCACGGTGTTCCCCGCGTGCGGCAGCTCGAACAGCGCCGTGGAACTCACCATCCCGGAGCTGGAGAAGTATTCCGGTTCCCCCGCGTGGGTGGATGTGTGCAAGGGCTGGCAGGCGGAATAACCGGGGCGGCGTGCGGCGCTTAGCCTTCGGGCGCGCCGCACGCCGCGGGCGCACCCGCAGCTTCGCGCAGCTCGGCGTCCGCGGGAATCAGGGCCGGGTCGTAGAAAATGCGCGCATGGCTGTGCTGGAGCGTCTGGCGGGAAAGCAGGTTCCCGGTTTTTTTGCTCACGCAGGTGCGAACGATGCGGTTGTTGCGGTACCAGCCGTCCGTTTCGTGGGAAAAATACTCGTCCGCCGCGCGGACATGGTATTTGACGCCGAGCGGATGCTGGGCGCGCAGCTCGCCGCAGAGGTATTCCCCGTCCACCCACGTCAGAAGCTGCCAGGTCTGGTCCGTGCGGTTGGCGAAGCGGTAATCGAGGTAGTTGTATTTGATGGAGGTGCCCACGCCGAAGGGCACCTGGCGCCCGAAATCCGGGAACAGGTCGAACGCGTCGTGGTGGTGCCGTTCGCATACGGTGAGCGGCGTATGCAGAACCATCCAGTGGATAAGGTTCGTGAACTGGCACATCCCGCCGCCCACGCTGCGCCCCGTTTTTCCGTTCGAGATCACAAGCCCCTCGAGGTAGCCGCGGCGGGCCGTGCAGTCGCCCACCATGCGCCAGAACGAAAAGACCTGCCCGGGGCGGATGAGCACGCCGTGAACCTCCCGCGCCGCAAGCGCGAGGTTTACGGCCTTGTTCTCCTGAAGGCGCGCATCCACGTTCCCAAGCCGGCGGCGGATAAGCGAACGGTGCGAACAGACGAGCTCCGGCAGCGGCTCCTCCCGGCGTTCGCGGGCAAACCGGCGCCGGTGGGGCAGATCGCACAGCGCGCGCTGCGCCCGGCAGCGGAACTCGGAAAGTTTGTAGCACAGCGGCGAAAGCTCGCAGAACAGCCTGCGTTTTTGTGCCAAGTGGCATTCCCCCCTCTTCCACAGTATAGGACGAGGGGGTGCCCGAAGATGCTTAAATTTGTTACAGATTGGATAAAATACGGAGTGCCGCCCGGCGGAGAGGGCTCTAGGCGCGCGTGTCGAGCCGGCGGCGTTCGTCCTGCCTGCGCAGGGCGGCTTTCTCGTCCGCTTTTTGAAGGCGCGTCTGCTGTGCGCGCGCGTCCTCCTGCTGCTTTTTCACCGTGCGGCGGCGGATATCCGCGTTCGCCGCGCCGATGTTTTCGCGCAGCGCCTGTTCGGCCTGCCGCTTCGCGGGGGAATCGGGGCGGCCGCCGAGCGCCGAAAGCGCCTGCGCGGCCTCGCCTTTCTCCTCCGTGCGCACCGTAATCTGCGCGTTTTCGTCCGAGGGCATGGGGTAGCTGGAGATCGGGATGAGCGTGTTCATCTTCGCGCCTCCTTTTCACGCTTCTTTTGCGCGCCTTTGCCTATAGTATCGGCTGTTCGAAGCGGAATTTGAGGGCCTGCCCGAAACGGGAAAGCCTGCGCCGCGCCGGTTGCAAAATGCGGGTTCGTATGCTATGATGATAGTACCCCGCAAACGCGGGGCGGAATGGGTTAAAACGGCTGTTCCGTTTTCATACTGCCAACTGCGAAGACCGGGAGAAGTACCCGTGCGGCGGGGAGCCAGAGAGTGGGCGCCCGCGGCAGGCTCCGTTTTGCGGAAGCCGCCGCGGGCTGGAAGCGCCCTTTTCCCGCGGCGGCGAACTGCACCCGCGAGCACGGCGCGCCAAAGGCTGTTCGAGTAGCGCGCCGCGTCCTGGCCGCGTTAAGGCCCGCGGGGAATTTTCCCCGCCAGAGCGAAAAATCGGAGTGGAACCGCGGGAACCGCCGCCTCCGGCCTTTTGTGGCCGGGGGCGGTTTTTACGCGGCCGTTTTCTGGTACCGGAAAGGGGGAACCGGGGTGTTCCGTACCGTCAAAGAAGACATTCGGTCCATCCGGGAGCGCGACCCGGCGGCGCGCTCTTCGTGGGAAGTATTACTGCTGTATTCCGGCCTGCACGCCGTGCTGTTCTACCGCGCCGCGCACTGGCTGTACCGGCACAGGCGCTTTATTCTGGCCCGCTGGCTTTCGCAGTACGGCAAGTTCCGCACGGGCATTGAAATCCACCCGGGCGCGAAAATCGGCAAGGGCTTGTTCATCGACCACGGCATGGGCGTGGTCATCGGCGAAACGGCAGAGCTTGGCGATAACTGCACGCTCTACCAGGGCGTCACGCTCGGCGGCACCGGCAAGGATAAGGGCAAGCGCCACCCCACGCTCGGAAACAACGTGCTGGTGGGCGCGGGCGCAAAGGTGCTCGGCCCGCTGCACATCGGTGATAACGCCAAGGTGGGCGCGAACGCCCTGGTGCTCGGCAACGTGCCGGCAAACGCCACGGCCGTGGGCGTGCCCGCGCGCGTGGTGCGCGTGAACGGGCAGCGCGTGGAGCCCGGCAAAACGGATCTCGACCAGGTTCATATGCCGGACCCGGTTTCGCAGGAGCTGTGCCGCATGGCCATGCGCATCGACGAACTCCAGCGCGAGCTGGACGCCGCTTTCGCCGCCGCCGTGCGCAGCCGCGCGGCCGAAAAGTAGAAGCAAAGGGGCCTTCCGGTAAGGCCCCTTTGAACATATCCCGCTATCCGCAAAACGAACCGGCGGAGGAAACCGCCGGGAAAGGACGGTCCTTCGTTTGAAAATCTACAACACGCTTTCGAGGAAAAAAGAGGAGTTCGTGCCGCTGGAGCCGGGGCGCGCGCGCATCTATGCCTGCGGGCCCACCGTGTATAACTTTATCCACATCGGAAACGCGCGCCCGCTGGTGGTGTTCGACACCCTGCGCCGCTACCTGGAATACCGCGGCTACACGGTGGATTTCGTGCAGAATTTCACGGACGTGGACGACAAGATGATTGCCCGCGCCGCCTCGGAGGGCACCACGGTGGCCGCCATTGCGGAAAAATACATCGCGGAGTACAGGAAGGACGCGAAGGGCCTCGGGGTGCGGGAGGCCACCGTGCACCCGCGCGCCACCGAAAATATCCCGGCCATCCTCGCGCTCATCGGCGCGCTCGTGCAGAATGGGCACGCCTACGCGGCGGACGGCGACGTGTATTTCCGCGCGCGCAGCTTTGCGGGCTACGGCAAGCTCTCGCACCAGCCGCTGGACGACCTGGAGGCCGGCGCGCGCGTGGAGGTGGGCCTCCACAAGGAGGACCCGATGGATTTCGCCCTGTGGAAGGGCGAGAAGCCGGGCGAACCGGCGTGGGATTCGCCCTGGGGGCGCGGGCGGCCCGGCTGGCACATCGAGTGTTCGGCCATGGCGCGCCGCTATCTGGGCGATACCATCGATATCCACTGCGGCGGGCAGGACCTGATCTTCCCCCACCACGAGAACGAGATCGCGCAGAGCGAATGCGCCACGGGCGCGCCGTTCGCGCGCTACTGGATGCACAACGGCTATATCAACGTGGATAACCGCAAGATGTCCAAATCGCTCGGGAATTTCTTCACGGTGCGGCAGGTGGCCGAGAAATATGGCTACGATCCGATCCGTTTTCTGATGCTTTCCTCCCAGTACCGCAGCCAGGTGAGCTTTAGCGAGGAGATCGTGCAGCAGTCCCAGGCGGCATTGCAGCGTTTGCGCAACAGCCGGGGCGACCTTGCTTTCGCGCTGCAAAACGCGTTCGCGGGCGGCGCGGATGCCGCGGATGCCGCGGCCGTGCAGGCGCTCTCCAAACGGCGGGAGCAGTTCATCGCGGCGATGGACGACGACCTCAACACCGCGGACGGCATTTCCACCCTGTTCGAGCTGGCGCACGACTGCAACCTGCTCGTGGCGGACGGCGCGGCCAAGGAAACGCTTTCGGCCGCGGCCGCGCTGTTCGACGAGCTGGCGGGCGTGCTGGGGATTGCACTCTCTTCCGGCGAGCAGACGCTCGACGCCGAGGTGGAGGCGCTCATCGAGAAGCGCAGCGCGGCGCGCGCGGCGCGGGATTTCAAAACCGCCGATGCCATACGCGGCGAGCTCAAGGCCCGCGGAATCCTGCTCGAGGATACGCCGCAGGGCGTGAAATGGACGCGCGCGTAACGGTTTTCCGATAAACCAGACCCGACAAGCAAAAGTGAAAGGCGGTTTTGCCGCAAAAAGGGGTGTTTCCAAAAGCCATAAGAAGCGGTTTTGAACA
>JAEWAU010000064.1 GCA_023391535.1 Bacillota bacterium | reverse complement strand
AGGGCGGCGGGCACGTTCTGGGCGGCGGCCGCGGCCACGGGCGGCGAGGTGCTCGTGAAAAACGTCATCCCCAAGCATCTGGAATCCATCACGGCCAAGCTGGTGGAGGTGGGCGTCACCATCCAGGAATTCGACGACGCCGTGTTGGTCAACCGCATCCGGCCGCTCGGGCACGCCAACATCAAAACGATGCCGCATCCCGGCTTTCCCACCGATATGCAGCCGCAGATGGCGGTGCTGCTCTCGCTGGCGGAAGGCACCAGCATCATCACCGAGGGCGTGTGGGATAACCGCTTCCGCTATGTGGACGAGCTCAAGCGCATGGGCGCGAACATCCAGGTGGACGGCAAGATCGCCGTGATCGAAGGCGTGGGAGGGCTGACGGGCGCTCCCGTGAAGGCGACCGATCTCCGCGCCGGAGCGGCGCTGCTCATTGCGGGGCTCGTGGCCAAAGGCGTTACGGAAATTGAGGATATCCAGCACATCGAGCGCGGCTATGAATACGTGGACGAAAAATTACGGGCGCTGGGCGCCGATATCCGGCGCGTGACGGAGCCCGAAGAAAGCGCGTTCGCAACAGCGGGGTAAAGGGTCGGGGCCGCGCGCAAACCGCACGGCTTTTGCTTTGCCGATTGGAAAAAGAGTTTAACCGGGAAAAGAGAATGGAATGACGGATTTCTGTGCGCTGTTCAGCGGGAGCAGCGGCAACTGCACATACATATCCTGCGGCGGAACGGCGCTTCTGGTGGACGCCGGCGTAAGCACCCGTTCCATCTGCCGCGCGCTGGAAAGCATCGGCTCAGCCATCGGCAACGTGGCCGCCGTTCTCGTCACGCACGAGCACAGCGATCATATCCGCGGCCTGCAGACGATGACCTCCAAATATCATATCCCCGTTTACGCGAACGCGGGCACCATCGAGGGTATCCGCGGCAGCCTGGCGCTCGACGCCGGGTGCTTCACGTTGCTGCCAACGGGCGCGAGCGCCGAAATCGGCGGGATGCGCGTCTCCTCCTTCGCCACCTCGCACGACAGCCGCGAGAGCGTGGGCTACCGCATCGATACGCCGGACGGGCGGCGTGTGGCCGTGGCCACCGACCTTGGGTATGTGAGTAACGGGGTGCTGGGCAGCCTGAGCGGCTGCGACGTGGCGATGCTCGAATCGAACCACGATGTGGGGATGCTGCAAAACGGCCGTTACCCGTATCCGCTTAAGCGGCGCATCCTTTCCAATACGGGCCATCTTTCAAACGCGGCGTGCGCGGACACGTTGCCCGCGCTCTACCGCGCCGGAACCCGCCGTTTTGTGCTGGCACACTTAAGCCGCGACAACAATCTGCCCGAGCTTGCGCTCGCCACCGCCGTTTCGGCCATGAAGCTTTCGGGAGCGCCGGCGGGGGATTACCACATCGAGGTCGCTCCGCGCAGCGGCCCCGAGCATCTGCTGAGGCTGTGACGCCGCCATGCTGAACGTATCGATCCTTTGCGTGGGCAAGCTCAGGGAGCGCTATTGGCGCGAGGCCTGCGACGAATATATCCGGCGGCTTTCGCCGCTTATGCGGGTGCGCGTGGCGGAAATCCCCGAGGAGCGCTGCCCCGAAAATCCTTCCCCGGCGCAGATCGCGGCGGTGATGGAGGCGGAGGGCGGGCGGCTTCTGGCGGCTCTGCCCGCGCAGGCGTGGCCCGTGGCGCTGTGTGTGGAAGGGCGGAGCATGGCGTCGGAGGCTCTGGCCGAGGCGATTTCCGGAGCCATGGTTTCGGGGCACGGCGCGGCGGCGTTTTTCATCGGCGGCTCGTTCGGGCTTTCCCCCGCCGTGAAAAGCCGGGCGCAGCTGCGCCTTTCGATGTCGGAGCTGACCTTTCCCCATCAGCTGGCGCGCGTGATGCTGCTCGAGCAGATCTACCGCTGCGCGAACATCCTCTCGGGGGGAAAATACCATAAATAACCGCAGAAAACCGCAGGAAAAAAGAACTGCGTCCAAGCGGTGAATATTCCCGCGCCGCGGGGCGTTTCCGCGCGGAGCGGGCGTCACAGGAGGCGTTTGTCATGAAAAATATCAGCGCGCAGATGCAGGGCTACCGGGACGAGCTGCTCAAAGACCTCGCGGGCCTTGTGCGCATCGACAGCGTGCGCGGCGAGCCGCGCGAAGGGATGCCGTTCGGCGAAGGCCCGGCCAAAGCGCTGGATTACTGCATGGAGCTCGGCAAAAAGATGGGCTTCGCCGTTTGCAACGAGGGCAACCGTGCCGGGCATGTGGAATACGGCGAGGGCGGCGAGATCCTCGGGATTCTTGCGCACTGCGATGTGGTTCCGGCCGGCGCGGGCTGGACGAAGAACCCGTTCGAGTGCACCGTGGAGGGCGGACGCATGTACGGCCGCGGCGTGACGGACGATAAAGGCCCCGCCGTCGCCGCGCTCTATTGCCTCAAAGCCCTCAAAGACTCAGGGATAAAGCCCAAACGCCGCATCCGCGTCATCATCGGCGCCTCGGAGGAAATGGGCATGGACGATCTGCCCTATTACTTCGCGCACCAGCCGATGCCGGACCTCGCCTTTTCGCCGGACGGCGAATACCCTGTGTGCAACCGCGAAAAGGGCATTTTGCACCTCACGCTCACCCATGCGCACGACGGCGCCTGCCTGTTTTCGCTTGACGCGGGCGAGGCGGCAAACGTGGTGCCCGTAGCCGCGCGGGCCAAAGCCCGCATCTCAGCCGCCGCCCTCAGGCGCGCGGCCGAAAATTTCGAGGGCGCGCAGGACGGCGCCCTGCCGCGTTTCGCGGTGGAAGCCGAGGGTGAAAACGCCTCCGTTACAGCAAGGGGCAAATCGGCGCACGGCTCCACGCCCGCGCAGGGCGTGAACGCCGCGCTCTATCTGATCCGCCTGCTGCGCGCCTGCCTCGGGGATGAAACCGGCGAACTCTGCCGCTTCCTCGACGAAGCCGTGGGCGTGGGTACGGACGGCGCCGGGCTCGGCATCGCCGTGAGCGACGCGGAATCCGGCGCGCTGACGCTCAACATCGGCGTGGTGAAGATCGCGCCCGAGGGCGACAAGGCCATCGTGGATATCCGCTATCCCGTCACCAAAAGCGGGGAAGCCATTTTTGAAAAAATCCGCGCCGCCGCGGAAAAATTCGGCGTGCGCGCGGAAAAAACCTCCGACAGCGCCCCGCTGTTCGTGCCGGAGGAAAGCGAGCTGGTGCAGAAGCTTCTGAGCGCCTACCATAACGCCACGGGCGAGGAAGCACACACCTATTCCTCGGGCGGCGGCACCTATGCGCGCGAGCTCAAAAACGGCGTCGCGTTCGGCGCATGCTTCCACCCCTGCTCACAGTACAACATCCACGGCGCGGATGAATTCGCGGAGATCGATGAGTTCATGCGGCACTGCGGCGTCTGCCTGCAGGCGATCTACGAGCTGGCCTGTCTCTGATCCGTTTTTCCGGCTGAGAAACGGGTAAAATTTTCGCCGCGCAAGCGTTTCCCCGCGCGTTTTGGCGTGAATGCCGCCCAAACGCCGTCTGATGCCATTCTCCGATAAAAATATAGATAAAATCCGCGCCGAAACCCATCGAAAGAGCTTTTGCTGCGGGTTTTCTCTATTCTTCAATCGAAGAAAAGTAGGAGGGAAAACCGCAGGCTTGTGCCGCGCGAACACGGAAAAATGGCGAAAGCCCGGGCGGGGGAGCCCGAGCTTTCGCCATATCTGCCTGAGGGGTAATTTGAGGAGGGTAGAGCATGTACCCCGGACGAGTGCGGCCTCCGTCCTTCCGGGTACGATGCTATTATAGTATGCGAAGCGCCGTTTTTTGTTACGGGGTTGTGAACAAACCATAAACAATAATGGGCAAAACACAGGCGCTTCGATTGCGCGGGAAAAGCGGAAGGAGGCGGGCAGCGTGGACGACCGGGACGCGGTGGGCGAAGCGATGCGGGAAAACGGGATGCCTTTGTGGGGCGCGGCGCCTTTTGACGCGCTTCGAAGCTTTTTGCTGCCCTGCCGGGCGGCCCGGCGGCTGCCGGAAGGCGCACGAAGCGTGCTCGTGGCGGCGTTTCCGTATTCCTGCGCGCGGGAGGGCGGCGCGCGCATTTCGCGCTACGCGGCGGGCGCCGATTACCACTTGGTGGCGATGGAGCGGCTGCGCGCCGCCGCGCGGGAGCTTGCGCGGCGCTTTTCCTCCTGCCGCTTCGAGCCGTTTTGCGATTCGTCGCCCGTTCCGGAGGTGCGCGCCGCCCGCCTTGCGGGGCTTGGCTGCGTGGGGGAAAACGGGCTGCTCATCACGCCGGAGTACGGCTCCTACGTGTTTCTGGGCGAGCTTGTCACCGATCTGCCCCTGCCCGGCGGCGAGCGGGGCGGCGCGTGCCTGCGCTGCGGAGCGTGCGCCGCGCGCTGCCCTTCGGGCGCGCTCACGCCCGAAGGCGTGGATGTTTCCCGCTGCGTTTCGGCGCTGACGCAGAAAAAGGGCGCGCTTTCTCCGCAGGAAGAGGAGCTGCTGCGGCGCGCGGGCTCCCTTTGGGGCTGCGACATTTGCCAGGAGTGCTGCCCCATGAACCGGGGCGTGCGCGAAACGGAGATCGCGGCGTTTCGGGAAAACCGGATTGCGGATTTTACGGAGGAGGAACTGGCCCGCGCCGATTTTGAAACGGCGTACGCCGGCCGCGCGTTTCTGTGGCGCGGCGCGCAGGTGCTGCGGCGCAACCTTCGCATATTGCGGCGGGAGGGCGCGCATACTATCACAGCCGGGCGCGCCGGCCCGTCCGCGCCGGAAAACGCCGCGGAAAAGACGCAGAGCGGCGCGGCCCGTGCGGAAAGGAGTGGCGTTCCATGAAGGTGCGCGAGATTATGACGACCCGCATCGTCAGCGTAGAGCCGAACACCACCGTGCACGACGCGGCCGTGATGATGAACCGCAACAACATCGGCGCGGTGCCGGTGGTGGAAAGCGGAAATGTGCGCGGCATGCTTACCGACCGGGACATCGTGCTGCGCTGCGTTGCCGAAAACCGCGACGCTTCGGGCCTGAAGGTGGCGGATATCTGCTCGCAGGGGGCCGTTTCGGTGCGCCCGGAGCAGAATGTGAGCGAGGCCATGAACCTGATGTCCACCGAACAGGTGAGACGCCTGCCGGTCGTGGATAACGGCCGCATCGTGGGCATGCTCAGCATGGCCGACGTAGCGCGGGAAAAAGCGGGAATGGAGCTCGCCGAGGCGATTTCGGATATCTCTATGCCGTAACGGGCGGCTTTCTGCCGGCACGGCGGAGCGGCGGGGCACCCAAAGCGAAAGCCCCGGCGCTCTTTGTGCCGGAGCTACTTATCCGTCCAGTACTGGTGGATGAGATGTCCTGTGCCGATGGTGCGTACATAACGCTTGTCCTTTTCCCAAACCGAAGGGTTCACCGATGAGAGATAGGGATTGATGTAGTAGTAGATCGGAACTTCGGTGACGCGCCGCCCGCCGTCGAATACCGCCGCGACGGCCTGCCGCACCATGGCGTTCACGGGGCCTTTCCACGGCCGCTCGAACTGCCCGGGCGCGGCGAGCACGGCGGCGACGCCGTTTCCGAAGCGCCCGCTCTCGGCGCGGTCGAAGATCACCTGCGCGTTCGCCATCGCCATCAGCGGATTGCCCACCTCGCCGCAGCTCGCCATCACCACGCGCTCGGCCCGGTCGCGCTCTGCGGCGGTGAGCGCGGTTTTCTGCCTTTTCGCGCCGGCGGGAGCGGACGCTGTCTGCGAGGCGGAAGCCGGCCGCGTGGCGGCGCCGGGCGCTAAAAAGGCGGAGGGCAAGAGCGCCGTTTTGCCGAAATCCGTTAAATGAATTTTACTTTCCGTAATCGGATTTCCGTGTCGCAAACCGAAAAGCCCGATTTCTCCGATTTCATTGATCTGTTTTATTTGTTCCATTGCTGCAGGCTGCGATTCCGCCTTCTGCTCCGCCGCGAGCACCCGCCCGGCGCTTTGCCCCGCGCGGCCGGGAGCAGCGCCGGGCGCGGCGTGCCCGGACACGATGTCTCCGGACGCGGGCAGAAGCGCCGCGCACAGCAGGGCGGCCAGCAGCTTTTTTGCAGCGGACATTTTACAACAAAGCCTCCTGCAGCGGAGCGCGGAGCGAAGCGCGCGTGCCGCCTGTGATTTCTGCGGCGTTTCCGGTTCGGGCGGGGAGTTCACGCGTCTTTGCTTTTTCTCGCCGAAGCCCCTCCCGGCCGAAGATCCGGCCGTTATATGCATCATTTTCGCCCGGAAGCGTGTTTTTTATGCAAAAGGACCGGGCGGCAGGACGAAAGGAGCGAACGATGCCGGTTTTTATCTGCCCGGTGTGCGGATACGGGCTGGAGCGGCAAACGGGCTGTTATGTGTGCAAAAACGGCCACCGGTACGACTGCGCCCGCGAAGGGTATGTGAATCTCCTGCCCGGCGGGAAAAACCGTTCCCACGCGGGGGACAGCGCCGAGATGATGGCCGCGCGGACGGCGTTTTTAAACGGCGGTTTTTACGCGCCGCTGCGCGACGCGCTGAGCCGCCTTGCGCTTATGGAGCTGCAAAAGGCCGGGCCTTCGCCGCTTTTGGCGGACGCGGGCTGCGGCGAGGGGTATTACACGGCGGGCGCCGCGGAAACCTTGCGTGCGCAGGGGCTTGAAGCGCGTGTGAGCGGCGTGGATCTTTCGCGCCGCGGGGTGCGCGCGGCCGCACGCAGGGCGCCTTCGGCGGAGTTTGCGGTGGCGAGCATTTTCCGGATGCCGTACGTAAGCGGCGGCGTGAACGTGCTGCTCAGCGTGTTCGCCCCGCTGTGCGCCGGAGAATTCCGCCGCGTGCTGCGCGCGGATGGGATGCTTTTTGTTGTGACGCCGGGCCGCGAGCACCTGATGGGCCTCAAGCGCGTGCTGTACGACGCGCCTTACGAAAACGAGGAGAAGCCGCTGCCGCTTCCCGGCTTCGAGAAAGCCGGAGAAGAGCGCCTTCGGTATACGGTAACGGTGGAAGGCGCGAACGTGCGGAATCTGTTCGCCATGACCCCGTATTATTGGAAAACGCCCCCCGCGTTCGCCGCGCGCCTGAAGGGGCTGGAAATACTCGAAACCCCCGTGTCGTTTTGCATCACCACGCTGAAAAAAACGCGTGCGGAAAAATCCGGGCCGGAGTCGGACACGGCGGGAAAGGAGAGATGAGCGCATGGGAGCGGAACGCGGAATCTGGGACGAGCGGGGAAGGCTTGCGAAATGGCCTTCGAAACACCCGCTGCGGCAGGAGGAGCTGCGCGCTCTCGGAACGAAATTTGAGTTCGGGCGGTTTTACACGGAAAAAGAGGTAAACGCCCTGCTCACGGAATGGCACACCTTCGGGGATTACTTTCTGCTGCGGCGGGAGCTTGTGGAACACGCGTCCCTGCTCCGGCTGCGCAACGGCTCGCGCTATTGGCGCGGCGATTTCTTCCGCGAAACAAAGCTGCCGGGCTTTTCGCTGCGCGGCGTTTTACCGGAGGACGCCGAGGCCGTGTGGAGCATCGACGAGGCCTGCGCCGAATATGCCGCCTATTCCGGCCGGCCGGCGCTCCGCGAGGAGGCCCGGGCCGTGGCGGAAGCGGCGGCCCTGCCCCCGGGAGGGTTTCCCGAATTTTTCCACGCCAAACTGCTGCTGCCGGAAGGCGGGCGGGAGCCGGCGGGCTATTTCGCCTATTATCTGGGCTACCCCGGCGGACGCGACGTTTTTCTCGCTTCGCTGTTCCTGCGGCCCGAAGCGCGCCGGAAGGGCTTTGGCGCGGCACTCGTTTCGGCGTTTGCGGCGCAGGCGGCACGGGCGGGCGCCCGAACGCTGCACGTCGGCGTGATGACGGAGAACGCGCCGGGCATTGCGTTCTGGAACGCGCAGGGCTTTTCCGCCACCGGAAAAATCTCGCCGTTCGCGGATACCGGCAAACAGGCGGAGCGGTATTGCCGGGAGCTGACGCCTTCCTGAAGGCGTTCCGGCGGCCGCGGGGCGGATTTGCTCAAGAAAAACGGGATTTTTCACGCAAAAGGGGCGCTGCGGAGGAGCGTTTTCCGCAGCGCCCTTTTTTGTTTCACAGGGGAAACGCTTGCACGGAAACTGACTGTTTTTATGTGCATTTCCTAATAGGAGCAGCTAAATCAAGTGAATTATATCCGATTTTTATATTCGTATCGTGGGACAATTTTAAAAATATAGAAATAATGCACATAATAATTTATATTAAATCATCAAAATGCATATTTACTATCCGCTGAACATATGGTATTCTTGAGCTGCAATGAAAAACAGTGAATAGCACGAATGCAAGCGGTTGCGGTGCAACTTAAAATGGTCGGAATTCCAATACGTTTCGGCCTTTTCTTATGAAACATTGCGCAACCGGTTGCACAAATACGGAAAGGAGAAACGCAAATGGGCGAAAAAATGACCATTCGGGATATCGCAAGGCTTTCCGGCGTTGCTCCTTCCACCGTTTCCCGCGTACTCGACGACAGCCAGAAGATCAGCGCGGCCACCAAGAAGCGCGTAATGGCGGTTGTGGAGGAGTACAAGTACCATCCGCAGACGGCTGCGCGCAACCTCGCGCGCAACAAAACCTCCGCCATCGGCATCGTGATTTCACAGGAGGACATGTCGCTCTATTCTTCGAGCTTTTTTCACGAGGCGCTCAACGGAATCTGCGGCGTGCTTTCTCAGCACGGGTACGATCTCATCATCTCCTCCGGCGGCACGACGCAGGTGCACACGCTCGACCGCCTGATCGGCACCTCCCGGATCGACGGAATCATCCTTTTGCGTTCGGTGGAGCACGACGCGAACATCCGCTTTCTTCTCGAAAAAAAATTCCCGTTCGTGCTCATCGGAAGCAGCCTGGAAAGCGAAGAAATTTATTCGGTGGATAACGACAACGTCCGCGCGGCCTACGATCTGGCCGTGCATCTCTATAAAGGCGGCAGGCGCCGCATCGCCCTGGTGGGCGGAGCAGAGAACGTGGTGTTCATCCGCAAGCGCCTCGAAGGCTACCGCAGCTTTTTCGCCGAAAAGAAGCTGCCCCTGAACCCCGATTTCATCAAGCTCGGCGGCGGCACCGAGGACGCCGGCTATTACGCTATGAAGCAGCTGCTGGAAAACACGGAAAGGCCCGACGCGGTGATGGTGATGGACGACGACCTCTGCGTAGGCGTAATGAAAGCGGTTGCAGAGCGCGGCGTCCGCGTGCCGGAGGAGATGGCGGTTGCCTGCTTCAACGACAGCGCCTATACGAAATATTCCAAACCGTCGCTCACCACGGTTTCCCTGGGCTTTTACGAACTGGGCGCCAGCGCCGCCCGCCTGCTGCTGCAGGTTCTGGACGGGGTGCCGGCGGCTAAGGGATGCCGCTATGTGGGGCACCTGATTACGGCGCGCGAATCCACGAAGCCCCTTGTTTGACTTGTATTTTTTGCCTTTGCCGGAAATAAACCGAAGGCGGAGGCTGAAAATAAATCCGGCCGATACTTTTCTCCGATGGAAAATTCGTGCGAACGCGCACAGATAAAAATCCGGGGCGAAAGCTTTTCTCTAGGGTTTTGACGCGGATTTTTATCCACAGGTTTATCGGAGGATCGTACGAGAGAGCCGTTACGCAGCCCGGCGCCCGCCTCTCGGACGCCGGAAACCTTCCGATAACGCGCAGATGAAAAGGAGGATTCTTATGAAAAGGGTCAAGTCAGTTCTGGTTTCCGCACTGGCGCTCCTGATGGCGGTTTCCACGTTCGCCGGCTGCAAAAGCAGCACGTCTTCCAGCTCGGCGGCCTCGGGAAGCTCCTCAAGCTCCGCAAGTTCCGCAAGTTCCGCTCCAAGCGTGAAGGAAATTTATTTTCTGAATTTCAAGCCGGAAATCGCCAAGCAGTATGCGGCGGTTGCGGATACCTACAAGCAGAAGACGGGCGTCACCGTGAAGGTGGTTACCGCCGCGAGCGGCACCTATGAGCAGACGCTGAAGTCCGAAGTCGCCAAGAGCGATCCCCCCACGATCTTCCAGATCAACGGCCCGGTGGGCTACCAGAACTGGAAGGATTACTGTGCGGATCTCTCGAACACCAAGCTCTACAGCTATCTGACGGCGAAAGACCTGGCCGTGAAGAGCGGCAGCGGCGTCTACGGCATCCCCTACGCCATCGAGGGCTATGGCATCATCTACAACAACGCCATCATGAAGAAGTATTTCGCCCTCTCGAACAAAAAGACCTCCGTCTCTTCGGTGGACCAGATCAAGGATTTTAACACCCTCAAGTCCGTTGTGGAGGACATGACCGCGAACAAATCCGCGCTGGGCATCAAGGGCGTGTTCGCTTCCACTTCGCTGAAATCCGGCGAGGACTGGAGATGGCAGACGCATCTGGCCGATATCCCGTTCTACTATGAATTCAAGGATCTCAACGCGAACCAGAGCACCATTACCACCGGCCTTGCGCAGAACACCGTTCAGTTCAAGTATGCGCAGAACTTCAAGAACATCTTCGACCTCTACCTCAACAACTCCACCACCAGCCCGAAGCTCCTCGGCAGCAAATCCGTGGACGATTCCATGTCGGAATTCGCGCTAGGCCAGTGCGCCATGGTGCAGAACGGCGACTGGGCGTGGTCCCAGATCAGCGGCGTAAAGGGCAACGTGGTGCAGAGCTCGGATGTCGCGTTTATGCCCATCTACACCGGCATGTCCGACGATTCGAAACAGGGCATCTGCATCGGCACCGAGAACTATTTCGCCATCAACTCCAAGGTCTCCCAGGCGGAACAGCAGGCTTCCGAGGACTTCCTCGACTGGCTCTTCTCGAGCCCCGAAGGCAAAAAGTACGTGACCAACGACCTTGGCTTCATCGCTCCGTTCAATACCTTCTCCGATTCCGATATGCCCACCGACCCGCTGGCCAAGGATGTTCTGAAGTGGCAGTCCAACACGAACGTCACCAATGTGGCGTGGACGTTTGCGAGCTTCCCGAGCCAGAACTTCAAGAACACGTTCGGCGCCGCGCTGCTCCAGTATGCGCAGGGCAACGAGGGCTGGGACAAAGTCGTCAGCACCGTGAAGGACAGCTGGAAGACCGAAAAGGCGAATTCATAACGTCTCTCCTCTTATCCTTGCTTCCATAAAGCACATTCCCCGCGGCCGGGGGGGGGGGGGGGGGGGGG
>JAEWAU010000108.1 GCA_023391535.1 Bacillota bacterium | reverse complement strand
GCTTTTATGCGGCCCGGCCGGCACATTTCTTTTATCCTAAAATTTTATGGGAGATTCGTATGATCCGCTTCCGGGGTTTCCGCGAAAAATGCGGCGGCGCGGCGCTTTCGGAATGGATCGATTATTTCTGGAAATGCTGTATTTCGGAACAGGCCGAAGTGCGAAGAAGGGGGCGCGGCCATGGAGGACGATGTGTTCCGGGTGAGCCGGATGGCGGAGCGGTTCGATCTGGAGGCCGAAGAGGCGAATTCGCCCCGGCCCGGCGGGAAAGAGCCGCCGCGCGTGGAAACGGCGGACGGCTGCTCTTTTTGGCAGCAAACGGCGCCGGCGGACGGATACCCGGCGGTGACAAGCGACGCGGAAACGGAGTTTTTGATCATCGGCGGCGGCATCACGGGGGTGAGCTGCGCCTACAGCCTTGCGCTGCGCGGCAAAAATCCGGTGCTGATCGAGGCGGGCGCGCTTTGCGGCGGCACCACGGGCAAAACCACCGGCAAGGCGACGGCGCAGCACGGCCTGCTCTACGCGCGGCTTATCCGGGAATACGGGCGCGACGCGGCGCGTCTGTACGCGAAGGCGCAGCTCGAAGGGCTGGATTCGATTCGCCGCGCGGTGCAGACAGAGCAGATCGCCTGCAGCTTTACGGACTGCACTTCGTATGTGTATGCGGCGAACCCCGCGGACGAGGCGCCGGTACGGGAGGAATACGAGGCGGCGCGCGGCCTGGGGCTCGACGCGGTACTGGACGAAGAGCGGTTTCCCTCCGGCAGCCTTCTGCGCTTTGGGCTGCGCGGGCAGGCGGTGCTGCACCCCGTGCTTTACGTACAGGGGCTTGCCGCCGCCGCGCGCAGGGCCGGCGCGCGCATTTTCTGCGGCACCAAGGCCGTTCGCGTGGAGGAGGGCGAGCCGGTGTGCGTATTCTGCGAAAACGGCGCGGTGCTGCGCGCGAAGCGCGTGATCCAGGCCACGCAGTACCCGATTTACGACGGCGCGGGCGGTTTTTATTTCGCGCGGCTCTACCCAAGGCGCGAATACGGCATCGCGGCCCAAACACAAAGGAATTTTCCGGACGGCGCGTTTTTAAGCGCGGGGGAGCCCGCGCGTTCCCTGCGCGCATACGCGGAAAACGGCCGCCGCGTGCTCATCGCCGTGGGGGACGGGTATCCCACCGGGCACAAGGACGATTTGCGCGCGCCCCATTTTGAACATCTGGAAGAATTCGCGCGGCAGGAGGCGGGGGCGGAGCGCACGCTTTCGCGCTGGGCCGCGCAGGATTACGGAACGCCCGACGGCCTGCCCTATATCGGCCGGCTTTCGGCTAAATCGGACTTGCTGCTGGCGGCGGGGTTCGACCGATGGGGCATTACAAACGGCGCGTTCGCGGGGCTTCTTTTGAGCGACCTTCTCACCATGGGAGGCAGCCGCTACGAGGAGCTGTTTTCGCCCGCGCGCGGGGGGATTGCGGCCGCGCCGGGGCGCTTTGCCGCCGGGGCGCTGGGCGCGGTGGGGGAGCTTTTCAAATCGAAATTCGAAACGGCGGAGGAGATGCGCGGCATACGCACGGGCGAGGGGCGCGTGGTGCGCTTTCGCGGCAGGCGGGCCGGGCTTTATGTGGACGAGGAGGGCACCGCCTTCGTGGTGGACATCGCCTGCACGCACATGGGCACGCAGCTGCGCTTCAACCCCGCGGAGAGGACATGGGACTGCCCCGCGCACGGCGGCCGTTTCCGGCCGGACGGCGAGCTGCTGGAAGGCCCGCCCAAGGATTCCCTGCCGCTGCTCTACAAGGGCCCGCTCGACGCGCTGGCAAAGGCCGGGGAACAGGCCGGGGCCCGGGAGGAAACATCCGGAAAGACAGGAAAATGATTATGCCGGGTGCGCGGCTCCAGATTCCGGACAGATAGGAAGCGAACGGAAACAATATGCAAAATAAAGGAACACGCTTGCCGCGCACAGCCAAAAATAGGAGAAAAACTGCGCTTACCAGGCGCTGAACGGCCTTAAAAAAGCCGCTAAAATCCCAAAAGCACGCCGAAATTCTCCCCAAAAGCGGATGAAATGGGGAATTTCGGCGTGCTTTTTCGTTCGGAAATCTGTCAAGTTTCAAATAATTCCAAAATAGTTGCGAAACAGTTACAAAACATTGACAAGATGATACGTACAGTATATAATCGCGGTCAAACAACCCGATATTTTGTCGGATTTGGCCGCTTCTCCATGAAAAACAGGCAGAATAAGCCAATGAAAGACAAAGAACGCAATGATTTATGGCCGCGATAATACCGAACGGAAACGAAAGCGAACGGAAAGGAAGGCAACGGGAATGAATCGCATGAAGAGGGAACGGATAAAACGGATGTTCGCATACATAGGAGCCGGTAAAACGGGCCGCGCCCTGTGTGCCGCGGCTGCGGGAACGGCTGCCGCCGTTTTGCTGGCCCTGCCGGCGCTGGCTTACAGCGGCTCCGGCGTGGTGAACGTCGCAAGCTCGCTGCGCGTGCGCAGCGCCGCCTCCGCAAACGCCGCCGTGCTGGGCAGGCTCTACGACGGCGCGAAGATTTCCATTGTGGGCAGCTCTTCGGGCTGGTACCAGATTTCCTACGGCGGCAAAACGGCGTGGGTTTCCAGCAGCTACGTCCTCACGGGCGCGGCGGCTGGGCGGCACCAGGTTGTGGCTGCCGCGGAATGGGCGCTCGGCTCGCCTTATGTGTTCGGCGGAGCGTCGCTTTCGGGGTTCGACTGCTCGGGGCTTGCGCTTTTCGCCTACCAGAAGGCCGGCATCACGCTGCCGCACTCGGCGGCCAAACAGGCCACGATGGGCACGGCGGTTTCGCGCGCGAACCTGCAGCCCGGCGACCTGATCTTCTTTGATACGGAGGGCGGCGGCGTGAGCCACGAGGGCGTTTATATCGGAAACGGAATGTTTATCCAGGCCGAATCCGGCACCGTGCAGAAGGTCGTGGAAACGAGCCTTTCGAACTCCTACTGGTCGCGCGTGTACGTCACGGCGCGCCGGTTCATCAACTGACGCGCAAAATTTGCGAAAGCCCCCGGCGGAAAACGTAACGGGTTCTGCTATGAGGTGCAAACCTTTAAAAATTGTGGAAAATCGCAACGCAAAACACGTTTAGAAATGCGAAAAATGGAGAAAATTCACAGGGTAATCCTTGTGAATTTTCTCCCTTTTTTCGCTCTTAAGTTTATAAGAAATAAGTGCCACATATATCGATACATTTCAGGTGAAAGCTACGAATATCATATTGTTGAATTGGAAGTGATATTTTGAAGAAAATGACGTTCTGTGCATTAACGACAGCAGTGGTGCTATTTTGCATTTTCAATCCCGTCGAAAAAGCATCTGCCGTAACAAATAAGCCCCCTTATCTATCTCAAAGTTTATTACGAAGCGGTAATTATGACTTAACAACGTTGAATATCGTTTTGCCGGAAAATTGGAGGTTGGACACCAGCCGCAAAGTCCAATACTCCTTTATCGATGACAAAGGAGTGGAAAGAGGATGGGTTATATCTGACCGATATACAGGAAACTTCAAATTTCATCAACGTAACCACAGTACTATCATAAATGACGAATTCATTGATATTCCTTTAGGTAAATGCAGACTGTACACATTAGATGTTGACGACTCTACCCCCGGTTTAGGCTATACAGGAGGAACGCATGATGATTATTACGCTGTTATAACTTTAAAAGATAAGGCTATATATACGTTTGAGTTTTCCCTTGATGACAAAGAGGAACAAACCAAAAAGATGTTTATAAATATATTGGAAAACTTAAGCCTGAAAATATAAAAATATGTTCCGGCATAAAATCTGGTTAAAATCAAAATTATATTCCCATATGAAAAACACCTAAAATCACGCCGTTAACTATAGGCGCAACAATGTGATTTTAGGTGCTGCTTTTAAGGATAAATTTCGCTCCTTAGCTTATATTCGGCTTATATACAAGAAAAACGCCAGCTTTAAAGGCTGGCGCTTTTGCATGTGAGTTCACTGAAAAGATTAAAAATATGCATCTCAAACAAAATCTGAAGCAAAACCTGTTGCGAAAACGCCGGGGTCTTTCGCGCGTTTTGATGCCGCCGATTCCGCCCGTGGATTTCGGCGCTGTTTGTTGACGGCAGTCTACAAATATGTTATAAATAGAGGTAATTAACCCGATTTTCCGGGATTTTGCCTCGGACGGGAACGGCCGCGCCGCCGGAATGGAGCGTTGCATGAATCCTGTTTACGCGATGGAGCGGATCAACACCTGGTGGGAAAGCGGGAATGTCGACCCGGCGCTCCTGCATAAGCGCCTCCGCAGCGAATTTTCCGAGATTCTGGCGAGCCTTGGCAGCGGCATTACGAACATCACGGGGCCGTGCGGCTGCGGAAAGACCGCGCTGCTCCATCAAACCATTCATCATCTGCTCGCGTCGCAGGTTCCGGCGCGGCGCATCCTGCTGCTGGGCGGCGACGAGATGACCCTGTTCGGCGAGCGCCGCTCCGTCGGCAGCCTGCTGGACGTTTACGCCACCGATATTCTCCACGAGGACCTGTTTGCGCTCACGGCCCCCGTGTATGTTTTTCTCGACGACGTGGAGCGCATCGAGGACTGGCAGATTTATGTGCTCAATTATGCGCAGCACGCCTCAAACCTCAAATTTATTGTGGCGCAGGGCCTTGGGACGCGGGACGACGGGCTGCCGCCCGAAACGGAGCGGCGCGTGCGGGTGATGCCGCTGACGCAGGTGCAGTTCGCCGAATTTTTCGGCGCTTACCGGCGCGCCGACGTGGATCTCCTCCGCTTCAAAAGCCTGCTGCCCGGCGAACCGCTCTTCGAGGACCCCTCCGCTTATTATCGGGAGCTTTCCGCCAACGTCTATCCGCTGGGGGAATTCCGACCCTATAAATCGCAGATTCTGGAAGAATATCTGCTCTGCGGAGGATACCCCGGCTTCTTTCACGCGGGCAGCCCCGAGGAATGGCTCCATTCGCTGCTGCTTTTGCTGGACCGCTCGCTCTACCTCGACGTGGCGGCCGAAGGCGGCATCCGCGCGCCGCTCAAGCTCAAAAAGCTCCTGTTCCTCATCGCCTCCCGCGGCGGCGTGGAGCAGTCCTACGGCAGCATCGGCCGCTCGCTTTATCTGGATACTTCCACCACCATCGCCTACATCGCGGCTCTTTCGGGCTGCGGCATCGCGGAGGTGGCCGAAAACTTTTCCCCCGCGCTTACGCAGGCGGGCCGTGTGGTGCGCAAGAACCGCCGTTTTTATGTGCTGGATACCGGCGTGAGCAACGCGTTTTTGCGCAACACCGGAATTTCCGCCGAATACGACGCCCTCGTGCTCCAGGCGCTGCGCTACTTGGCGCACGAATACGCCCGCGCCGCGGGCGGCGAGGTTTTTTTCTGGAAGGACGGCAAACGCGAGGTCGATCTGGTTCTCCGCACGCCCCGCGGCCTGCTGCCTGTTTCCGTCAACTACCAGCGCGAAATCTCCGAAAGG
The DNA here is from genome assembly GCA_023391535.1 of Bacillota bacterium. GTDB lineage: Bacteria > Bacillota > Clostridia > Oscillospirales > Ethanoligenentaceae > JAEWAU01. Next base: position 11,930 of record JAEWAU010000108.1, on the reverse strand, counting down.
CGCGTGCGCTCGCTGCGCGCCTTTATGAAGCTCTACGGCGCCGAGTTCGCCGTGCTCGTCACCAAGGATAAGCTCGACGCCGAAGACGGCGTGTATTTCATCCCTTACTGGATGATTTGACGGAACGATTCAGCGGGAAAATTCGACGGGAACGAATCGGGAAGGCAGAACCGCCGGCTCTTCCGGAGCTCCGCAGGCCGATACCGCGGCTCCGGCCGCATTTGCCGAAAGCGGAAACACCGCAAGGAAAGGGACCCTTTTTCATGGATTACCTGAAGGAACTGCTCAGGCGCCCCGGGGTGAGGCGCATTTTCCTCCTGGCTGTGCTGTGCGTCGTCTTCTACCTGATGCGCAGCCTGCTGCCGCTCTTTCTGCTCGCGTTCATCTTTATCATCCTGATCGACGGCGCGCAGAAATTTCTGTACCGCTACCTGCACCGCTTCCTGCCGCACAACCGTTCTCCCATCGTGGTGTTCCTCTACCTGCTCGTGCTCGGCGTGCTGGTCGTGGTGGTGTGGAAATACGCGCCCGCCATCGTGAAGGAGAGCACCGACGTCATCCAGACCGTCGCCTTCTCCATTGAAAGATACCTCAAAATGCCGGATTCGGGCAACGTCTTTATCGATTACCTGCGCAATCAGGCCAAAAACATCAAGCTCAGCGAGTACGCCACCAACAGCAGCAAATACATCATCGGCGTCATCAGCAGCGTCGGCTCGTTCGGATTTAACTTCCTCATGGCTCTCATCCTGAGCCTGTTCTTCATGCTCCAGAAAACACGCATCCGCGCGTTTTTCTCGGCGTTCGCCGGAAGCAAGATCGGCTGGATGTACCACGACCTCGCCTATTTCGGCCGGGAGTTCACCAATTCGTTCGGCAAGGTGCTCCAGACCCAGATTCTCATCTCGTTCATCAACAGCCTGTTTTCGCTGACGATTCTGTGGATTCTGGGCTTCCCCAACCTGATGGGGCTTGGCATCATGATCTTCCTGCTGGGCATCATCCCGGTGGCCGGCGTGTTCATCTCGCTGGTACCGCTCTCGCTCATCGCCTACAATGTGGGCGGAATGCGCTATGTGCTCTATGTCGTCGTGCTCATCGCCGTGCTCCACACCCTGGAAGGGTATGTGCTCAACCCGAAGCTGATGTCCGACAAGACCAAGCTTCCCGTGTTCGTCACGTTCATGGTGCTGGTGGTTTCCGAGCATTTTCTCGGCATCTGGGGCCTGCTCGTCGGCATCCCGATCTTCATCTTCCTGCTCGATATTCTGGGTGTGGACGTGGAAAAGATCCAGTTCCGGCGCAAACCGGCCGCAGCGGCGCCCGCGCAGCCCAAACAGGGCGGGCCGTCCGCCGGAGCCTGACACCGCAAAGCGCGCTTTGGGAATGTTCAGGGCGCGGAACTCCCCCGTAAGGCATTAAAAAAAACCGCCGGCGGACTTTTGCCCGCCGGCGGTTTTTTATGGAATACCGCGTTATTTCCGGCTGCCGCGCTCGCGCAGCTCCACGCGGCGGATTTTGCCGCTGATGGTTTTGGGCAGCTCGGGCAGAAATTCCACGACGCGCGGGTATTTGTAGGGAGCCGTCTGGTGCTTGACGAAGTCCTTCAGCTCCTGCGCCAGTTTTTCGGAGGGCGCATAGCCCTTCATCAGCACGATGCTGGCTTTTACCACCTGCCCGCGGATGGGGTCCGGCGCGCCGGTGATGGCGCATTCCAGCACGGCGGGGTGCTTCATGAGCACGCTCTCGATCTCGAACGGCCCGATGCGGTAGCCCGAGGATTTGATGACGTCGTCCGTGCGGCCCACGTACCAGAAATAGCCGTCCTCGTCGCGCCACGCGGTGTCGCCCGTGTGGTACCAGCCGTCGTGCCACACGGCGCGGGTACGCTCCTCATCGCGGAAATAGCCGCGGAACAGCCCCGGCGTGTGCTCGTATTCGCCCTGGACGCAGATCTCGCCCACCTCGCCGGTGGGCACGGAGCTGCCGTCCTCGTCGAGGATATCCACATGGTAGAGCGGGGCCGGTTTGCCCATGGAGCCGGGCTTCGGCTCCATACCCCTGAGATTCGCGATGAGCACGGTGCTCTCCGTCTGCCCGAACGCCTCCATCAGCTTGAGCCCGGTGTTCTGATAAAACCGATCGTACACCTCGGGATTGAGCGCCTCGCCCGCGATGCAGGCGTACCGCAGCGACGAAAGATCGTAGCCCTCCATGCCCTGCTTGATGAAGAAGCGGTAGATCGTGGGCGGCGCACAGAACGACGTGATATGGTACTGCTCGATCTTTTGCAGCAGCGCGGAAGGATCGAATTTGTCGAAATCATAGACGAACACGGCGGCTTCCATGATCCACTGCCCGTAGAGCTTGCCCCAGACCGCCTTGCCCCAGCCCGTTTCGGCCACGGTGAGGTGGAGGCTGTCCGGCCCGACGTTCAGCCAGTGCTTGGCGGTGGCGAGGTGCGCCAGCGCGTAGGTGTGGTCATGCGCCACGAGCTTGGGCATTCCGCTCGTTCCGGAGGTGAAGTACATGAGCATGTTCTCATAAACGCTCAGCGCGTCCGCGCCCTGCGGGCGGCTCCAGCGTTCCTGTGCGGCTTCCACGCCTTTCGCGAAGGAATGCCAGCCCGCGCGCTCGCCGTTCACGATGACCTTGACGGAAAGCGAAGGCGATTTGGCCGCCGCCGCGTCCACCGAAGCGGCGGTTTCGCCATCCGCGGTGCAGACGATACCCTTGATGCCGGCCATGTTGAAGCGGTATTCGAAATCCTTCGCCGTGAGCAATGCCGTGCCGGGGATGGCCACGGCGCCGATCTTCTCGAGCGCCACGATGGAAAACCAGAACTGGTAGTGCCGTTTGAGCACCAGCATCACGAGGTCGCCCTTGCGCACGCCCAGCGACGTGAGATAGTTTGCCGTTTTGTCGCTGTACCGTTTGATATCCCCGAAGGTGAACGTATGTTCCTCGCCCGCCTCGTTGCACCACACCAGCGCGGTTTTTTCCGGCTCGCGCCGGGCCATCTCGTCCACGATGTCGTAAGCGAAGTTGAAATCCTCCGGGATGTTCAGGCTGTATTTGCACAGCACGCCGTTCTCATCGTATTCTTCGTTGACGTATTTCAAATTCAGATTCTGCATAGGGTCCGATTCTTCCTTTCCATAAGCCCGCAAGCCCGCATATGACGTTCCGGGACCTGTTATTCGTGCAGCACGAACGCCAGAAATTCGCAGTCGGCGCCGCCTACGGCCACCATGCCGTGCGGATGGCCCGAATCGTAATAGACCGAATCGCCCTCGTGGAGCACCTCCACATGACCGTCCAGCACCACCTTGAGGCTTCCGCGGAGGATATAATCGAACTCCTGCCCTTCGTGCGAGGAATAGGAGACGGCTCCCGCCTCGTCCTGCGCGCTGTAGGGGGCCACCACGTAGAACGGCTCCGCCATCTTGTTCTTGAGGTACGGCGCGAGGTGCCGGTACTCGAACCCCGTGCGCCGCGCGACCCGCAGCCCCTTGCCCCGCCGCACCACCGTGTAGAACGTCAGGCGCGGGTTATCGCCCGTGAGCAGCTCCACGAGGTCCACGCCGAACCGCCCGGAGCATTCGAGCAGGAAGGTGAACGGAAAATCGCGCTGCCCCGCCTCGAACGCGCGGTAATCCGCAAGGCTTACGCCCGTGATGCGCGCCATCTCCTCCTCGGAAATCTCCATCATCTGCCGAAGGCCCTTGATGCGCTCGGCAATCTCCTGAATCTGCGTTTCCATTGACCCGCACTCCTTTCGGTATCCGGCAACTCTTCCTGCGGCAGCCTTCCCGGTTTGGTCGGCTTGGCCGGCTTGGCCGGCTTGGATTGTTGGATTGTTGGATTATTGGATTGCTGGATTGTAAAATTCCGAAGCGTTTGGCCTTCCCGCCGCGGGAAAATAGACGAAACGCCCGCCCGGGCGGCGCCGCCCCCGCTTCCGGGATGCCCCGGCCGGCGGAAAAGACGACAAAAAGGCCCGTCCCTTTTCGGGACGAGCCATGCAGCCCGCAAACCACCCAGAAAATCAGGGCTCCAACAAGCCCGTGGCCGTAACGCGGCCGCGCGTGTGCAATTACTGGGGCGGCCGCGCCGCCTTTTCTGGCACCTGCTCGGGAGTGATACGCACAGCCCGCCTTCGGGCCGAAAGAGCCTCCCCACCGGCTTGCACCAACCGCCGGTTCTCTTCGCGGGAATCCGCTCCCTGCGCTCTCCGTCATCGCATTTCATCGAATATGCGCCCAGTATAGCAACGTTCCAGGCGTTTGTCAAGCAAGCGGCGGAGCCCGGCCGCTAACCGTGCGGAAAACCGTGCCCCGCCGGACTTTTCAGCGCTTTCGGCGCGCAAAAAAGAGGACCAGCAGGAGCAGCAGGAACAGGGCGGCAGGGAGAAATTTCAAAAATTCATTTGAAAGAGACATTGCGGCTGGAAGCGTCATCGTTTTCCCCTTTCCCGGAGTTCGCCGCTTATTTTCCTTTTTGCGGTTCCGGAATGATGTTCGTCACATAATCCGTGTTGAACAGCCGCGGGCCTTTTTTTGTAGCGACCTCGATCCAGTTGTCCTCCACGGTGGAGATTACGCCCACGGCGGTGGTTCCGAAAGAGCCGGTGGAAACCGTGCAGGTTTTGCCGATGTATTTTTTCAGAAGTTCGTTTGCCATTGCGCGCCTCTCCCTTTTTCGTTTGCGTGCCGCAAGCAGCCGCCTGCGCTGCGAGGCCGGAAGGAACACGAACAGAATAAGAAACAGCGGCAGATAAATTGCGAGCCACTGCGCCGTATCCATCGCTTCCCCCTCCTTTTGCCGGGTTTTGCAGGAAAATTCATCCTATTCCAGCATAACACGCGCAGGCCGGCGCTGTCAACGCCGCAGCGGGATTTCCCGGCGCCGCGCAAAGATTTCCTCGCGGCGCTTAATGCTTGACAAACGGAGCGAAATGCCGTATAATAAACCAATGTAAAGACAAAACGCTTTACATGGGAGTGCCGGCCATGTATGAAAAAGATCTTTCCGTCGCCCTGCTTCTGGATTTTTACGGCGAAGTGCTCACCGAAAAGCAGCGCGAGGTGATCGAGCTGTATTACGATGAGGATCTTTCGCTCGCGGAGATTGCGGCCGAAGCCCACATCACCCGCCAGGGCGTGAGGGACAGCATCAAGCGCGGCGAAGCCACGCTGCGCGATATGGAGCAGAAGCTCGGCCTGGTCGAACGCTACGCGAGCCGGCAGAAGGCTCTGGAACACATCGTCGCGCAGGCGGAGCGCATCGGCGCCATCAACGACCGGTACTGCTTTTCACGCGAGATCGGGGCGCTGGCCGCCTCCATTGCGGAAGACGCGAAAGCCCTGAGCGAATAGTAGCGCGGGTTCGCAGAACGGCAAAGCAGAATATCCGAATAAAGATATCCGAATAGAAATATCCGATACCGAACATGAAGGAGGGAACGGCGTGGCGTTTGAAGGATTGACCGACAAACTCTCGGCCGCCTTTAAAAAACTCCGTTCCAAGGGGAAACTCACGGAAAGCGACGTCAAGGAGGGCATGCGCGAGGTACGCCTGGCACTGCTCGAGGCGGACGTCAATTTCAAGGTTGCCAAGGAATTTACCGCAAAAGTCACCGAGCGCGCCGTGGGCGCCGAGGTGCTCGAAAGCCTCACGCCCGCGCAGCAGGTCGTCAAGATCGTGAACGAGGAGCTCACGGCCCTGATGGGCGGCGAGGAAAGCCGCATCCGGTTCGCGAGCAAGCCGCCCACGGTGGTGCTGCTCTGCGGCCTTCAGGGCTCGGGCAAAACCACGCACGCGGCCAAGCTCGCGCTGCACTTCAAAAAGCAGGGGCACCGCCCGCTTCTCGTGGCATGCGACGTTTACCGCCCGGCCGCCATCAAGCAGCTGCAGGTGGTGGGCGGCAGCGTGGGGGTGCCGGTGTTCGAGCAGGGCGCGGGGGACCCCGTGGCCATCGCCAAAAACGCCGTTGCAAACGCGAAGGATCACGGAAACGACTTCGTCATTCTCGATACCGCCGGCCGCCTGCAGGTGGACGAGGCGCTGATGGACGAGCTGCGCCGCATCAAGGCCGCCGTGGAGCCGCAGGAGATCTTGCTGGTGGTGGACGCCATGACGGGGCAGGATGCCGTAAACGTCGCCTCCGCGTTCAACGAGGTGCTGGATCTTTCCGGCGTCATCCTCACGAAGCTCGACGGCGATACGCGCGGCGGCGCCGCGCTTTCGGTGCGGGCCGTTACGGGCAAGCCCATCAAGTTCGCGGGCACCGGCGAAAAGCTCGGCGATCTCGAGCCGTTTTACCCGGACCGCATGGCCTCCCGCATCCTCGGCATGGGCGACGTGCTCACGCTCATTGATAAAGCGCAGCAGCAGCTCGACGCGAAAAAGGCCGCCGAAATGGCGAAGAAGCTGCGCAGCAACGCCTTCAATTTCAACGATTATCTCGAGCAGCTCCGCCAGATGAGCAAGCTCGGCTCGCTGCGCTCGGTGATCGATATGCTCCCGGGGGGGCTTGGCAGGCAGGTGGACGACGCCGCTCTGGAATCGGGCGAGGGCGAGCTGCACCGCAGCGAGGCCATCATCCAGTCCATGACGAACAAGGAGCGCGAAAAGCCCGAGCTCATCAACCCCTCGCGCAAGCGCCGCATCGCCGCGGGCAGCGGCACCCGCGTGGAGGATGTCAACCGTCTGCTCAAGCAGCTCGAACAGGCGCGCAAGCTCATGAAGCAGTTCGGCGGGGGCCCGGGCGGCAAGGGCAAGATGAAACGGCGCCCGTTCCTCGGCGGGTTTTGAGAATCCGCGTTTGGTTTACGGCATTTCCGGTTAAGGTTAAGGTTAAGACGAATGCGTTTCGGCTGCTTCGCGGCCCCGCGGCGGCGGGCGGAGGAAACGCGGCTTCTCCCAATCTGAATTGGAATTGTTATAGAAAACGAAGGCCGGCGCTTTCGCCGGCGGGAATCCGATAAGGGAGGTGAAAAAGATGGCAGTAAAGATCAGGCTTCGCCGCATGGGCAAAAAGAAGGCTCCCTTCTATCGCATCGTGGTGGCGGATTCGAGATATCCCCTGAACGGCCGGTTCATCGAGGAGATCGGGTACTACAACCCGCTCGAGAAACCCTCCGTGGTGAAGGTGGATGCGGAGAAGGCCAAGAAGTGGATCGAAAGCGGCGCGCAGCCGACCGAGACCGTGAAGGCTCTTCTCAAGACGAACGGCGTGCTTTGATGCCGGAGGCCCCCGTCTTTCGGGCGGCGTTTTCGGACGGCGTCTTTCTGGCGGGAGGCTTTTTCCTTTGCGCCGCGCCCCAGGGCGCGGATTTGCTTCGCAAACGGCGGCTGCGGCGTTGCCCGCGGCTTCCGGCCGAGTGCGAAAGGATGGTCATTTTTATGCAGGATTTGCTGATTGTTCTTGCACAGGGCCTCGTGGAACATCCCGAGAGCGTCTCCGTTACGGTGGACGATCCCTCGGAGGACGGCACGGTCGTGTATCACCTGCATGTCGCGGAAGGCGATATGGGACGGGTGATCGGCAAGCAGGGAAGAATCGCGAAAGCGATTCGAACCGTGATGCGCGCGGCGGCCAACCGGAAAAGCGAGAAGGTTTCCGTCGAAATCGGCTGAGGCCCGCCGGTTTGCCGCGTTTTTGCGCTGCGGGCCGGTGAAACGGGCGGGGAAGGGGGTATTGCAAAACTTTCGTTTTGCAATACCCGGCCAAAACGACGCGGACAGCAATTCCACTTCAAATGTAACGGATAGAATTTTTCAAACTTCCATATCGGGTAGGCGTTTGGAAAATTCTTTTCTATCGCAATCTGAAGTGGAATTGCCGGTGGGCGTTTTCCGCGTGCGCGCGGCGCCCCATTTTGCTGCGCAAAACCGCGTCCTTTTGGCGCTTGCGGTTCAAGAGGGGTATTGCAAAATGGATTTTATTTCATTTTGTGATACCCCCTTCCCTGCTTGCTTTGCCCAATTAGAAAGAAAAAATCAGAAAGAAAGAATCTGAATCAAAACCAAACAAAAAAATGGGAGCGGAAAGGGGGAATCGCCGTGCTCCGGCGTTTTCTGGAAACGGGCCGGGTGGTGAATACCCACGGCCTTACGGGCGAGGTACGGGTGCAGCCGTGGTGCGACGCGCCCGAATTCCTTACGCAGTTTGAGGGCTTCTATTTCGGGGAGGGCACGGGTTACCGCCGGGTGCTCTCCGTGCGGGCCGCGAAAAGCCTGGCTTTGCTGCGCTTCGAGGGTGTGGAGGACGTAACCGCCGCCGCGCAGCTCGTGCGCAGCGTGCTGTATATCGACCGCGCGTGGGTAACGCTGCCCGAAGGCACCTGGTTCGAGCAGGATCTGCTGGGCCTGCGCGTGGAGGATGCGGGAAACGGCCGGGTTTACGGCACGCTGGGGGAAGTGGGGCGCACCGGGGCCAACGACATCTACCGCGTGGACGCACCCTCCGGCAGCGTGTGGATTCCCGCCATTCCTTCGGTGGTGCGGCAGGTGGACCCGGAAGGCGGCCGGATGCTGATTTCCCCTCTGAAAGGCCTGTTCGAAGATGCGGATTGACCTGATGACGCTGTTCCCCGAAATGTGCGAAGCGGTGCTGGGCGAGAGCATCGTGGGGCGCGCGCGGAAAGCGGGCCTCGTGGAGATCCACTGCCACAACATCCGCGATTACAGCGAGGACAAGCATCGCCACGTGGACGATTACCCCTACGGCGGCGGGCAAGGGATGCTCATGCAGCCGGGGCCGATCTGCCGCTGCTACGAGGCCATCCGCGCGCAGGCGGGCGGGCGGCCGTGGTGCGTCTGCCTTTCGCCGCAGGGGAAGGTGTTCGACCAGAAGGCCGCGGTGCGCCTCGCCGCGCTGCCCGCGCTGACGCTGCTTTGCGGGCATTACGAGGGCGTGGATCAGCGCGCGCTCGACGAGATCGTGGACGAGGAGATTTCCATCGGCGATTTCGTGCTCACGGGCGGGGAGCTGCCCGCGCTGATGGTGGCGGACGCCGTGGCGCGCCTGCTGCCCGGCGTGCTCTCGCAGGACGCCTGCTTTGAGGATGAGAGCCATTTTTCCGGCCTGCTCGAATATCCGCAGTACACGCGCCCGCCCGAGTTCCGCGGACGCGCCGTGCCGGAGGTGCTTCTGAGCGGGCACGCCGCGAATATCCGGCGGTGGCGGCGCAAGGAATCGCTGCGGCGCACGCTGGAACGCCGCCCGGATATGCTCGCCGCGGCGCCCCTCACGGATGAGGACGAAAAGCTGCTGGCGGAAATCCGCCGGGAACGGGCGGAAGAGGTGAAAACGGACGGCGATCCGGGGCCGGACGGCACGACGTGACAGGGCCTCGCTCCGGCTGCGGCGTTTGGTGAAAAACAGCTTATGCCGCGCGCGTTTTTTGCCGGAGCAAAATAACCGGCATATGCTGCTTTTGCAATTTTGTGCAAGGTTTATAATAAACTTTGCACAAAAAAGTGAAAACAACGAGCGGCCAATCTAGGGCAACCATACGAAACGCTGGAAAAGGCACATCCGTTTTGGGCATATCGTTGACGAAACCGAGCGAACCGAGTATGCTATATACCAATGGAAATGGAATCGGAAAGAAGACAAGAAGAACGTATAGGAGCGGTATCGAATGTTAGTGAAAGAAATCGTCGTTCAGAACCAGGTAGGGTTGCATGCGCGCCCGGCGACCTTTTTTATCCAGAAAGCGAACGAGTTCAAGTCCTCCATCTGGGTTGAAAAAGAAGAGCGCAGGGTCAATGCGAAGAGTCTGCTTGGCGTCCTGTCGCTCGGAATTGTCGGCAATACGAAGATTCGCATTATCGCCGACGGCGCCGATGAGGAAGAAGCTGTGGACAGCCTCGTGAAACTGGTGCAGTCCGGCTTCGCGGAGTAGCCGTCTGAACGCTTGCGGGTATCTTCGGCGACGCCGCGCTTTTACGCGGCGCCGCTTTTTTGCACGCTTTTTCCGCCGCTGGTCCATTCGAAGAAACAGGGAAAGAAACACGGGGAGGAGGGATGCCGCGATGGACCCCGAAAAGCTGAGCGAGCTGCAGGATAAATCGCGCACGCTGCCGTTCACGCCGGGCGTGTACATTATGAAGGACGCGCACGAGCAGATCATTTACATCGGCAAGGCCAAGGCGCTGCGCCGCCGCGTGAGCCAATACTTTCTGCGCTACGAGCATCAGGTGGGCAAGGTGCGCAAGATGGTGGAGCACGTGGATCACTTCGACTACATCCTCACCGACAGCGAGTTCGAGGCGCTCGTGCTCGAATGCAGCCTTATCAAGCAGCATAAGCCCAAGTACAACATCCTGCTCAAGGACGACAAGGGCTACAGCTATATCCGCGTCACGCTCAACGAGGAGTGGCCGCGCATCGAGGAAGCCAAACAGAAGCACGAGGACGGCGCGCTCTACCTGGGGCCGTACATCAGCTCCTTCGCGGTGAAGGAAGCGGTGGACGAGGCCGTGAAGGCGTTCCAGCTCCCCACCTGCAGCCGGAAATTCCCGCAGGATATCGGCCGCGGGCGGCCCTGCCTCAATTTTTTCATCCACCAGTGCTGCGCGCCCTGCCGCGGACGGATGAAAAGCGCCGAATACCGCGAGATCGTGGAAAACGCCGTGACCTTTCTGCGCGGCGGCTACGACCAGATTCTCCGCGAGCTGACCGAAAAAATGGACGACTGCGCGGAGCAGCTCCGGTTCGAAAAAGCCGCACGCCTGCGCGACCGCATCCGCTCCATTCAGAAAATCCGCGAACGGCAGAAGGTGGTTTCCTCTAAAATACAGGAGCAGGACGTCGTTGCCATCGCGAGCGACGCCGACGTTACCGACGTGGAGGTCTTTCTCATCCGCGGCGGGCGCTTAACCGACCGCGAGAGCTTTCAGGTGGAGCGCATGGAGGACGAGAAGGCAGGGCGCGCCGAATTCCTGCGCCGGTACTACTCCCTTTCCAAAACGCCGCCCCCGCGCGTGACGCTGGACGGCGAAACCGAGGACCGCGTTCTGCTCGAACAGTACCTCTCCCAGGCGGCGGGAAAGCGCGTGCGCATCACGGTGCCGCAGAAGGGCGAGCAGGCGGCGCTCGTGCGCATGGTGCGCAACAACGCCGCCGAAAAGCTCACGAAAACGGCCGCGCGGCCCGGCCGGGAGGAACGCGTGCTCGACGAGCTGGGCGTTCTGCTCGGGCTGCCGAAGCGGCCGGAGTATATCGAATCCTACGACATCTCCAACACGGCGGGAACGGGCGTGGTTGCCGGAATGGTGGTGTTCGAGGGCGGGCGGCCGCTCAAGAGCGCCTATAAGCGCTTCTCCATCAAAACCGTGGCGGGGCAGGACGACTACGCCTGCATGCGCGAGGTGGTGGGACGGCGGCTCGCACGGCTGCGGGAGGCGCTCGATGCGGGCGGGGCGGAGCCGGAGGGCTTCGGCCGCGTGCCGGACTTAATTCTGCTCGACGGCGGCCGCGGCCACGTGAGCGCCGTGCAGCCGCTGCTGAAGGAATACGGGTTTGATATTCCGCTGTTCGGCATGGTGAAGGACGACCGGCACCGCACACGCGCCATCGCGGCGGATACGGCCGCCGTGCCGGGCGGGGAGATCGCCATCAGCGCGAACCGCTCCGTGTTCACGCTGGTTTCCGAAATCCAGGAGGAAGTGCACCGCTTCGCCATTACCTACCACCGCAAAACGCAGGGGCGGCAGGCGTTTTCCACGCGGCTCACGCAGGCCCCGCAGATCGGCCAGACGCGCGCGCGGGCGCTGCTGCGGTTTTTCAAAACCGTGGAAAAGCTGCGCGCGGCGGGCATAGACGAGCTTGCGGCGGCGCCGGGCATGACGCGCCCGGCCGCCGAGGCGCTGCGCGGCTGGCTGGATGCGGATTCCGCCAAAGGATAGCGGCGTGCGGC
>JAEWAU010000029.1 GCA_023391535.1 Bacillota bacterium | reverse complement strand
GCCCCCGCTTTGTTTTCCCCCCCCCCGCGCGGCAAACGCCGCGCGTTATTTCCCCATGTGCATCAGTTTTTTCAGTTCCTGCCCGTGCCGCCCCTTCAGCGCGGAAACATAAAGGATGATGCCCGGCGGCAGCTGCGCGAGATACTGGATGAGGTGCAGCAGCAGGCCCGCCGGAAGGGCCTGCGCCGCGCCGACGTTCAGCCCCTGCAGCCCCAGAATGACGCCGTATTCGAACAGGCCGATGGAGCCGGGCGAGGCCGGGATGAACCCGATGATATTCGTGGCCGCGTAAACGGCGAAGGACATGCGCAGCGCGCGCTGCAGCGGAAACCCGAAGGCGGCAAGCCCGAGCCAGGTGGCCACCAGCATCAGCGCCCACGAAAGCGCCACAAGCAGACTCATTTTCACAAGCCCGGCGTTTAAATATTCCGCGAAATACGCGCGCAGGCGGGGAACGATAAAGACGAGCGCCACCGCGAGCACGATGAGAGCCACGCACAATGCCGTGAGAAGCCACAGAGCCGAGAGGAGCCGGCGGTCTCGGAAGCCCGCAAACGGGACGGCCAGCACCGAGAGCAGTATGATGGCCACGAAATCCACAAAGCCGGGAATGGCCACCAGCTTGGTGCGGCGCGCGGCGCTGTAGTCCCCCGGGAAAAAGAGCAGGCGCAGGCCGTCGCCAATGTGGAGCGGCAGGATCATGTTGGCGGCGTGGCCGATGCCCACGATGCGAAACGCGGTGAGGCGGTCGATCTTCGGGTCGATGCCCAGCGTGTAGCCGAGGCTGCGCACGTAGTTCGCGTAAATGTTGAGCCCCACGGAAACCGCCACGAGGAACCAATCGATATGCAGGTGCGCCAGGCTGCGCAGATCGAGCCCGCCCAGCGCCTTAACGATGAAATAAATAACCACGGCCGTGACGAGCACGCCCAGCAGCAGTTTCCCCTTGAGTTTATTCGACATACGGCCGCTCCTTCGAAACAGGAAAACCGTTCCGGCATCCCCGCTTTTATCCATCTTTCGGCATCGTTCGCAAACGGCTTTCCGCGCGCTCCCCGTTCAGCCTATGCGCCGCCCGCCTCCGCCATTCGGCTTTTGCTTATTTTGCCCCGTTGCGCGCCAAAGCCCGCAGCGCGGATAAAAATACGGCGCTTTTCAGGAATTCGGAACGGCTACGCCCTCTCTTCCGTATTGGGAAAGCCGCATAATCAGCTCGGTTACCTCCGAAACCGGCTTTTTCATACCGTCCTTGAGCCATTTGATGATCAGCCCGATCGCCCCGTTGGCGAAAAACAGGTAGACATATTCGGAATCCTCCCGGTCCGCCGCGATGGAGGAAAAATGGAGCCGCCCGATAATCTCCGTGATTCGGCGCTGAAACTGGAGGTTTGCGTTGGAGTTGAGCAGCAGCAGGTCGAACAGCTCGCCGTTTTCCTTAATGTAGTTTAAGATTTTATCGAGCATCTCGCCCGGCACATCGGCCACATTTTCAAGGTTGTAGCTGTAGAGGGTGCGGTTGATGTTGTCGATAACCTCGTTTTCGATTTTGTGGAGCAGGTCGTACTGGTCCTCGTAATGGGCGTAGAACGTCGCCCGATTCACATCGGCCCCTTCGCAAATCTCCTTGATCGTGATTTTGGAAATCGGCTTTTCCTTCAGCAGGCGGATAAAGCTCTGCCGAATCACCATCATGGTATACCGAACGCGCCGGTCCGCTTTTTTTTCTTCCATAAACGATACGCGTCCTCTCCCGCGGCCGCGCGGTTCCGGAAAACCGGACGGCCGCCGAAAATATTTTTGCTGTTTTTTAAACACTTCTCCAAAATCCGTTGCGTAACCGTCAAATCCGAACAATTTGCCCGTTGTTTCAAAAACACGGTGTAAGTATACTATATCCAGAGTTACTATTCAACACGATGTATGATATCGGCTGTATGATATTTCCGGAGGATTTTATGGCATTTATCGAACTGAAAAAGGTGAAAAAAGAATACCGGGCCGGGGATCGGAAGATCACGGCCGTAAGCGATTGTTCATTTCAGGTGGAAAAAGGGGAACTGGCGGTGATTCTGGGGCCCTCGGGTGCGGGAAAAACGACGGTGCTCAACCTGCTGGGCGGCATGGACAGCCCCAGCGCAGGCAGCATCACGGTGGACGGGCGCGAAATCGGCGGCTACGGCAAGAGGGACCTGATGCGTTACCGCCGCAGCGACATCGGCTTCGTGTTCCAGTTTTACAATCTGGTGCCGAACCTGACGGCGCTTGAAAACGTGGAGCTCGCCTGCCAGATCTGCCCCGATTCGCTCGACCCGAAAGCCGTTCTCGAACAGGTGGGCCTCGGCGACCGCATGGGCAGCTTTCCCGCCCAGCTTTCGGGCGGCGAGCAGCAGCGCGTGGCCATTGCGCGCGCCATCGCCAAAAACCCCCGCGTGCTGCTGTGCGACGAGCCCACCGGCGCGCTCGACAGCGCCACCGGCCAGCGCATATTGGAGCTTTTGCAGGATACCTGCCGTAAAATGGGCACCACCACCGTGCTCATCACGCACAACGCCGTCCTCGCGGACGTGGCGGACCAGGTGATCCATATCAAAAACGGCACCGTGCAGAGCACAGGCCGCAATAAAACGCCGAAAAAGGCCGGAGAGATTGCATGGTGAGCTTCCTGCATGTCAAAAACACGCTCCTCAAAATTCGCAGGTCGTTCGGGCGGTTTGTCTCCCTGCTTCTCATCATGCTGGTGGGCGTCGGCTTTTTCGCCGGCATCCGCCAGAGCGCGCCCGATATTGCCGATTCCATCGGCCGTTACGCGGGCGCGCAGAGTTTGGCGGATTTTCAGATCGTGAGCACCATGGGGCTGACGGACGCCGACGTGCGCGCGCTCGCGGCGCTTCCGGGCGTGCAAAGCGCCGTGCCGGGCTATTTTCTCGACGCGGAAAGCGGCGGAAACGCCGTTCGGCTGCTGGCTCTGGAAAGCACGGTGAACAAGGCGCGGCTTTTGAGCGGGCGGATGCCGAAAAACGAAACGGAGTGCGTGGCGGACGCGCGGCATTATCGTTTGGGCCAGACCCTGCGCGTAACGGGCGCGGGAAACAACCTGAAAAACTCCTCGTTCACGGTGGTGGGGCTTGTGGAATCGCCGCTGTTCCTTTCGCAGGAATACGGCAGCACCACGGTGGGAGACGGAAAGCTCTATTCGTTCGCGTTCATCGAGCGCGGCGCTTTTTCCATGAACGCATACCCGGTTATTTACGTCACCGCAAAGCAGGCGCAGCCCGACGCCGTGTTTTCGCAAAATTATGAAAGCGTTTCCAACGCACTGCACACAAATCTCGAAGCGCTTGGGCCCGCGCGCGAAACGGCGCGGTACGACGAGATTTACGACAAAGCGGCACAGACGCTCGACAGGCAGGATAAAAAGCTCGCCGACGCCAAGGCGGAGGGCGAAAAGAAGCTGGCCGACGCCAAAGCCGCGCTCGATTCCGGCGCGCAAAAGCTGCAAAGCGCCAAAATTTCGCTTGCTCAAAACGAAACCGCGCTGCAAAAGCAGAGCGCGGCGCAGGAGGCCTCGTTTGCCTCAGCGCAGCGGCAGATTGCAAATGGCCGCGCGCAGCTCGATGCGGCGCTCGCGCAAAACGGGCTGAACGAAGGGACGCTGAACGGCAAAATCGCGCAGCTTACCGCCGCCCTCGAGGCCATGCGGGAACAGCAAAGCGGCCTGCCCGCCGGCGGCGACGCCTACGCGCAGCTTGCCGCGCAGATCGCCCAGGCCGGAGCGGCGCGGACACAGCTTTTTTCGCTGCAAAGCTCCCTGCGGGAACTTTCGGCAAAACAGGAGCAGCTAAACGCCGGCATCCAAACGTTCCAGGCGCAAACGTCCGCCGCGCGCGGAAAACTCGGCGCGGCCTCCGCGCAGCTCGCCCAAAGTGAAAAGGACTGGAACGCGGGCAATGCCGCCTATGCAAAAAACCGCGCCGTGTTCGATGCGCAGATGGCGCAGGCGCAGGCCAAGCTCTCTTCCGCGCGCCAAAAACTTGCGGATATCGAAAAGCCCGTGTGGACGGTTCTCGACCGCAACGGTTTCGTCAACGGCTACGGCGACCTCAAATCCGCCATTCACACCATCGAAACGCTGGGCAATATCCTGCCCCTGTTCTTCCTGCTCATCGTGGCGCTCATGGCCTGCAACACCATGGCGCGGATGATCGCGGAGGAGCGCGGCGAGCTGGGCACGCTGGTTTCGCTGGGCTTTTCCGACGCGGGCGTAACGGCAGGTTACCTGCTCTACGTATTTTGCGCCGCGCTGCCGGGCGCGGCGGCCGGTTTCTTCCTCGGCTGCCGGCTCCTGCCCCAGATTATTTATGCCTGCTTTCCCTATATCCTGCCTCCGCTGCTGCTGCGCTACAGCCCCGTCAGCCTCGCGTTTATCCTTGCGGCGGCGGCAGGCCTCATGGCGGCGGTGACGGTGGCTTTCTGCCGCCGGGAGCTGCGCGAGGCGCCCGCGGCGCTGCTGCGGCCCGTTCCGCCGAAAAACGGCAAAACCATCCTGCTCGAGCGCGTGGGCTTTGTGTGGCGGCGTCTTTCCTTTACGTGGAAGGTCACCATGCGCAATATCTTCCGCTACAAGCAGCGGGTGTTCATGATGATCGTGGGCATTGCGGGCTGCACCGCGCTGCTGCTCGCGGGGTTCGGCATCCGCGACAGCATCACCGGCGTGGCGCAGAGCCAGTTCGGCGGAATCTTCCGTTACGACGCCCTGCTCGTACTCAAAAACGAGACTTCCTCCCCGAACGCGGCGCTTACGGCACAGCTCGAGCAGGCGGGCGCGAAAAGCCCCGCGCTACTCCGGCAGACCTCCGTAACCTGCGGCTCCGGCGCGAAGGCCGTGGACGCCTATCTGGTGGTGCCGCAAAACGAAACGGATTTCGAACGCTGGTTCAGCCTCAAAAGCACCCTTACGGGCGCGCGCGCCGTGCCGAGCGCCAAGGGCGCCGTAATCTCGCAGCGGCTTTCCGAGCTGTTCGGGGTAAAAAAAGGCGCCAAACTGCGTGTTGCGGACGCCGACGGCAGGGTCTTTTCCGTGCCGGTTGCGGACGTTGCGGAAAACCACGTGGGAAACTATCTCTATCTCAGCCCGGAGGAATACCGCGCGCTCTTCGGCAAAGCCGTCTCCTACAATCTCGCGGTCGCAGGCATTGCGGGGGACAAAAAGGCCGCGGCGAACCGCCTGATCGGCAAAGGGCTTGCCGTGAACGTCACGCTCACGGACGATATCCTCCTTGCGGCGGACAAGCAGACGGGCAGCCTCGACAGCGTTGTGCTGCTCATCATCGTCATCGCGAGCCTGCTCGATATCATCGTGCTCTATAACCTGACCTCCATCAACATCAGCGAGCGCACGCGCGAGATCGCCACCCTCAAGGTGCTGGGTTTCAGCGATATGGAAACCAACGAGTACGTCTACCGCGAGGCCTTTTTGCTCACGCTGCTGGGCATCGCCGTGGGGCTTGCGCTGGGCGTGGGGCTGCACCGCCTCGTGATGGGGCTGATTGAGCGCGAAGATTACGCGTATTTCAAAACCGTGCGGCCGCTGAGTTTTTTGTGGTCGTTTCTCATCACCACGGCGTTCGCGTTTCTCATGCAGCTCGTCACCTACTTCAAGCTCCGCGGCATCGATATGATCGAATCCTCCAAAACGGTGGAGTGACGAGGCAGGCTCCCGCCCGGAAAAAGCCCTCGCTTGCACCCCGGCGCAAAACGGTTTATACTGATATTCGATTCAAAACATGGGAAAATCCGCCTCAAAGCCTTTTGCGTCCGGCTTTGAAGCGGATTTTGTCCATCAACCGGCCGGAACCAGGCGGTATGCCGGATGCCGGTTTTTCTGGAAAGGGCGATCGAACATGTACGAACTGAACAGCCGCGTCTGCGCCAGCCGGACGGACGAAAGCGGCGTGATGCGGCTTGCCGGAGCGATGGACGTGATTCAGGACTGTTCCCTGCTGTGGCTGGAATCCGAGCCGTCGTTTGCGAAATTTCTCGCGGCCAACCGCCTCGGGATGTTCCTCACTTCCCGGCAGGCCGACATCCTCCGGCTGCCGGTTTACGGCGAGCGCATCCGCGTGCAGACGCGCATTTACGATTGCAACAAGTATTTCGGGTTCCGCAACACCGCGCTGTTCGGTGAAGACGGCCGCCCCTGCATCCTCTCCTGGTGCGTGGGCGCGTTTGTGAGCCTGGAAACGGGCAGCATGGTGAGCCTGCCGAAGGAGGAGATGGCGAAGGTCGCCCTCGACCCGAAGCTCGGCATGGACTATCTGGGCCGCAAAATCGCGCTGCCGAAGCTGCCCGGCGAGGAGCTGCCCGCCTTCCCCGTGCGCCGCAGCGATATCGATTTGAACGGCCACATGAACAACGCCAAATACATCGAGGCGGCGCTGGAATGCCTCCCGGAGGGCGCCGCCATCCGCCGGCTGCGCGTGGAATATCGCGCGCCCGCCCGTCACGGGGATCTGCTTTATCCCCGGTACATCCCAAGCCCGGAGGGCAAACGGTTCGTTTTGCTGTGCAGCGAAGCGAAGCGGCCTTATGCGGTAACCGAGTTCTCGTAACGCGGGCGTTTTTCTCGTGCGGGGGCAAAAGCAGCGGAAATATTTTTAGAGCGCCGCTCGAATTATCTTGACAGCGGCGCTTTCGCGGCGTATTCTTATTTTTAGAGCAACACTCTAAAAATAACGGAGGCCGCCTATGGGACGCAAAAAGCAGGACCCCGCCAAGCGGAAAAGCGAATATATCGACGCCGCCATCGCGCTGTTTTGCGAAAAAGGCTGCGCGAACACCTCGCTCAGCGAGCTCCTCGCCGCTTTGGGCGGGGATACTCCGCTTTCCCCCGGCGTGTTCTACTACTATTTCAAATCCAAGGACGCGCTGCTCGACGAATGCCTCAACACGTACGTGGACCGGTACGCGGAGGGCATGGTCCGCTCGTTCGGCGACGAATCCGTCCCGTTTCCCTGCAAGGTGCGGCAGGTGCTCGGAATCATCCGCACGGCAATCTGCGATGTAGGCCTCATGCTCCCGGAGGGAAATGCCGACATGGACGTCTCCTTCCACAACCTGCTCTCCGAACGCTTTTTCCGCAAGATTCTTCCCCCGCTTTCGAAGCTGATTGCCGAAGGTCTGGAAAGCGGCGCGCTCCCGCGCACGGAGCTCGCGGCAAAGGCCGGCCCGGAGCTGATGGCGCGCCTGCTGTGCAACGGCGTCGCCACGCTGCTCCATAAGGACACGCTCCTTTTGCCCGGCGCGCAGCATGAGCTTGCAAACGTGCGGTTCGTTCCCGCATACGTCGCGCAGGTTCTCGGTCTTCCCCTTTCCGCAATCGAGCAGCCCTGAATCCGGGGCTGCTCTTTTTATATGTCCGCACCGTTTTGCGGCAATTCCGAAAAAACCTGCGAGAGTCCGTGTTCTTATCCCTTTGACGGTCACGGTGGGATGAGGTAGGATTTCTTTCGTTTTTTTCCGGAAATGCCACAATCAGCCGTATTCCGGGCAAGGAGGTACGTATGAGCTTTATCCGGTTCGAAAACGTGTCGCGCCTGTACAACGTGGGAAAGGAGACCGTGAAAGCGCTGGACGGCGTCAGCTTCGGCATCGAAGAGGGGCAGTTCACCGTGGTGCTGGGGCCTTCCGGCTCCGGCAAAAGCACCACTCTCAACCTGCTGGGCGGCATGGACCGCGCGACGTCCGGCCGCATCACCGTGGGGCAGAAAGAGATCACCTCGTTTAACGACGACCGGCTCACCGTTTACCGGCGGCACAACGTCGGGTTCGTGTTTCAGTTTTACAACCTCATTCCCAATCTCACGGCCTTTGAAAACGTGGATCTGGCCGTGAGGCTCGGCAAAAGCCCGCTTTCGGCCCGTGAAACGCTCGCCGCGGTGGGGCTTGAAAAACGCATGAACAACTTCCCCGCCGAGCTTTCGGGCGGCGAGCTCCAGCGCGTATCCATCGCGCGCGCGCTGTGCAAGAATCCGCAGCTTTTGCTGTGCGACGAACCCACCGGCGCGCTCGACAGCGAAACCGGCAAAAAAATCCTCTCGCTGCTGCAGGGGATGGCGCGCCGCTACCGCAACGCCGTGGTGGTGGTGACGCATAACGCGGCTATCGCGCCCACGGCGGATTGCGTCATCCGGCTGAAGGACGGGCATGTGAAGGCGGTGGAAAACTGCGCCGCCCCGCTTTCCATGGAGGAGGTGGCGTGGTGATGAAATACCTGTTTGTGAAGATGCGCCGGGATTTCGCCCGCCTTTGGACGCAGTTTTTCTCCGTTTTTACAATGGCCTGCCTCGCGCTGTTCATCTACGCGGGCCTCGAGGGTACCTGGAACGGGATGCGGTCCGAGCTCTCCCGGTATTTTGCGCGGACCGATCTCGCCTCCGCGTGGGTGTACGGCGGCGGCGTCACGCAGGCGGACCTGCAAAAGCTCGAACGCATCGGCGGCGTAACGGATGCCTCTCCCGCGGCGCTGTTTTCCGCCGACGCCGCGCTTCCGGGGAGCGGGAGCAGGCAGCCGCAGCTCCAGCTTTCCGCAAGCCCGGAAAACCGCCTTTCCACGCCGCAAACCGTTTCGGGAGCGCCCTATTCCCCCCAGGGCTCCGGCATCTGGCTCGACAGCGCGTTTGCTTCGGCGAACGGCTTGAAGCCCGGCGGGAGCATCACGCTCACGGTGGGCGGCGTGCGCAAAACGCTCGCCATCCGCGGGCTTGTGATGAGCCCCGAATACATCTACTATACCGGCTCCGCCACGGACTCCATGCCCAACCACAGGCAGTACGGCTTCGCGCTCATCGGCACGGGGACGGCCGGGGAAATCTTCGACGAAACCGTTGCGCGCAGCCTGCAAAAGGAATATCTTCCGCAGCTTGAAAGCAAAATCGATTCCGCCTATGCCGCCGCGCGCAGCGAGGCGGACGCAAAGGCCGAACAGCTCTTCGGCGCGCAGGTAAGCGCGCAGAAAAGCGCGGCGCTTCAAACGGCCACGGCCTTCGCGGACACAGCCGCCGAGCAGGTATTTACACAAGCCGCGGCGGCGCGGGAGCAGGCAGCCGAAAGCGCCGCCCAAAAAAAGGCGGATTCCGCCGCCCTGCAGGCCGTGCAGGCGGCGTTTCGCGCCAAAGCGCCCGCGGGCGCGGAGATCGCCGCGCTGCCCGGCTATGCCGAAGCGCTCGCACAGGCGAAAACCGAAGCGGAGGCGAAAGCGAGCGCGCAGGTGCGCGCGCAGCTCGCCGCACAGCGGCCCGCGCTTTCCGCGCAGCTTGCCCGGGCAAAAGCGCAGGCGGAACAGAAAGCGCAGCAGGGCGTGGAACAGAAATTCGCGGCGATGCGGGAAAGCCTGAACAACCGGCTCGCCGCCGCGAAGCGGCGGGCCGAAGGCGCGGCGCAGGGCGCGGCCACGCAGGCGCTGTGCAGGAAGCTGGGCGTTTCGCAGGCCCAGCTCGCCGCGCTGCGGCAACTCGCGCAGCTTCCGAACGTCGCCTCCCAAAGCGCGGAGGAACGTACCGCCATTTCCGCCCGCGCGGTTTCGCTGCTCAAACAGCTGCCGGACAGCCTTTTGAGCCGGAGCGTCGGCGGATTTCCGCTTTCCGCGCTCAAAAGCGAGCCGCTCGATTACAACATGGTGCGCCTGAAAACCGCGAGCGGCACCGATTCCCTCGCCCTTGAAAACCGGGCGCAGGAAATTCTCGGCAGCCGCTATCTCGGTTTCGCCGACCGTACCACCTTCCGCGCCGTGGCGGCGGCGGTGCAGAAAACCGGCCAGATCCAGAGGATGTCCCTGCTGTTCTCGGCCATCTTCATCCTGCTCGCGCTGCTCACCATGCAGACGACCATGGCCCGGCTCATCGATACCCAGCAGACCCAGATCGGCACGTTCAAGGCCCTCGGGTTCCGCAACGGCCAGATCCGCCTGCACTACGCGGGCTACGGCCTCACGGTTGGGCTTTTGGGCGGCGCGCTGGGGCTTATTGCGGCGCCGTTCACCATTTCACCCGCGCTGCTGCGCGCCCAGGCGAACACCCTCTACACCTTGCCGGCATGGCCCGTGCGCCTCACATGGGCCTCCTTCGCCATGCTGGCCGCTGTGGCGCTGTGCTGCACGCTGGCCACGCTGTTCGCCTGCCGCAGGGGGCTTTCCGGCATGCCGGCCGACAGTATGCGCGGCCCCGCCCCCAAAGCCGGGCGCCAGATGCTGCTGGAAAAGGCGCCCGGCCTTTGGAACCGGCTGGCTTTCGGCTGGAAATGGACGCTGCGCGACATCGCGCGCAGCAAGGTGCGCTCCGTAATGGGAACGGTGGGCGTTCTGGGCTGCATGATGCTGCTCATCGCGAGCTTCGGGATGCAGTACACCGACGACGGCTTCCCCGGCTTCGTGTATACCAAACAGTATACCTACGCGGTGAAGGCGGTGCTCGCCTCCGGCACCACGCAGCGGGACCGCGACGCGCTGGCCAAAACCGCCGGCTCCGCCCAGTGGGTGGAGGAGCAGCCGGTGGAATATAAGGACGCGCCCGCTTCGGAAACGGGGCTGCTGACGGTGGCGGACAGCGGCGGCTTCGTGCGGATGTTCGACGCTTCCGGCAAACCGCTCGCGCTGCCGGCAAGCGGCGTGATCGTCACGCAGCGCACGGCGCGGGTGCTGCACCTCAAAAAAGGCGGCGTCATCACGCTGCGCCCCTCCGGCGGCGCATATCTCCGGGCCGCGGTGGCCGGAATCGCCGTTACGCCCACGCCGCAGGGCGTGTTCGCCTCGCGCGCCGCGTGGGAAAAGCTCGGGCGCACGTTTTCGCCCACCGCTCTGCTTTCGGGCAATCCGGACGCCGCTTCCAGGCTCAGCGGGCTTTCCGCCGTGCAGGAAACCGCCTCCGCGTCGGGCCAGTACCGCAGCGCGGTACAGAATATCCGCTCGTTCGGGTTCATCTTTCTGCTGCTCAAACTGGCGGCCATCCTGCTCGGCGTCGTCATCCTCTATAATCTCGGCATCCTGAGCTTTACGGAACGGACGCGCGAATACGCCACGCTGAAAGTCCTGGGCTTTTACCAGAAGGAGATCCGCTCGCTGGCTCTGCGCGAAAGCCTGGTCACCACGTTCGCGGGGTGGCTCGCCGGCATCCCGGTGGGGCTGTGGTTTTTGGCGCGCTACGTGGGCGCGGTTTCCACCGCCAGCCTTGATCTCACACCCCGGCTCACGCTTTCGGATTTCCTGCTGGCCACGGCCGTCACCGTGGGCTGCTCCGTGTGCGTCAGCCTCTTTTTGAGCCGCAAGGTGCGCAGAATCGATATGGTGGCGTCCCTCAAATCGGTGGAATGACGCCGCAAAACCAACCGCCGGGCAGCAAAAAGCGGGGAGGCATAATGCCGCCCCGCTTTTTGCTGCCCGGTTCAGTGCGCCTGAGCAACGCCCGGCGTACGGAAGCTATCCGCAATATGGGTTACGATGGGATCGTACTCCTGTTTTTGGGACGCCGGATAGGCGAACTGGAAATCGTTGATGGAGCCGGTGCCCACAACCGCCTTTTCGTAAAAGATGTGGCCGTCCTCCTCCCACGAAATCACGCACCGCTCGTCCTTCACCATGTGATAGGTAGCCGAGGGGTGCTTGCTCAGCAGGCGCTGCAGATAGGCGGCGGGCGTTACCGGCAGCACGTTGTTGCTCCCGCTGGCCCGAAGCTGCACGCTGCCGTCCGCGGAGGTAAAAACGAGGCCGTCGCCGTTGGCGGGCTGCTCGCCAGCCTGAAGGTCGGAGGGATAATCAACGGAAAATCCGAAACGCCCGTTGACATACGAACGGTAGGCTACGGCGGAGGAACCGGAAAGCGCAGCGGACGCAGAGCCGGACTGCGCGGAGGCGTCGCCCGAAGAAGCCGCCGCGCCGGATGCCGAACCTCCCGCAGAGGAAGCGCCGGCGGAAACCGCCGCGCCGGTGCCCTGGCCGCCGCGCCCGGCCTGGGGGAACATTTCGAGCATCAGGAATGCCGCAAAGGCCACCACGGCCGCCGCGGCGCAAAGGCCGAGCACAATGCCGATGCGCCGGCCGCTCCGGCGCCGGGGAGAGGCCTCAGCCGCCGGAGCGGCGGGGCGGAACGTGCCCGTTTCGTCTCTTCGGAAAGGCTCGCCGCCGCGTTCGGGCGCGGCGGAATCCGCTCTCTTGAACTCCGCTGCGGCGGCGGCTGCGGCGGTGGCGCCCGCCGCGGTGGTGTCCGCCGCGGGGGCGGCCACCGCGGCGTCGGGTCTGGGCTGGGCTTTTCCGCAATACCTGCAAAAATACGAGTTTTCGGGGATCTCCTTGCCGCAATTTCTGCAAAACATGTGTGCCCCTCTTTTCTTCCCTTTATGCCATCCCCGCCGCGGCCGCTGCTGAAAGCGGAAGCTCAGGCGGAGGCTCTCTCTTTTTTCCGGGGCGCGGCGAGCCCTTTCAGGCCGATCAGGAACGCCGCCACGGCCAAAAAGCCCGCAATCAGATAAGCGGAATGGATGCCTGTGACGATGTGCGCCGGAGTAGCCTTCGCCATCGCTTTGGTTCCGGTAAAACAATAGAAAACGGCACCGATCACCGCCGTCCCCGTGGTTTGCCCCACGGTGCGGGAAAGGTTCAGCAGCCCCGAAGCCACGCCGCGTTTTTCCGGCGGCGCGGCCGAAATGACTTCGGCGTTGTTGGGCGTCTGGAAAAAAGCCAGGCTCCCGTTAAAGAAGAACAATGCGGCGAGAAAGCCCGGCACCGTGGTGCTCCGGCTCAGCGTGGACATCCAGAACGCCCCCGCCGTGAACGCGAGCACGCCCAGCTTCATCACGCGGAAGCTGCCGAACCGCCGCGCCAGCGCGCTGGAAACCGGCGTGAACAGCGCGCAGCCCACGGGGCCCACCGTCATCATCAGCCCGCAGACGGATGTGGAATATCCCATGCCCTGCTGCAGATAGAACGGCACGATCAGCCAATGCCCCGTGATGGCGGTGTAAACCAGCACGCTCACCGCAAGGCTCGCGCAAAACGTGGTGCTGCGGAACATGGAAAGATCCACAAGCGGGACCTCCGCCTTCCGCTCCCACCAAAGAAAGACGGCCAGCAAAATAACGGCGGAGACGAACAAAAGCGCCGTACCCGCGGAAAAACCCGTGTTCTCCGCCTGTGTAACGCCCAGAACATAGCCCGCGAGCAGAAGGACGAGCAGGGCCATCCCGGCCCAATCCATCCGCCTGTGCTCGGCCGCGGGCGGAACCTCCGGGAACCGGAGCGCCAGCACCAGCGCAAGCGCCCCCAGCGGCACGTTGAAGAAGAACAACAGGCGCCAGTTCCCCGCGGCGAGCAGAAGCCCGCCTACCGTAGGCCCCAGCGCGAAGCCGATGGGCAGCATGGCGGTGAGAATGCCCATGGTGCCCAGAATCTTCTCCCCGGGCACCAGGTCGCCTACCAGCGCGAACGAAAGCGCCATGAGGATGGCTCCTCCGATTCCCTGCAGCGCCCGCATGGCGATGAGCATCCCGATGGAATTCGAAAAACCGCACAGCGCCGACGCCAGCGAAAACAGAGCCAGACCAGTGAGAAAGATGCCCTTTTTCCCGAAAAGATCCCCGAGATGCCCGATGCCGACGATGAGCGCCGTAACGGCCAGCAGGTAGCTGAGCATCACCCATTGAACACCGGAAAAGCCCGCGTGCAGCGTCCGCGAAATGGTGGGCAGGCCGATATTGACGATATTGGTATCGATGGCGGCGACCAGCGTGGAAAGCGAAAGAACAGTAACCGCCCGTACGAAGCGGCGCTGCGGATGCATGTTTTCCCCTGCCTGCTGCATGTTCTGCCCTCCGGCGCCTTTTTATATGCGCAGCCGCTTTGCCGGCTACCGCCAAGGGCCTGCGGCGGTTTTTCTGCGGTTTGGCTGCCTGCTTTATTCTATTCTATTGTACTCCGTTCCCGGCATTCCTGCAAATAGGCGTTCCGAACGGCGCGCCGCTTCGGCAGCCGATACAGTTTATTTACAAAACCTTTGTTGATTTCTTACAAGGAAAGGTGTATCCTGAAAACGAAGGCAATACGAACCTCCGTTATCCGGAAGGAGCGAAATCCGCATCAGACCCACAGAGGAAAGCTTCAAACGCGGATTTTTCCCCCTTTCGCATCGGATTTTCGTATCGGCCCGGCGCAGTCGGCCGACGCGCAAGGCCCTTTGCACCGGGTTTGCCGCAAAAAAGAAGGGAGGAAACGCCTTGGGAGTGATCTACAATCTGGTCCGGCTATCCGAAAAGCTCGACGGAAAGCGTCTCGACCGCGCCGCCTCGGAGCTGATCCGCCGCTACAACGGCAATCCGGACTATCAGGGCCTGCGAAAATGCCGGCGCGCGGCGGAAACTGCGGAATCCGGCGCAGAGCGCATCGCCTGATTGAGAATGTCCGTAACTGGAGGGCAGTTGCGGGTATTTTTTTGCCCAAAATTCCGCGCGTGTCATCACTTCCGGCCTCCTCCCGCCGCCAGAGCCATAAAAAAAGCCCCGAAGCTCCCCGCGCAAACCGCGGTGACTACATAGCTGAAAATCCGAAGGGCCATCGCCCATCCGCCTCCCCTGAAAACTCTCCGCTTAAAAAGCGGAAAACACATTTCCGGCGCAAAACGCAAAAGCCGGGCATCCTATCAACAGCATTCCCCGTTCGAAGAAAAATACAGCTTTTTCCGGCCCGAGCCGGAGCGGCGGGCCGGCCGTTTTTGCAAAGCCCCAAGCGCGGACAAAAAACATCGGTTTCGCTTGACGGCGCCGGAACCGGATGCTATAATCAGCATAGGCCCTCCCCCTATAGGGTAGGGTATTCTCAAGGAAGTGATCGGATGGAACGCAAAGATTCCCTGAATATAACGGGCATGTCCTGCGCCGCGTGCGCCGCGCGCATCGAAAAGGGCCTGCAGAAGGTCGACGGCGTTCGTTCGGCGAACGTCAATTTCGCGCTGGAACGGGCCACCGTCGTTTACGACGACGGCGCAACCGGCCGCGGCGCGCTTGCGGAAACGGTGAAACGCCTCGGCTACGGGGTGGTTCCCGAGGCAGCGCCGGAGGCCGGGAACGTCACGCTGGATATTTCGGGCATGTCCTGCGCCGCGTGCTCGGCCCGCATCGAAAAAAAGCTCAGCCGCATGCCCGGGGTGCGGCAGGCAAACGTCAACCTGAGCACGGAAAAAGCCTCCGTGGCGTTCGACCCCTCTTCCGTGCGGGTTTCCGACCTGATCGGCGCCGTGGAATCGCTGGGCTACGGCGCGCGGGAGGCGGAAAAGATCTCGCGCGGGCAGGAACAGGAGACGCGCAGCCGTGCGCTGCGCCGGCAGAAGTCTCTGCTGATCGCCTCGGCGGTTCTCAGCGCGCCGCTGGTGCTGGCCATGATTTTTTCCATGGCGGGAATCCGCGTCCCGCTGCTGCACAACCCGTATTTCCAGCTTGCGCTGGCCACGCCCGTGCAGTTCATCATCGGCTGGCGGTTTTACCGCAACGCGTTTTTCGCGCTGCGCTCGGGCAGCGCGAACATGGATGTCCTCGTCGCGCTGGGCACTTCGGCCTCCTATTTCTTCAGCCTGTATACCATATTTTTCGGCCCTGCCGGAGCAGGGCTGTATTTTGACGCCTCGGCCGTGATCATCACGCTCATTCTGCTCGGCAAATATATGGAGGCGGCGGCCAAAGCCCCCCCATCGGACGCCCGACCCGCGCG
>JAEWAU010000089.1 GCA_023391535.1 Bacillota bacterium | reverse complement strand
GCGGCGCGGGCGGGTGCTAAAAAAAACCCAACCCAACCCCCGCCCGCGGCTACGCCGCCGCAAAACGCTTTTCGCGTTTTGCCGCGGCTTCGTATTTTTTGCGGAAAATCCGTATCAGCCCTGCATGGTGCCGATGAACAGGGGCAGGCCCGTTTTCACGTCCGCCACCGCGAACAGGAACGGCCGGTTGAAATTGATACTCTCGCCCGCGAGAACGGCGGTGCATTTTATCTCCGCCTCCGTGGCGGCGGCGGCCTTCGTGCCCAGCTCATCCACGGCGAGATAGGTTTTTTGCCGCACCTGCGAAAGCACAAGCGAACGGTCGCCCGTCATGCCCGAAAAATCCGCGTCCGAGCTAAACGCGCTCGAAAGGCCCATCTTTTGAAGCGTGCCGTTCAGCGTTTCGTCCGCGCGCACCGTAAACTGAGGCAGCCGCACGAAAAGCCCTGTTTCCGTCCCCTGCCTGAGCAGGCTCGGAATGGTGTTTTCGTCCATGGCGGCGACATAATCGCGCAGCGGCGTGCCCTCTTTGGGCAGAACGCACAGCAGGGCGAACCGGCCGTCGTCGTAGGGCAGCACCGCTCCGGTTTCGGATGCGCCGTGAATAACCTCCATGCGGCCCGTCTGGTTCATGAACCGCATGGGCACGGCGCCCCCGCTCTCCGTGTGGAAATCGGCCTGCTCGGCCGGCACGTCCGTGTCGAACGGGGATTCCCATTTTGCGTCGAAGGTCAGGGTGTTGACAAGGAACATCTCGCTGTCGGCGTCGATGTGGTTGATGAGTTTGTCGATGCGGTTTTTCGTGCTGCGCGCGACCCAATCGTTGATGGTCTGAGCGGCGTCGGCCTTGCCGAAATCGAGCGTCCGCGCGCCCGCGCCGAAATAATCCGCGTTGGTCTGCAGAAAAGCCTCCTTCACGGAAAGCCCCTCGCGCAGCCAGATGGAATTCGAAACGACGATGCCGGTGCTTCCGCGCCGGACGGCGAGGTCGTCCGCATAAGCCTTGTACGCGCGGTCGAGCCCCTCCATCGTCATGCCGTACTTGCCCAGAACGTTTGCAAACGCCTTTTGCGTTTCGCCGCCCGCTCCGTTCGCCACCATGCCGAGGCAGAAATACGCCGAGGCCGGGGAGAACAGATTGTTTTTTCCGTCCTGGTACTGCTCTTTAAATAGCTGGATGGCAAAATTCTGCGTGGAGCGCAGGTATTCCTGCGTAACCGCGCCCGAAACATCCGCGGGCCGGGCTTTGACGCCCTGCATCAGGTCCTGCGCCTGCGCCCGCAGAGCGGCCCGGTTTCCACCAACCGCGCCCGGAAGCACGATGGCCGCCGCGGCGAGCGCCAGCGCCAGAAAGGGCAGCGCCGCCTTGCGATTTTTGCTGAAAAAACGGGATATTTTTTCGTTTAGCCGGAATCTCATCGGGAAAGCCTCCCCGCCGTTTTTGGGGCAATTCCGAAAGCACCGCAAAGTCCTGCGCTTTTTCTCTTTCCATTTCATCCAAGCGTCAGGAAAGGGCTTTGCTCTTTGCTCTTTTTTTGCAGATGCCCTGAATTTCCCCTGTTCTGCAAGAAACACAATTTTCCCCACGAAAAGGTTGCATGTATAGCTGCGTTTTTCATAAAATATTTTCTGCGGCGCGCTCCCGGACGCCCGGAAAATTTTCGCGCGTATAAACGCCCGCGCGCTGCGGAAACTATAGCGATTCCATAAAAGATTGGAAGAAGTTGTGTTTCGTCTGTTCACCTTCGGTGAAAAGGCGAAACACTTCGAATGGTTCAATTTTTTCTGGAAAGGATGTAATTTTCGGCAAATTCCGCCCCGCACGGGCCGGAATTGCCGCCGCAACGGGTTTGCCGCGCTTTCGCCCGAACCGAGGGCGGAAACGCCGCAGGAAAGGATGAATGCACCATGACGAACAATTCCGGTTTTCAGGCCCATCAGGGCCATTCGAGCCATGCTTCGGAGGGGAAGCAGTTCATTCCGGGCATCGAATGCAATGTGACCAACTGCGCATACAACGACGAGAAGCACAACTGCTTTGCCTCCAAGATCAACGTGGGCGGTTCCTCGCAGGCCCGGCACGAAGACGAAACCAAATGCTCCACGTTTGAGTGCAAGCCCACGGATACCCAATCCGCGCTGTAAATACAAGTTGCGTTTCCGCTGCGATTCCAATCGGGAACGGGGCGCCGTCACGATAGGCAGGCTGCCTGTGCGCGGGCGCCTTGAGCCGTCCGAAACATTTTTTGAATTGCCGTAAGCGAACGGGCCGCCGCCGAAGAAGCCACGGCCCGTTTCGTCTGCCCCCTACCCCGCGCGGTTCAACTATGCTATAATAAAGCCACGGATTTTGAAAGCTGCAAACAATCCGGCCGGGCGGCGAAAGCACCCCGCGCCGGAAACGCACGAAACGAGGGCCTGCGGTACGCCATGACATATCAGCTGTTGTTCGGCCGATACGGGGGGATGTTTGCCCTGCCCGCGGAGGCCGCGGATCGATACATAAACGAAGCCTCTTTGAACGATTTCAAGGTGCTGCTCGCCGTTTTCCGGCGTCCCGGCGGCGCGCTGGACGCGGAGCGCACGGCGGCGGAGCTGTGCCTTGCACCCGAAGCCCTGCGCCGCTCGCTCGAATTCTGGGCGCAGCGCGGCCTTTTCACGCTTCAGGACGCCGCGCCGGCCCGCGTGCCGAAAGCGCCCGCTTCGGAACCAGCGGCCGTTTCCGGCGCGCCTGTTGCGGAAGCGGCGGCGGGAGCGGCGGCAGCCGCCCTTCCCGCCGTAAGCGCGCCCGAACCGGAGGCTCCCGCGCGCCCGGCCCGGCGTGTCATCGACCAGCCGCTCACCTATGGGCGCGACGAAATCGCGCAGCGCATCCGGTGCGACCCCGAAGTCCGGTTCCTGCTCGAATCTGCGCAGCAGCAGCTCGGGCGGCCCGTCTCCTCCGCCGAATGCTCCACGCTGCTCTATCTCCACGAGGGGGCGGGCCTTCCGGCGGATGTCATCGCCATGCTCATCGGCTACTGCGTCTCCTGCGGCAAGGGAAACCTGCGCTACATCGAGCGCATGGCCGTAGGCTTTGCGGAAGAGGGCGTGGATACCTACGACAAGGCTGAGGCCAAGCTGCGCGCGCTGGAGGAAAAACATTCCTTCGAAGGGCAGGTGCGCACGGCGCTGGGCGTCAGCGGGCGCGCGCTCACGCCCACCGAACGGACGCATGTCGCCCGCTGGTGCGGGTGGAAAACGCCCGTTGAGCTTGTGAAGCTCGCCTACGACATCAATGTGGCGCGCACGGGCAAGCTCTCCTTTTCCTATATGAATTCCATCCTCGCCTCCTGGCACGAAAAGGGCATTACCACTGTGGAGGCGGCGAAGAACGAGAACCGCAGGGGACGCGAAGGCAAAAAAAGCGCGCCTTCCTACGATATCGACGAATACATCCGCTATTCTCTCAAAAAGCTCAACGAAGACTCCTGAGGCAAAGAGCCGGCCCGGGCGGCGGCTCCCATTCACGGTCCGGCCGGAGCTTTGCAACACATTCCGATGCGGGAGGCGCGTTCATGGCATACGATTCCCAGATTTTCGCGGCGGCATCGGCGCGCCTGGCGCAGCAGCGCGACCGCGCCGCCGCCGAAAACGCGCGCAGAAAAGAGCTTTTGTATCAAAAGCTCCCGCGCCTCGCCGAAATTGAAAACGAGCTGGCCCGCACGGGCATGAAGGCGGTGCGCGAGGTGCTGGCGGGCGGCGAGCTCAGGCCGCGCATCGAGGCGCTGCGGCGCGAGAACATGGAGCTCAAGGCCGAGCGCGCCGAACTGCTCGTATCCGGCGGCTACCCGCCCGACGAGCTGGAGCCGCGCTACGCCTGCCCAAAGTGCCGGGATACCGGCTATGCGGGCGATACCGTATGCACCTGCCTGCAGGCCCTGCTGCGCGAGGAAGCCTGCAAGGCGGCCAACGCCGGTTCCCCGCTGCCGCTGTTCACATTCGACTCGTTCGACTTAAGCTATTACCCGGATGAAACGCTGCCCAAATACGGTGTGAACGTACGCCGCAATATGGAGCGCGTATTCGAGCGCTGCAAGCGGTACGCCGAGCGCTTCCGGCGCGACGAAAAGAGCCTGCTGCTTCTGGGGCAGACCGGCCTCGGGAAAACCCATCTGGCGCTCGCCATTGCGGGCACCGTGCTCGAAAACGGCTACGGCGTCATTTACGACACCGCGCAGAACATCTTTATGCGCGTGGAGGACGAGTTCTACCGGCACGGGGAGCGCAAGTACACATTTTCGCTGTTCGACTGCGACCTGCTCATTCTCGACGAGCTGCCCGACTACGCCGGCCCCTTCGCGGTGAACACCTTCTATAACATCCTCAACACGCGCATGCTGCACCACCGGCCCATGATCGTGAGCACCAACCTCTCCGAGCAGGAACTTGCCGCGCGCTACGGCGAGCGCATCTTCTCGCGCCTCATCGGGGAATTCGAGCTGCTCAAATTCTTCGGCTCGGATATCCGCCAGCTCCGGCTGCGCCGGCAGGGCGGCGTCTGACCCGCCAGGAGCGCCATTGGGCAGCCTTTTGCCGCGGATTTGGCCGCAGAACGAAAAAAGCAGAAAACCCGGCAGGAAACCGCGCGTCTGCGCGGTTTCCCGCCGGGCGTTGTCGGCCGAGGGCTTGGCGGCGTCAGAGATTGGCGCCGTTCCAGCCCCAGTATTTCACCTCGTCGTAGATGACGTAGACGCATGCGGCGTCCACACCGAGCTCCTCCGAAACGATGTGCGTCAGCTCCGCCGTCAGGCGCTCGTAATCGG
Organism: Bacillota bacterium; assembly: GCA_023391535.1. Taxonomy (GTDB): domain Bacteria; phylum Bacillota; class Clostridia; order Oscillospirales; family Ethanoligenentaceae; genus JAEWAU01. Next base: position 3,900 of record JAEWAU010000089.1, on the reverse strand, counting down.
GCGCGGCGGCCTTGCCGAACAGGCTCACGTGCAAAAGGGCGATTTTGGGCCGGGTTTCGCCCCGGAAAGCAAGGGCGCAGTCGCCCTGGAACGAGAGCATCAGCCAGCTTTCGGATTTGCCCGGCAGCAGGGCGATGGCTTTGCCGAAGCGCCGGCGCAGCGCTTCCTCTTTTTCGGCGGGAACCGGAACGTTGGTTTTGGTTTCAATGCACGGCATCGCTGTTTCCCCCTTTTTTCACGTTCGGCGGTCGTGTCGTTTGCCCGCGGTATTCCCGGAAAAGATCGAATTGTTCCAGAATGTTGCGTAAAATCAAGGGAGGCGGGCAGACTGCACGGTTTCATTCGATCTTTACTGGAACTGCCTATAGTCTGCCACAGGAGAGCGCCGGTGTCAAACCGCGCGCGAAAATGGTTGAATTCGGCCGCCGCGCGTACTATAATGAAGCGGAACGGTTTTGTGCCGCAGCGGCACAGATCGGCTGATACGATTCTCCGATAAACCTGCGGATAAAGCCCGTGCTAAAACCCCATAGAGAAAAGCTTTTGCCGCGGATTTTTATCTGTGCGCGTCCGCACGAATTTTAATCGGAGAAAAGGTTGACACGAAAGGAATGGGCGCCATGAACGACCTGTTAACAACCGATACCCAGGAACTTGAAAACGCGGAGGACGAACAGGAAGAGAACATGCAGCAGGACCGGTTCCTGACTTTTGCCCTCGATACCGAAACTTTCGGGCTTCCCATCGCGTTCGTGGAAGAAATTGTCGGGATGCAGAAGATCAGCGACGTGCCGGAAGCGCCTGCTTACATGAAAGGCATCATCAACCTGCGCGGGCAGATCATCCCCGTGATCGATATGCGTCTGCGCCTGAAAAAGGCGCCCGTCCCCTACGACGACCGCACCTGCATCGTCATCGTGGAGCTCGGCGACGTCAAAGCGGGCCTGATCGTGGATCATGTATCGGAAGTCGTCCATATCCCGGAGGGGGAAACCGTGCCGCCTCCGGATATCCGCACCGGGTTCCAGAGCCGCTATATCTCCGGCATCGGGAAAATGGCGGATAAGGTCGTTCTGCTGCTGGACTGCGAAAAGCTGTTCCGGGCCGACGAACTGCAGACCATCGGCGACGCCGTGCCGGATTCCTGCGAGGATGCGCAAGCGGATGCCGAAGCGGAGTAAGCGTGTCCGCGCCTTCTGTTTACAAAAAAACGCCGTGAAACGGGAAAATCCGTTTCGCGGCGCTTTTTTATGCGCGCGCCCGCTGCCCCTGCTGATAGGCCGTGAACAGCGCTTTGTAATCGGGGCGCGAAGCCGCGTCCATGAGGTAGGCGGAGGTCTCCGCGCCGCGCTCGCGGTTGCGGTTGAGAGCGCGCACGATACCCTCGGCCGGATAAATGCCCACGCCGTGCCCGTAAAAACGCCCGTCGCCGAGCTCGATGACGTTTTCGCCCTGCCATTCGGGCGTGGAGGGATCTACGTCGGGGTTTGCGAAATAACGCCGGTCGCCCGGCAGGTAGATTCGCCGCTTTGTCATCATGTTGAGCGAACCCAGCGCGCCGTATAAATAATGCCAATCCATCAGCTCGATGCGGGGGAACATGCGGTCGAACGCCTCGTCGCCGAGCACCTCGAGCAGCGCGCCGTAAAACACGATCACCATGGCGGTGGCGCATTCCGTGGCGTAAGCCCGCCCGTTTTCAAAAATATCGCGGATAGCCGCGGAAGGGGAAGCGCCGTCGCGCAGCACGAAGCCGCCCTCACGCGTGCGCCGCCAGTATGCTTCGTTGCAGCGGGTTTTCCGGAATACCGCGAAATCCATTCCGCTGCGGTACAGCCGGAGCGCGCTCGCCACCGTGGCGTTGCGCACCGCAAGCTCAAACGCGAGCTGCTCCGGGGAATCGTAGGAAAACGTGCCGTCGTCCGCCTGCATGGCGTCCAGTGCGGCCTTCGATACCGCGTCGAGCCCCGCAGAAAAATCTGCGGGCAGCGGTTTGCCTCCTGCCAGGATCATGTAATCTTCCTCCCTGCCGAATGGCTGTTTGGGCCGCCGCCGGCGGTCACACGCGCCGCCGGCCTGTATCCCGAAGCTGATCCTCCACCGGCTCCCGCATCCACTCCTTCCAGCGCGCGGGAGAACGGCGGAGCAGCCGTCTCGAGTAGGAGGCCAGCGCGAGCCGCTCCGGCTCACCCTGCTCGCGGAACCGGCACAGGCAGCCGTATTCCGCGGCCGTAAGCTCCCCAGTTCCTGCGCCGTCCGCCTCCGGAGCGCGGCTCCGGGCACGGCCCAGATATTTGGCCTCTAAATCCACGCCGTAGACCTTGGGCGTGCCGGTAACCTGAAAGCCGCCGGGGCGGAAACGGACGTAATCGCCGTTTTCGCGGTGCCAGCTGAGGAACGCGCGGTAGTTTTCCTCCGCGCGCTCTCCTTCCGGCAGATGCAGCAGCGTGCGCGCGAGCGCCGCCTCTTCCGGGTTGCGCGAGCGGAGCCTGCGGGCCAGCAGCAGCAGGCAGCGCGGGTCGCCCGTTTGGAAAAACGCCCACGCGAGGTCCTGGTAGAACGCGCCCTTGCGTGCGCGCGCAAACAGCAGGCCGGCCGCCAGAGGCAGCAAGTCGGAATCGCGGTGTCGTTTGAACAGCGTGGCGGCCGCCGCGTCCAGCAGCTGGTCGAAGCGGTCGCTGAGGCCGTCGTCCCGCGCGCCGGTCCGGAACATCCAACGCAGCGCTTCGCGCTCGTTCTGGGCCGTTTCCGCCGAACCGGGTGCAGCCGTTCCGGGCGAGCCCGCGCCGGACAAGCCCGCGCCGGAAGGCACGGCGAGCGCCGCTTCGGCTGCGTCCGGCGCGGCGCCGAACGCCTCCTGCAGCTCCCCGTCGTGCAGCAGCGCGCCGCTCAGCTGCAGCGAAAGCCTGCGCTCCGGGGAAAGTTCCTCCGCCAGCGCGAATTCCCGCAGCTCGGGAGCCAGCAGAAACAGCGTTCCAAACGTTAGTCCCGGCTCGCGAAGCAGCTCCACGGCTTTTCGCCGGTCGTTTTCGGCGAGCGTCCGGAACCGGCTGCGAAGCCCTTCTCCGCTGCGGTTGCGCCGCCAGCGTTCCAGCGCGCCCGAGGGCGCGTGCGCGTACTCCATACTCTTTCGCCTCATTTCCCCCGCCCGCGGGCTGCCGCAAAAGCGGGGCGTCAGATTTTTCCAGCACGAATAACCGATGAAAAACGAAATAAAGTTCGTGGCAAAAGCTTTTTCCGATGGATTTTGATGCGGATTGTTCTCCTTCCTTTTATCTGGAGATTCGTATAAAACCGGTCGAAATGCCGGAACACATGCACCTTTCTGTCGTTTCCCCATAGGATGGTATAGACCCGCAGGCTCCGGAAGGCGCGGCGGTCCGCCCAGCGGATTCTCTCCGCTCCGCCGGAGTTTCGGTTTCCATACTGCTCCCGCATTTGGCGGGCGGCTCCTTCCCGGTAAATATTGCCGCCTCTTCAACGGGAAAACGGTATCATACAGAAAGGACTGGTCTTCCCATGTCTAGTAACAGCGTCTCCGGCGAGCTGGGCCGGATTCTCGACCGCGCAAACGACAACATCGGCCGTATCATAACCGTATTCACCCGGAGCGGCGGATGCTCCGGCAGAGGCTTCACCGGCCTGCTCATCCATGTGGACTGCGACGTCATCGAGCTTATCACGCGCTTTCCGTCCGCGCCGCGGCATCCTTTCGGAAATCAGTTTTCCTTCAACGATTTCGCCGGCTCGGGCTGCTCCTGCCAGCACGATCGTTTCGGCACGCGCATCGTCATCCCCGTGCGCGATATCGTCGCCGTCGTGTTCAACGAGCTCTGAAATCAACCGCCTTCCCCCGTCGCGGGGGGGGGGGGGGGGGGGGTGGGCGGGGGGGGGGTGGGT